>NZ_NYWI01000029.1:0-406562 GCF_002684955.1 Tistrella sp. | reverse complement strand
CGACCGCCGCGCTTCGCGGGCGGGATCAGCGGTTCGACCAGCGCCCATTCTTCATCCGTCAGGTCGCTCGGATATCTCAGCCCCGGCCGCTCATAAACACGGCGGGGTTCCGTCGTCCACATTCTGTCCGCTCCCATTTCCTTTGGGGCGGCATCGAATCACAACAGATTCACCGGATTTAATAACATTCCGGACGGGCTCTTATGCTCTTCACAAGAACGGAAGGCACCGGAACTCTCCAGCGCACAGAATAATTTTCCTGGGCGTGAGATCCAAGCAATGAATTTTAGCAAGTGCATGAGTTGCGACAAGGTCGCGGTCTGGATTTACGACACGATCGTGTATCCCCGTGCGGGCGGCGCACCGGCCGCCAATCCGGACATGCCCGAAGACATCCGCCGGGACTATGATGAAGCAAGCGCAATCCTTGATCAGTCACCCAGGGGGGCGGCGGCACTCATCCGTCTTGCAATTCAGAAGCTCTGCAAGGAGTTGGGTCAGCCCGGAAAGAATATTAACGAGGATATTGGTGCGCTTGTGAGGGGCGGGCTCGACCCGAGGGTGCAACAGGCCCTCGACATCGTGCGTGTCGTGGGAAACAGCGCGGTACACCCCGGCCAGATCGACCTGCGTGACGACCGGAAAACTGCCGAGACACTCTATCACGCTTCTGAACATGATCGTGGATAAGACCGTATCCGAACCCAAGCACATCGCGGCATTATACGCCTCACTGCCAGAGAGCGCGATCCAGGCCATTGAAAGGCGGGATGGCAAGGTGTGATCCGTTCGAATAGTGCATTTATTTACATAGCAACAATCGGCTGAATATCATCCATCACTCCACCCGCATCTGCGGCCATATCCAGATCAAATCGCATCTGCAAATTCAGCCAGAATTCCGGCGTCGTGCGCAGGGCGCGGGCCAGTCGCAGCGCCGTGTCAGGAGTCACCGCGGCCTGTCCGTTGATCAGACGGGTCACGCGATTGGGGGGCACGTGGATGGCGCGTGCGAGTTCCGTTGCGGAGACACCGAGGGGGTCGAGGAATTCGGTGCTCAGGATCTCACCGGGGTGGATGGGCTCGTATTTTGTCGGCATCACCGTCGGGCCTCCCTGCCCTCCATGCGGGGCTCAGCCAAGGTGGGACTCAATGGGCGTCCACGATTTCGACGTCTCGGGGGCCGACTTCTGTACAGATGACGCATGGCAGCCACCGATCATGGACCCTGATCGAGTCCTGTCACCGCGCAGGGCTTCCAAGCGATTGGCGGCTGCGTCGAGCATCAGCAGTTTGCGGCGGGCCGGATGATATTGGAACGCCTTTTTCGTTCCGGGTGCAGGACGTTCCCGTGCCCGTAAAAGTGGACTCATTCCCGACAATCTCCGACGATATCTGCCGCCCATCCGCATGCCAGAGCACGCCCCAAGGAGATCGCCCCCATGCCCCCCCGCCACCCGATCGACCCTGCCCTGCGCCAATACCTCGACGCGCTCGACGCCGTCTCCGGCCCCCCGCCTGCCGATGATGCCGCGCGGGTGCGGGAGGCGCGGGAGGGGATGGTGCGGGCGCTCTTGGCGCGCGAGGCGATCCCTGGTCTGCCGAATGCGGTGCGGGTGCGTGATGTGGTGATTGGGGCGGGACTGACCGGGCGGCTTTATCTGCCCGAGCGGATGACGTCGGCGCCGGCGGTTCTGGTCTATACCCATGGCGGCGGCTGGGTGTTCGGGTCGGTGGAGACCCATGATCCCTTCTGCCGGCTGCTGGCCAATGCGGCCGGGGTGATCATTCTCTCGATCGAGTACCGGCTGGCGCCCGAGCATCCCTACCCCGCCGCCCGGGATGATGCCCTCGCCGCCTGGCATTGGGCGGTGGCCGAGGCGGCGGGTTTCGGTGGCGATCCGCGGCGGGTATTGCTCGGCGGGGACAGCGCCGGGGCGCAGCTCGCCATGGTGACGGCCCGCCGGGTTCTGCTGGCGGCGGGTGGCGCGGATGGTCAGGCGGCGGTGCGGCCCGCCGGGGTGATGCTGCTTTACCCGGCGACCGATCATCCCTCGGGCGGCCATGCCTCTTATGTCGAGAATGCCACGGGCTATCGGCTGACGGCCGAGGCGATGCACTGGTTCTGGCGCCAGTATGCGCCCGATGGTGATCCGGCGGATCCGGATCTGTCGCCGCTGCGGGCGGGTGTTCTGCCGGATATGCCGCCGGTGCTGGTGGCGACCGCCGAATATGATCCGCTGCGGGATGAAGGCATTGCCATCGCCCGCCGGCTGGCGGAGGAGGGGGTGTCGGTGACGCATCTGCATGCACCCGACATGCATCACAACTTCCCCGTCCATCCGGGGTCGGTGGCGCGTTTCCCGCAATGTGATACGGCCATGGCCGGGATGGCCGGGTGGCTGCGCTCGGTGGCTGGCTGATCGTTCAGCCGGCTGCCTGCGCGCGCATGCCGTTGGTTTCATCCGTCGCGCGGCAGACCCGGTTGCGGCCGGCGCGTTTCGCATCGTAAAGCGCCGCATCGGCCCGGCGCACGATGTCCTCGACCCGGTCTTCGGGGCGCCAGGCAGCAACCCCGAAACTGCCGGTGCAGGGGCCGACCGCGAAGCCATGGGCGGCTATGGCCGCCCGCAGCACCTCGGCCCGCCGGGCGGTTTCGGGCAGATCCGCCCCCGGGCAGACCAGGATGAATTCTTCGCCGCCCCAGCGCCCTGCCAAGCCGCCCGGGCCCTGGCCGGCACGCAGCAGGGCTGCCACATCGACCAGCACGGCATCGCCCAGCTGGTGGCCGTGCTGATCGTTGACGGCCTTGAAATGGTCGAGATCGAGCATGATCACCCCGAAGCTCTGGCCGGTTCGTCGGCCACGGGCCAGTTCCTCCTCGAGGAAACCGTCGACCTTCATCCGATTGAACAGCCCGGTCAGCGGGTCTGTGGTCGACAGGCGGACCAGTTCCCGATTCATCTGCGCCAGTTTACGGTTCCAGTAGAGCGCAAGCAGCAGGAGCACCGCCGCTGCGGCACCGACCTGCCAGACGAGGCGATAATCAATCCCGCGCTGGATCTGTACGGCGACATGACGATTGGAAATCGCGTCCCGCTCCTGCGCCGTGACCGTTGCGATGCCCTTGTCCAGAATGTCGCGCAGCATCGGTTCTCCGGCCAGAACGCCGACCCGCAATTCATTCGTCAATTCAGGAACCTGGCCCGAAATCTTCAGATTAAACAACCCCTCCTTGCGGATCGCATAGGCGGCGACGATCAGCGACCGGATGGTCATGTCGGCCCGGCGTTCCGAAACCATCTCGACCGCTTCGGGCTCGCTGCCGGTGGTGGTGATCTGAAGATTGGGATAGAGCCGTCGCAGCCGCTCTTCGACCATGGTGCCGCGCGGCAGGGCCACGGTCTCGGCGCTGACCCCGTGAAGGTCGCCGATATAGGGGTGCTCTTCACGGGTGATCACGATGTTCTGGTCGCGAAAGATCGGTGCGGTGAACACCAGCCAGCGCTCACGTTCTGGCGTCCGGTTCAGAAAGCTGAGGATCCGGCAGTGCCCGGCCTTCGAAGCGGCGAGGCTTTCATCCCAGCTGGCCGTGGGGTAGAGCACGATGTCGATGCCGAGCCGTGTCGCCACCAGACGGAGAAGGTCGGCCGCGATGCCGACATGCCGGCCGGCTTCGTCGATCCGCTCAAAAGGCTCCCAGTCCGGGTCGACGCACATGGTCACCGGGCCGCTTGTCGCCAGCCATAGCCGTTCGGTTTCGGTGAGTGCGACGGAAGCCCGATCTGCTGCCGCCGTCGTGGCGGCGCCTGGGGTCATACAGGCTGCCCCGAGAGCAAGGCACGCAGCGATACCGCCCCGTCGGAGCCGTCTGCCGATCCGTGTTGTCCTCACCTGGGCGCCGTCTCCGATATCGTCTCGTGTTGTGAGCATAGCGGTATCGCATACGGTCGCAAAGCACGGAACCTGGCTCGGAAATCCTGGCGTCATCGGAGATCGACCCAATGGTCACCATCGGGCTTAACTGAGACAGCCGACTGGACTGTCCCATGCGGCATCCACCCCGCGGAGGCCCGCATGATTGCCCAGATCCTTGCCGCGCTGGTCGCGGCCATCCATGCCTATATTCTCGTCCTGGAGATGTTCCTCTGGGACACGCCGCGCGGTCGGAAGGCCTTCGGCACCACGGCCGATTTTGCGGCGCAGACCCGGGTTCTGGCCGCAAATCAGGGGCTCTATAACGGCTTTCTGGCAGCCGGCCTGATCTATGGTCTGGTGCGCGGTGGCGATGAGGGCTTCGCCTTCCTCCTCTTCTTCCTGGTCTCGGTTGTGGTGGCGGGGCTCTACGGTGCGGCAACGGCGAGCCGCAAGATCCCTGTTCATCCAGGCGCTACCGGCGGCTTTGGCGTTGGCGGCGCTGCTCGCCAGGATCTGAGGCGCGGGTCGGATCATGATGTGCGGGCGGGCGACTTCCTGACGCCATTCTGTCAGTTGGGTGCCTGTCCAGCGCGAATTTCCGCCCTTCGGGTTCGGCAAGCGCGGAAACGGCTGCTAGGATGGACGGAACGAGAACGGCGCCGCTGCCGTTGTTCGCGTCGCGCCGGCAGCCTGCCCAAAGGCCGCCGGCATCGGAAAAGAGACAGACGTCGCAGACGTTCCGGGGTGGCGCGGCAGAGACCCGCCCCCGTCTTGTCAGGAACCAATGGGGGACGCCGCTCCATGCCGACCATCGATCGCCGCACCTTGTTCCGCCGTGCGGGCCTTCTCACCCTCGCCGCCACGCTCGCCCTCGGCACCGCTGCCGTCGTGACGGGCCCCGCCCGTGCGGCCGACGCCATCACAGTCGGCTCCAAGATCGACACCGAAGGTGCGGTGCTCGGCAATGTCATCCGCCTGGTGCTGGAGAATGCCGGCTATACCGTCAACGACCGGATCTCTCTCGGCCCGACCAAGATCGTGCGCGAGGCGCTGCTGGCGGGTGAGATCGATATCTATCCGGAATATACCGGCAATGCCGGCTTCTTCTTCAACATCGATGCCGATCCGGCCTGGAAGAAGGCGGATACCGCCTATGCCAAGGCGAAGCAGCTGGATGCCGAGGCCAATGATCTGGTCTGGCTGCAGCCGGCGCCGGCCAACAACACCTGGGCGATCGCCGTGCGCGGCGATGTGGCCGAGGCGCAGAAGCTCGCAACGCTGGATGACTTCGGCAAATGGGTCGCCGGCGGCGGCGATGTGAAGCTCGCGGGCTCGGCGGAGTTCGTGGAAAGCCCGGCCGCCCTGCCCGCCTTCCAGGAGGCCTATGGTTTCAAGCTCTCGGCCGACCAGCTGCTGGTGCTGTCGGGCGGTGATACCGCCGCCACCATCAAGGCCGCCGCCGAAGGTACTTCCGGGGTCAATTCGGCCATGGTCTACGGTACCGACGGCGCCATCGCGGCGGTCGGGCTGAAGGTCATGGAAGACACCAAGGGCGTCCAGGCGGTCTACGAACCCGCCCCGGTGATCCGCGGTGCGGTGCTGAAGGCGCATCCCGATATCGAGGGCCTGCTGGAGCCGGCTTTCCAGACCCTCGACCTCGAAACCCTGCAGGCGCTGAACGCCAGCGTCCAGATCGAGGGTCAGGATCCGCGGGCCGTCGCTGAAGCCCATCTGAAGAAGGCAGGGCTGCTGAAGTGAGCACGCTCGACGGCCTGGATGCCGTCGACGACGAGGCGGCGCCCGCCGGGCGCCCCTCCCCGCGCGGCAACCGGCTGCTGGCGGTTCTGGTGATGGCGATGGCGGCGGCGACCGCTTTCGCGGGCTTCGTGACCATCGCCCCCAACCGCATCCTGTCCGGCCGTGCCGTGGCCGCCGTCGACGCCCTTCCGGGGGCCGAATTCGCCATCCTGGTGCTGATCCTGGCGGGGCTGGGTGCCACCGCGCTGATCCGGCCCGGGCGCGGTGCCGATCTGATCGCGGCGGCGCTTGCCGGCCTGCTGTTCTTCGGCCTGCTCTTTGCTGCCGGCGACATCGCCACCGGGGTTCTTGCCGAACGCGGCACCGCCGCCCGCACCTCCTTCGGCGCCGGCTTCTGGATCCTGGCCGCCGCGGCACTTCTGGTCCTGATCGATGCCGTGGCCCGGCTGAGGCCCGGTCCGGTGCTGGGGCCGCTGGGTGTGGTGGTCCTGCTCGGCCTGATCTGGGCAGTGGTCGCCTCTGGCCGGCTCGATGATCTGTCGCTGATGCGCGAATACATGGCTCGCCGCGACCGGTTCGGCGTCGAGATCCTACGTCATCTGCAGCTGGTGGCGCTGGCGCTTGCGATCGCTCTGCCGTCAGGTGCTGCCCTCGGCCTTTGGGCGCGGGCACGGCGCGGCACGGCGCCCTTGATCTTCGGCGTGCTCAACCTGCTCCAGACCGTGCCCTCGATCGCGCTTTTCGCCCTGCTGATCGGCCCGTTGACCAGCCTTGCCACCGCCGTGCCGGCGCTGAAGGCGGCAGGTGTGTCGGGGATCGGCGTGGCGCCGGCGGTGATCGCCCTTGCCCTCTATGCCCTGCTGCCGACGGCGCGCGGCGTGGTCGCCGGCTTCGCCTCGGTGCCCGAGGCGGCGATAGAGGCCGCCCGCGGCATGGGGCTCTCCGACCGTCAGATCCTGGTGCAGGTCTCGCTGCCGCTGGCCCTGCCGGTGCTGCTCGCGGGTCTCAGGATCGTGCTGGTTCAGACGATCGGCCTTGCGGTGGTCGCGGCGCTGATCGGTGCCGGAGGGCTTGGCGCCTTCGTCTTCCAGGGCCTGGGTCAGACCGCAACCGATCTGGTCCTGCTGGGGGCGCTGACCGCGATCGCCCTCGCCCTCGCCGCCGATGTGGTGCTGCGCGCCGCCTCGGCCTGGCTCGCCACCCGCCTGACCGGAGCCCGCACGTCATGAGCATGATCGTCTTCGAAGGGGTGAGCAAATTCCACGGCAACCGCGCCGCGGTCGAAGACCTCTCCTTCACGGTGCCCGAGGGGGAGATCTGTGCGCTGGTCGGGCCCTCGGGCTCCGGCAAGTCCACCACGCTGCGCCTCGTCAACCGTCTGATCGAGCCCGACACCGGCCGGATCACGCTCGGCCGCACCGACATCGCGAGCCTGGAGCCCGTCGCACTGCGCCGCCGCATCGGCTATGTCATCCAGTCCATCGGGCTGTTCCCGCACTGGACGGTGGCGCGCAATGTCGCAACCGTGCCGGTGCTGCTCGGCTGGCCCAGGGGCCGGATCCGGGTGCGGGTCGATGAACTCCTTGATCTGGTCGGGTTGGACCCGGCGGAGTTCGGCGGCCGCCATCCGCATGAACTTTCAGGTGGCCAGCAGCAGCGCGTGGGCGTTGCCCGTGCGCTGGCCGCCGATCCCGAGGTTCTGTTGATGGACGAGCCTTTCGGCGCGCTCGACCCGGTCACGCGCGACGAGATCCAGACCGAACTCCAGCGCATTCAGACGGCCACGGGCAAGACGATCGTGATCGTTACCCATGACGTCGACGAGGCCATTCGCCTCGCCCATCGCATCGCCATCCTGCGTGATGGCCGGCTGGTGCAGATCGATCGCCCGGCCGCCCTGCTCGCCCGGCCGGCGGATGATTTCGTGCGGGAATTCGTCGGCGGCCCGCTCGCCGGTTTGCGCATGCTTCGTACCCGCACGGTGGCGGAGCGGATCGAGGTGGGGGCCGATGTCGCGGGCGGGCCGGTCCTGCATCCGGACATGCCGCTGGACCTGGCCCTGGGTGCCATGGTGGCGGCCAGGGCCGATCGGCTGGCGGTGGCCGATGCCTCTGGTCGGCGGCTCGGGGTGGTGACCCTGGGCGGGCTGGTGGCAGGATGAGCCTTGCCGGCACCCCGCCCCTCGGTCGCCCGGGCCGCCCGCTCTGGCGCGATCCGCTGCCCTGGGCCGCTGCGGCGCTGGTGATCGCGACGCTCGCCATGCCGGCAGCCGAACCCCTGTTCCGGGCGCTCTATCCCGACCTGCCCCGGCCGATCTACACCCGGACCGATTTCCTGACGCTCATGCTCTCGCATGTCGGGCTGGTGGCGGCCTCGAGTGTGATCATCTGCCTGGTCGGCATCGCCGTCGGCATTTTCGTCACCCGGCCCGCCGGCCGTGATTTCGCCCGCCTGGTCGACATGGCGACGGCCGTGGGGCAGACCTTTCCGCCGGTTGCCGTGCTTGCCCTGGCCGTGCCGGCGGTGGGCTATGGTCCGCTGCCGACGCTGATTGCGCTTGCCTGTTACGGTGTGCTGCCGGTGGTCGAAACCACGGCAGCCGGCCTCCGCGCCCTGCCGCCGGCATTGAAGGAAGCTGCCGACGGTGCCGGTTTCGGCCCGACCGGCCGTCTGCTCCGCATCGAGCTGCCGCTTGCCTTCCCGGTGATGCTGGCGGGCATCCGGACGGCGGTGATCATCAATATCGGCACGGCCACCATCGGCTCGACCGTCGGTGCCGTCAGTCTGGGGTCGCCGATCATCGAGGGGCTGTCGGGCTCTAACCCGGCTTATGTGGTTCAGGGAGCAGTCCTGGTCGGGCTGCTCGCCATCACCACCGACCTCTGTTTCGAACGCCTCGCCCGCCTGGGATCAGTCCGGGGCTAGGACCGTATCGATGCGGGCCAGAAGATCTTCGGGCTCGCGGGTCACCACCTCAAGCGCACCGGCATGAACCGTGCCGGTATTGCCGTCCAGCGTGATCTGGCTGCCGGTCCCGAAGATCCGGCCGCCGATCACCACCCGGCCCGCGGCCTCGTCGATCATCAGCTCTCCGCAACCGACCAGACAGACCTTGCCGAGCTGCCGGGCCACCACGGCTGCATGGGATGTGCGGGCGCCGCGCATGGTGAGCAGCCCGCCGGCACGGTCGAGCGCGGCGACATCCCGGGTTTCCGCGTCTCGGCGCACCAGGATGGGGACCTCGCCGCGGGCGCGCGCCGCCGCGACCTGGGCTTCGTCGAGGGCGATGGGCCCGCTCGTCACGCCGGCGGATGCGCTGGCCGCACGGGCGAGCGGCTCGGCCACCCGTCCATCGGCCGTGGCAATCACCCGCTCGGCAAGGCTTGCGCGATCAAGGGATCGGAGACGGTCGCGGGCGGTACGGGCATCGATCAGCCCTTCGTCCAGCAGATCGAGCGCGATGCGTGCGGCGGCAAGCGGCGTGCGCTTTCCGTCGCGGGTCTGAAGCAGGAACAGGCGACCATCCTCGATGGTGAATTCGATGTCCTGCATGTCGCCGAAGGCCTGTTCCAGCCGGGCCGCCGACGCCACCAGTTCCGCCCAGAGATGCGGTGCCGCGGCCGACAAAGCCTCATGCCCCTCGGCCGACCGGCGACCGGCGACGACATCCTCACCCTGGGCATTGAACAGGAAATCGACCCAGAGGCCGGGCACGCCGGTGGTGGGGTCGCGGGTGAAGCCCACACCGGCACCCGAGAGCCCGCCGGCATTGCCGAACACCATCTGCTGCACGGTCACCGCCGTGCCCATGCTGTCGGCGATCGCATGCAACGCCCGCCACGACCGTGCCTTGGGCGCCTGCCACGAGCGGAACACGGCCTGGATCGCCGCCTGAAGCTGATCGGCGGGATCCTGAGGGAAGGCCGTGCCGGCGGCCCGGGCATAGGTGTCCAGATGCCGGCGGGTCAATCTGCGCAGGGCGTCGAAATCCAGCGCCCTCTCCGGCACCGTGCCGCGGATCGCGTCCAGATCGGCATCGAAGGCGGCGGGATCGATACCCGCCACCACCTCGCCGAACCCTGCGACCAGCCGGCGATAGGCATCCCAGACGAGCCGCGGATGGCCGGTCAGCCGAAGCATGCCATCGACGGTCGCGTCTGAGAGCCCGATATTCAGCAGGGTCTCCATCATGCCCGGCATCGAAACCGGCGCACCGGAGCGCACCGACAGCAGCAAAGGCCGGCGGGGATCCCCAAGCCCGCGGCCGGTCGCCTCTTCCAGCCGCTCGAGCGCGGGGCGCCACAGGGATGGCCCGACATCTTGCGCCCGGGCGCACCAGGCCGTGCCGATCACGAAGCCGGGCGGAACCGGCAGGCCGAGTGCCGCCATGCGGGCCAGATTGAAGGCCTTGTTGCCAAGGCTCGCCGCGCTTGCATCTTCGGCCAGGGCAGCGCCCGGCAGGATGACGGGGATGGTGGTGGAAGGTCCGGCCATGCCCTCGTTTTTCACAGTCTGGCGCGTCATGCTCCGGCTCCCATGCGGCTGAAGGCGAGGTCGCGCAGCCCATAGCCGGTGACCAGCAGGGCATCGGTCGCGAGTTCCAAAGCGGCCGCGAAATCGGTGGCGAGATTAAGGGTCGCGGCATCGGTCAGGTGGCGGGCGAGCACGCGGCGGACGTCGCGCAACAGCTGATCGGCGGCGCGTTCGGCACCGACGATCCGCCAGAGGACCGCCACCAGTTCTTCATGATCGTCCGCTGTGCCATCGGGCCCCAGGCTGCGCGCAATGGCCAGGGCGCGGACATGGTCCTGGGCGGCGGTGAAGGTGGTCTCGGCCAGGCGGCGCAGCACCTCGCGGACCTCAGGCGTCCAGCCCCGATCATGACCCTCGGCGATCACCGACAGCAGGAACGCGGCCTCTTCAAGAGGCATCGGCGACGTCGTCGGCCCGTTCGATCAGGCGCAGCATCGGCAGACGATGGGGCTGGCGATCCGCCTGTTCACGCAGCCGCATGACCAGTTCGTCGGCCTGTCGTTCCCAGGTCTTGGCACGGTCGGCAAAAGTGGTTGCGGCCGTTGCATCGTGCTCAAGACCATGGATCAGCCCGTCCCGCACCCCTTCGGCAAGCGCATGGCAGAAGCCGGCATGATCGGCCAGTGCCTCGAACTCGCTGACCTGATGGCGAAGATGGGCCAGCAGCATCACCCGGGCATCATCTGCCACCACCCCGGCCGGCTGATTGCGCAGCAGGGCCTCTTTCGCCCGCACCATCAGCTCGACCAGAAAGGCCATCGCGGCGGTGCGGCCCATGACCTCGTCCAGCCGGTCGCCGATGCGGAAGTATTCGGGCCCCACGGCCTGCATCGCACCATGGAGCAGATCGGGCCCGCCGGCCACCAGCCAGGCCATGTGCCCTGCCTCACGCGTTGCCGCGTCGGTGAGGACGGCAATCGCATCGAGCTTCGACACGAAGGGGGCCAGCCGTTTGCGTGCCCGGTTCCAGTCGATCAGGAACACGATCCGCGCGGCCAGACCTTCCAGCGTGCCGAGCAATGCCGCCTCGTCCGCACAATCGAAGATCGCGGTGCCGACGTGATAGGCCTCGCCGGCATTCAGCCCGCGGGTCCGGCGGCTTTCGCTGTCCGACCACACGGCGCCGATCATCCCCAGCATGGTCTGAAAGAAGGCGAAGCGCTGGCGATGGAGATCCGAATAGGTCAGGCTGATCCGCAGATCCTGAACCTGGATGACCAGAACATGGGCGTCGTTGGTGCCGATGTCGTTCTGGATCAGCAGCCGCTCCCCGTCACGGGTCGCTGCGGTCTCGAGGCCCGGGTGATCGAATTTGAGCGGCCGGGTGCGATTCAGCCCGCGCATGAAGGCGGCGATCCTCGGCCGGTCGGCATCGGCGATGGCCCAGACATGGGCGCCGTCGATCTGCTCGTCGGCCAGTTCCGTCGCCAGCCGGTTCAGACTCTTGTGCAGATCCATCACCAGCGGGTGGAAGCCGTCGGGTACCGTGTCGCGACCGGCGGTCAGCGCCGTCAGCACGGCATCCTCCAGCCGGTTGCCCTCCATCCCGTCGAGCCGGATCACCCAGGCCGCAACCCGCCGGGCCCAGCTGCCTGTCTCGTCATGGCCGCCGTCGGTCAGTGGTCGGGCCATCAGCTTCAGGTCCTGAGCCAGCAGCTGCCGCAGCCGGGGCAGATCCGGCAGGTGCACGCCATCGGCATCGGGGGTCGCGGTTGCCACCGCCTCGCTGGCCCAGGCGCCGTCGACGCCGGCAGCCGCCGCCTCGCGCGTCAGGTCCACCGGTGCAGCGCCGGGCCCGGTCGCCCGATGTCGGGCGGCCTGCAGGACGCTCAGATACAGTTTCAGCCGGTCATTTGCCGCAAGGGCGGTTGTGATCCAGGCCGGCAGCAACAGCTGCACCTGGCCGAGCGCGTCGACGACCCCGGTCTTCTCCATGCCGTTCAGCTCCTGCACGAATGGGCATGTGCAGGATGCTAGCCCGGCCATGTGGCAGCTTCATGGCAGCCAGGCCGCGGCCAGTGGTCGCAGCTTTTCGTGTCTCAGCCGGCCGCCCGGCGTCGCGGGGCGCGGGGCTTTTTCGGAGGACGGGCACGAGATGCCGTCAGCGCCGCCTGCCAGGCTGCCCATGCGTGGTCGCAAAGCGCCTCGTCGTCATCGAAAACCTCGTCCGGCGCCTCGTAATAGGACCCGACGGTGACGGTTCGTCCGGGCCGGTCATAGCGAAACGGCTCCAGCCCCATGGCCTCGTATGCGGGCCGGCTCTGGTCGTCGACCCTGAAATAGAGGGTGCCGCCGATCACGAAGGCGAAGTTCACGCCGTCGATGGACAGCCCTGCCCCGCTGAACATGCGCTTCACGACCACCGGGCCCAGCGGGGCCAGCCGTTCCGCCACCTCCAGCGCCTGTTCGCGGGCGTCACCACTGCTGCTCATGACCGGTCTCCTGCGCGTTGGCTGTCTCGCAAAGGTCTAAGCTCTGTTTTGTTGGCTGGCTGGGTGAAGGATTATAGCCAGGAATGTTCTTATTTTACCCCCGTCTTTCTGGCTTATAACATCGTATGATTCATATTTTTTCAAAGGCCGATAATTGTTGCCACATGCGGCCGCTTCCGGAAGAAGATGACTTCGCCGGGAATCTACCGCAGGGTATGCAGAAGACCTTCGGGTCGGATGACCTCTCGTCCCCCTCCTCAGAAGAACAAGATCAAGGCGTCCGGGCTCCCCATGACCACCACCTCCCCCGCATCCCCGGTCTTCCACGGCTGGTTCGTGGTTGCCGCAGCCTTTGCCGTAATGTTCATCGGCTTCGGAGCGGCTTACAGTTTCAGCGCCTTCGTCGACCCGCTGCAGGGCACGTTCGGCGCCTCCCGCGGAGAAGTCTCGCTGATCTTCTCCCTGGCCGGTTTTCTGTATTTCGCGCTCGGTCTCATCACCGGTCCGATTGCGGATCGCTGGGGGGCACGACCGATCACCCTGGCCGGCATGGTCTTCGTCGGGTTGGGCATGATTCTGGCGGCACAGGCGACCAGCATGAACCAGGTCTATATCGCTTATGGCCTGGGTGTCGGTCTGGGCGTCGGCTGTTCCTATGTTCCGGCGATCGCCTGCGTCCAGCGCTGGTTCACCCGCAAACGCGCCTTCGCCTCGGGCCTCGCCGTGGCTGGCATCGGCGTCGGTACCCTGGTGGTTCCGCCGGCAGCGTCTCTGGCGATCGAGGCCCTGGGCTGGCGAACCGCCTGGGTGGTGATGGGCGTCGCGGCGATTGTCCTCGGCGCCGGCATGGCCCTGCTCCTGGAGGCGGATCCACGCCATCGCGGGCTTGCGCCGGATGGCGGCACAGCTGCCGCGGTTCAGGGAACCGGTCCGGCGCCGGGCATGTCGGTCGCCGAAGCCCTGCGCTCACGCGCCTTCTTTCAGCTCTATCTGTCGGGCACCATCTCGGCCTTCGGCGTTTTCGTGCCCTTCGTCCATCTCGTCCCCTACGCCACGGATCGCGGCACGGCGCCCGCAACTGCCGCACTGCTTCTGGGCGTGATCGGTATCGGCAGCACTGCCGGCCGCTTCATGCTCGGCGGGATCGCCGACCGCCTGGGCCGGCGGACGACTCTGGTCTGCATGTATATCGGCATGGGCGCATCGCTGATCATCTGGGCCGGGTTCTCCAGCCTCTGGGCGCTCGGCCTTTTCGCCTTCCTCTATGGCGTGTTCTATGGCGGCTGGGTGGCCGTGCTTCCATCGGTGGTGATGGATGCCTTCGGCAGCCGCAATGTCAGCGGCATCATCGGCATTCTGTATACCTGCGTGGCGGTGGGCACGCTGGTTGGCCCCACGGCCGCCGGCTATATCTACGACGCCTCGGGCAGCTATCTGCTGCCGATTCTGGTGGCGATGGCGGGGAACTTCACGGCCGCCGGGGGGATGGCGCTGGGCATGCGGCGCGGGCAGTGAGCGCAGCGTGGCGGTCCTGCGTCTTCCACGCGACATCGGCCGCCCCCCTCTGGCATCCCGGAAGATGCGGTCCGATGTCCTGATGCCAATGGCCACAGTCGGAGGATCCACCGCCATGGATACCAGCAGCAGCCACGACCAGATCGCCAAGAAGCTTCAGGATATGGGCGCGATGCTCGAAATGCAGGCCCGCAAACTGCATGACGACGGAAATGAGGGTGGAGCGCTGTCGCGCGATCAGCAGGAGCTGCACGATGCCTATCGGGCCCTCAAGACCCGGCTTGAAGACGGCATTCGTGATCTCGCCGCCTTCGATCGCGAAGTCGACCGGCTGGAAGAGCGGGTGACCGCCTGGATGGGGCAGGTCGAAACCAGGCCGGCGAGCCGCCCCTCCCGATCCTGACCCCTTCCGGTGCTGGCCCGTCCCGATCCTAGCCGGCGCCGTTGCGTCCGACAGCCATGCCGCCCGTCGCAAGTTCGATGATCTCGTCGGTGATCTCGTCCTGATGGATCCGGCGGGCGAGATTGGTCAGATCCTCGCGCCGCCGTTCGATCCCCGTCTTGGCCGCGATCATCGCGGTCATGCGGGCGGTGTTCTCGGCCGCATAGGCGAGCAGCAACACCTCGCAGAGTTCGGCGAAAACGTATTCCGCGGCCAGCCCGTCCAGCAGCTCGGCAGGCGGCAGCGTGATGAGCGGCGCCGCTCGCCGGCCAGAAACCGGGAAACGCGAGAAGTCGAACGGCACCAGCTGGCGATGGATGATTTCGACGGTGTTGCCCTCCCCGCCGGCCGAGGGCGTCCCGTGCACCACCGCCAGCTGCCGCACCCGCCCGGTATCGAGCCGGTCATAGAGCGCGCCGGCAACATGATCGGCAAGGGCCGGCACGTCATCCACATGGGCCGACATGGGCACTGACCAGGCCACATCCAGCCCGCGCACGCCCGCCAGCATCAACCCGCGGTCGCCCACGATCAGCAGATCCACCGGAGCCGACCCGGCCACTTCCATCGCCCGGTCGAGCAGCCGGTCGGGCAGACCGCCGACAAAGCCCTGATCGGGTGTGACGACCAGAAGGGCGGTGCGCATCGGCACCACCCGCCGTGGCACCCCGCCCCGATCATCACCCGCCTGCATCGCCAGGGCGTCGCCGATCGCACGTCCGACGATGTCGGCATGGGCCCGAACCGCCTGTATCCGTTCCCGTGCTTCCCGCGCCCGGACTGACGCGATGCCGCGCATGGCGGTCACGATCGCCTCCAGCTGACGAACCGTGCCGATCCGCGCTTCGACGTCGTGGAGGCGGCCGCTCATCCGTTTATCCCCGTGGCAGCGGGTGCCGGCAGATGACCCGTCAGTTCCTTCAGGGCGGCGACCAGCTCAGCCCGCGCGGCATCATCCAGCTTGCCGCCAGCCGCCACGATCCGGGCAGCACCGGGTGCATACGCGTCCAGATGTGCCGCCAGCCGCGGCCGGACGGTCTCCACCTGATCCTTCGACAGACCGTCGAAGACGCCTTCCGACAGCCCCACCAGCACGGCGATCTCGTCGATCGGGCGGAGTGCCGCATAGCGCGGCTGCCGCAGCCAGGCGCGGATCGCCTCGCCGCGGCGAATGCGGTCGCGCACGCGGGTGTCGGTCATGCGGCCGAAGCGGGTGAACATCTCCAGCTCCAGGAACTGGGCATAGTCCAGCCGCAGCCGGCCCACCGCCCCGCGAAGGGCGGCAGTCTGGGTCTTGCCGCCCACCCGGCTGACCGACAGGCCGACATCCACCGCCGGCCGCTGATCGGCCGCAAATAACCCGCGGTCCAGAACGATCTGGCCGTCGGTGATCGAGATCAGATTGGTGGGGATATAGGCCGAAAGATTGCCGGCATCGGTCTCAGCGATCGGCAGCGCGGTCAGCGAGCCGCCGCCCAGTTCCGGCGACAGCTTGGCCGCCCGTTCCAGCAGACGGGAATGCAGATAGAAGACGTCACCCGGATAGGCCTCACGGCCCGGCGGTTCATGTGTGAGCAGAGCGAGTTCGCGGTGGGTTGCGGCATGGCGGGTCAGATCGTCGATCACGATCAGCGCATGACCGCCGGCATCACGCACCGCCTCGGCGATGGTCATGCCGGCGAAGGGTGCCATCCATTGCAGCCCGGCCGGCGCGCCTGCGCCGGCGACCACGAACACCGTACGTTCCGGCGCCCCGAAACGCTTCACCGCATCGATCACCCGGCGCACGGCCGACGCACGCTGGCCGACCGCGACATAGACGCAGATCATGTCGCTATGGGCCTGGTTGATGATCGTGTCGACCGCCACCGCCGTCTTGCCGGTGGCACGGTCGCCCACGATCAGCTCCCTCTGGCCGCGCCCCAGAGCGAACAGGGCATCCACCACCAGCAGGCCGGTCTCCACCGGCTCGGTGACCAGATCGCGATCCATGATCGCCGGTGCAGGGCGTTCGACCGGCAGGGTTTCCGTCGCCTTCACCGCCCCGCCCCCGTCCAGCGGCCGGCCCAGCGGATCGACGACCCGGCCCAGCAGGCCCGGGCCCACCGGCACCGTCACCACCTGGCCGGTGCCGCGCACAGGGCTGCCGGCTGCGATGCCGGCGCCGTCATCCATCATCACCGCGCCGATCCGTCCGGTGTCGAGGGTGAGCGCGAAGGCGCGGCGGCCCTCGCCCATATCCAGCAGCTCCATCAGCCGGATATCGGGCAGGCCCGAGACCAGGGCGATGCCGTCACCCATACGCTCCACCCGGCCGACCGCTTCGGCGGCAGCCCCCAGCCGGGCACGATCGAGCCGGGCCTCGCCATCGGCCAGCCAGACGCCGGCCTCGGCCCTGGCTGCCTCCTCGATCGGATCACTGGCGGTCATCGCGCGCGAACTCCCGGGCAATCTGCGCCAGATCGGCGCGGAAACTGTTGGTGACCACGGCATGATCGGCTGCGGCCTCGAAGCCCGCGATCAGGGCGGGCTCGACCCTGATCTCCAGCGGCGGGACTGACCCGAGCACCCGGCCGATGGCTGCTTCGAGCGTTGCACGGGTGGCCGCGCTCACCTCGGTGGCGGCAAGCAGGACCAGCGTTTCACCGCCATCGGTGAAGCGTCGTTTGACCGCATCGGGCAGGCCGTCCAGGGCTTGAGCGAACCCGTCGATGAAGCCGTCGAGGCGCGCTCCGACCGGCAGGCGATCCAGCAGGCGCGCAGCGATCCTTGCTGCGAGGGTCCTGGCTGCAGCCTCGACTTCAGTGGTGCGCGCCGCCGCCGCGCGATCGGCCGCTTCCGTAGCCCGCGCCGTGATCCGCGCCGCTTCGGCCTGTGCCGCATCGATCACGGCGGCCGCCGCCCGATCTGCAGCCGCAACCGCCGCGGCCTCGGCAGCGGCATGGCCGGCCTTCAGGGCCGCATGTTCAGAGGCAGCGGTCGCCCGTTCGGCAAGGGCTGCCTGCCGCGCGGCCTCGGCTTCGCCGAGGATCGCCCGCGCCGCCTGCTGGCGCCGGTCAATCATCGCCGTCACCGGCTTGAACAGAAAGCGGCCGAGCAGCCAGATCAGAACCAGGACGTTGACCGCCTGGATGCCCAGCGTCCACCAGTCGATATGCATGGCGAGGGGCCGATCAGCCGACGAAAGGATTGGCGAACAGCACCAGCAGCGCGATCACCAGACAGTAGATCGCCATGGTCTCGATCATGGCGAGGCCGACGAACAGGGTGCGCGACAGGGTGGGCGCCGCCTCGGGCTGGCGGGCGATGGCATCCATCGCGGCGGCCACTGCCCGGCCTTCGCCGAGCGCGGGGCCGATGGCGCCGAAAGACACCGCCATCGCGGCGGCGAGGATGCTGACGATCTCGATCCAGTTGGTCATGACTCAGTCCCGGAGGAGGTAGGGGAGGAGGAAGCAGTGGACGTATGGTCGGGCGCGGACGGTGAGCCGCCCTCGCCTTCCAGCCCGGAGGCGATGAACACCATGGCGAGCACGGCGAAGATGTAGGCCTGCACCGCCCCGGTCAGCAGGTCGAGGGCCATCAGCGGGATGGGCACCAGAAGCCCCGCCAGCGACAGCACGATGCCGATCACGAACACGCCGCTCATCACATTGCCGAACAGGCGGATGACCAGAGAGAAGGTCCGGGTGATCTGCTCGACGAGGTTGAGCGGCACCATCACCAGGCTGGGCTCGGCAAAGGTCTTCAGATAGCCGCCGAGCCCCTGCGCCTGGATGCCGAAGATGATCACCGAGACGGCGACGATGGCGGCCAGTGCTGCGTCGGTTTCGATATGGGCGGTCGGCGGCTCGATACCCGGCACCAGCGAGGACCAGTTGGCGGTCAGGATGAACACCAGCAGCGTACCGATCAGAGCGCGAAACCGCGCAGGCTCCACCCGCATGGTCTCGCGGATCTGACTGTCGATGGCCTCGACCACCAGTTCCAGCACGGCCTGCATCCGGCCCGGCATCAGCTCCAACCGCCGGGTCAGCATCCAGGAACCGCCGGCAAGCAGGATCATGATGCCCCAGGTCACCAGCACCGGCGTGGCGATCGGCACCGGCCCCAGATGAAAGGCGATCGGGGTTTCGAGCGGTGATCCGATCACGACGACCGCCCCCCATCGGGCAGCATGGCGGCGGATCGACGGCGCACCCGGCCGACCACCACCCGCCGCGCGATCAGGACACCCAGGGCCGCCGCCAGCAGCGGCCCCGCCCCCTGGCGGGCCGCCAGCACCAGAACCGGCACCAGAACGGCGAAGCGCGCCACCTGCATCGCTATGGCAAGACCGATGCGGCCGCCGGCGAAGAGATCGGTGTTCCGTCGCAGCACCAGAAAAAACCCGGCCCCGGCAGCAAGCCCCGCGACAAATGCCAGCGCCAGCGCCGTCGGATCCACCGTGAGGGTCGAGAGGGCGTTCATGGGCGATGCATCCATTTCCAGGCCGACCAGAAGCCGAGTGCCACGCCCGCCATCAGCAGGGCGGCAGCGAAGGTGATGCCGGTGCCGGCCAGCCGGTCGAACCAGCGGCCGAGGAACAGGCCGAGCAGCATCGGCGTCACGATCATCCAGCCGAGCACGCCGATCTGCCCCAGCCGGTGGCCGATCCCGGGCTCATGATCCTTGCGTTTCGCCGCCTCGCGGGCGGCCTGGCGATCGGCGGCCTGCTCCATCCGCCGGTCCTGACGGCGGTCGCGCGGCGGGGTCATGGCGTCGCCTCCCCGGTCATGGTGTCGCCTCTTCGGGCCGGTCGCGCAGATAGCGCACCATCTGCCGCACGGCGCGGGTCTGCATGCCGACCTCTGCCGTGCGGGCCTTGCGGTCGGCATCGTCGCGTGCCTCGCGGGCCGCGGCGATGTCGGCCTTGAGCCGTTCCGGATCGGTACCGGTCACCACGCTGCGTGCGGCCAGCGAAATATCGCACCCGCCCTCGACCCTCAGCACACCGCCCGATACCACACCATATTCCGCACGCCCGTCGGCCCGCCTCCAGCCGATCACCGAGGCGTCGAGGACGGTCAGGAAATCGGCATGGCCGGGCAGGATGCCGAAGCCGCCGCTGGCATCCTCGGCTCGCACCGACACCACGTCGTCCAGGTCGCGGACGACGGTTGCGGGTGTGGCGATCACCAGATGCAGGCGCCGCCCGCTCATGCTGCCGCATCCCCGCGCCGCTCGTCCCGGTGCCGGGCCTCCATACGCTGGCGCCCTTCCTCCAGATCGCCGATCATGTAGAGCGCATCTTCCGGCCAGTCGTCGCACTTGCCGTCGAGGATCGCGCGGCAACCGGCGATGGTATCGGCCAGCCTGACCGACCGTCCCGGTGTGCCGGTGAAGGCTTCGGTCACCTTGAAGGGCTGGGTAAGGAAACGTTGCAGGCGCCGGGCCCGCTCGGCCAGGCGGCGGTCTTCGGCCCCCAGCTCTTCCAGGCCCAGCAGCGAGATCACGTCCTGAAGTTCACGGTAATGCTCGATGGTCCGGCGCACCTCTTCGGCCGTGCGGGCATGGGTTTCGCCCACGATCAGCGGGTCGAGCAAGGTGGAAGACGAGGCGATCGGATCGATTGCCGGATACATGCCCTCGGCCGCCATCGATCGCGACAGCACGACCAGACTGTCCATATGCCCCGCAATCGCGGTCACCGCCGGGTCGGTGAAGTCGTCGGCCGGAACATAGACCGCTTCGATCGCCGTCACCGCGGCCCCGCCGACCGAGGCAATACGCTCCTGAAGGGCCGCGACTTCGCTCGCCAGGGTCGGCTGATAGCCGACACGCGAGGGCAACCGGCCCAGCAGGCCCGAGACTTCCATGCCGGCCTGGACGAAGCGGAAGACATTGTCCATCAGCAGCAGCACGTTGCGGCCCCGCTGATCGCGGAAATGCTCGGCCACGGCAAGCGCCGTCATCGGCACCCGCCAGCGGGCGCCGGGCGGTTCGTTCATCTGACCGAAGACCAGGACAGTCCGCTCCAGCACGCCTGAATTCCGCATGTCGAGCAGCAGCTCGTGGCCTTCTCGCGACCGCTCGCCGATGCCGGCGAAGACCGAGATGCCCTGATAACCCGACACCATGGCCTGGATCAGCTCCATGACCAGCACGGTCTTGCCGACACCGGCGCCGCCGAACATCGCGGCCTTGCCGCCATGGGCGAGCGGGGTCAGCAGATCGATGACCTTGATGCCGGTCTCGAAGACATCGGTGGCGGCGGTCTGATCGGCCAGGGCCGGTGCGGCCTGCAGGATCGGCGCGCGGGGCACGTCGTCGGGCAGGGCCGCCCCCTTGTCGCCGATCCGCCCGGTCGCGTCGAGCAGCCGGCCGAGCACGGCATCCCCCACCGGCACCATCACCGGCGCCCCGGTCGCAATCGCCTCGGCCCCCCGGCGCAGCCCGCCGGTCGGCATCAGGGCGATGGCGCGCACATGCTCGCGGTCCAGATGGGACTGAACCTCGGCCACGATCTCGGGCGCGTCGCCGTCGTGGACGTGAAGCACATGGCCGATGGCGGGCAGATCGCCCGCGGGAAAACGGATATCGAGCACCGCGCCACGCACGGCGGTGATCACGCCCGGACCGCTCATGGAGTCGGAACCTCCTGCTGAGCCTGCGGCCCTTCACGGGCCCTTCATTGCTGCTACGCACAATCTCCACCCCGATGCTCCCTCCGACCTTGATCAGGATCAAGCAATTCAGGATTCGGCCGGGGTTCATGCACCGATCCTCATTTGGTTCACTAAATGAACCACGATTTGCGTATTGACACCAACGGGCAGGCCGCGCAGGATCCATTCAAGTCAAGATGATCACCGGCGCATGAAGTCCGGTGGCGCGACGGGAGGACGACAAGTCATGGGCTACACGCTCGCGGAGAAGGTTCTCGCGCGGACCTCAGGTCGCGATCACGTTCGGGCCGGAGATGAAATCGAGGCCCGCCCCGATTTCGTCATCGCGTATGATTTTCCCGGCTATACCGATGTGATCTTCCGTCAGATGCAGGACGATTTCGGTATAGAGCGTGTCGATGATGCATCCCGCTTCGCCATCTTCATCGACCACATGGTTCCGACGGCCACGCCGAAGGAAGAAGAGCTTCACCAGATGACCCGGGCCTGGTGCGCCGAACAGGGCGCAGCCCTTTACGAGCGCCATGGCATCGGTCATCAGGTCTCGGCCGAGGTCGGCTATGCGGTGCCCGGCGGCTTCGCGGTCCATTTCGACGGTCATGTCAGCCAGCTCGGCGCCTTCGGTTCGCTGGCGATCGGGCTGCGCCGTAACCTTCTTGAGGCCTTCGTCCGCCCCGCCATCTCGATCAGGGTGCCGGAGACGGTGCGGATCGATCTGACCGGTTCTCTCCGGCCCGGGGTGATGGCGCGGGACGTCTTCCACCATCTGGTCCGGGCGCTCGGCCCCAAATTCGCCGCCTTCAAGGTGCTGGAGCTGGGCGGGCCGGCGGTTGCGGAGATGAGCATCGAAAGCCGGCAGACGATCTGCGGCCTTGCGATGTTCACCGGCGCCACCACCGCAGTCATGATGCCCGACGACAAAACCGCGGACTGGCTGGGAGACCGGCCGAAGCTCGCGCTCGACCCGGTATTCAGCGACGACGATGCCGTCTATGCCGCCCGCCACACCGTCGACCTGTCGGCGCTGGAGCCGGTGGTCGTCCTGCCGCCCACGCCCTCCAATACCCGCGATCTCTCGGAGGTGATCGGCACCGAGGTCCAGGCCGGCTATCTCGGCAGCTGCGCCAGCGGCCGGATCGAGGATCTGCGCGCCGCCGCCCAGGTGCTGAAAGGCCGTCAGATCGCCCCCGGCTTCGCGCTTCATGTCGTGCCGACCAGCCGGGCGCTGATGGCCCAGGCCGCGGCCGAGGGCCTGATCACCACGCTGGTCGAGGCGGGTGCCTTCGTCAGCAGCCCGTCCTGCGACTATTGCTTCGGCCGGATCGCGACCATGGCCGAGGGCCAGCGGGCGGTCTCTACCGGCACACTCAACGTGCCCGGCCGCATGGGACATCCGAAGTCCGAGATCTTCCTGTGCAATGCCGCAGCCGTGGCCGCCGCCGCCATCGAAGGCCGGATCACGGATCCCCGCCGCTATCTCTGAAGGCGGCCCCGCCGCCGGGGGCACCCATCTCCGGCCCCGCCTTTCCGGCCCTTCTCCGCCATCTTTCCCATCCAGGAGTGCAGCCCATGTCGCTGCCCGATCTCCGCGGTCGCGCCGTCTGGGTGTTCCGCGAGGACGACTACGACATCGACCGCATCATCGGTGTCGAGAACATCAAGATCACCGATATCGACGCGCTGGCCGCGCTGGTGATGAAGGATGACGAGCCCGGTTTTCCGCAGAAGGTCCGGCCCGGCGACCTGCTGGTCGGCGCCGACAATTTCGGCTACGGCCATCCGCATTATCCGGCCATGCGCGCCATGCGCCATCTGGGTGTCGCGGGCGTGATCGCCGACGGCTTCTCGCCGGGCTTCTGGCGGGGTGAAATCAGCATGGGCTTCCCGCTGATCCCCTGTCCGGGCGTCGCGGCCGCCACCGACCGCTTCGACAGCCTGGAGGTCGACTGGCAGGCAGGCTGCGTCCGCAACCTGACCAGGGGCTGGGAAAAGCCGTTCGAACCGCTGTCGGTCGCCGACCGGGCGATGCTCGAAGCAGGCGGACTGGTGCCCTATCTCAAGCGCGCGGTCGATGCCGATCGCGCCCGCGCCGGAGGCTGATCCCATGCTTGCGCAAATGGCGGTCAGCGGCATCGCGCTCGGTGCCATCTACGGTCTCGTCGCGCTCGGCATCGTGCTGGTCTATCGGGCGACAGGGGTGATCAATTTCGCCCATGGCGAAGGCGTCATGATCTCGGCCTTCATCGCCTGGACCCTGCTCGAAGCCGGGGTCCCCTACTGGCTGGCGGCCATCCTGACCATCGCCGCCGCCGCCCTGATCGGCCTTGCGATCGAAGTGGTGCTGATCGGCCGCTTCATCGGCAAGCCGCTGCTCGCCAATGCGATCGCCACCCTCGGCCTCTACCTGATCCTGGGCGACGTCGCGGTCTGGATCTGGGGCAAAGATCCCCACGATATGGCCGGGCCGTTCTCGCAGGCGCCGATCCTGATCGGCGGCGTGGCGGTCAGTCTTGCCGATCTCGGCATCATCGCGACCTGTCTGGTGCTGTCAGCGGCGCTCTTCGCCTTCTTCCGCTATGCCCGGACCGGTATCGCCATGCAGGCGGCCATGAGCAACGAAACCGCGGCCCGGCTGCAGGGCGTGCCAGTGGCCCGCATGCACGGCCTCGCCTGGATGCTCTCCTATATGGTGGGTGCTGTGGCCGGCCTGCTGATCGCACCGCTGACCTTCCTGCATTTCACCATGATGCAGCAGGCCCTGCATTTCGCCTTTGCCGCCGCGGTTCTGGGCGGGTTGACCTCGATGCCGGGTGCGCTCGTCGGCGGCGCCATCGTCGGGCTGACGGCGAACCTCACCGGCGCCTATGTGGACTCGGCGTTCAAGGAATTCATGCCCTTCCTGGTCATGCTCGCGATCCTGATCGTCAAGCCCTCCGGCCTGCTCGGCCGTCACGCGACCAAGAAGATCTGAGGCGGAGGGAGACCTATGACCATGAGCCTCGATCTGCCCGCCGCGCGCGGCCGCCCCGGCCGTCTTGCCCTCGCCGGGCTCGGCATCGCCGTTCTGCTGGCCCTGCCCTTCATCCTCGGCGGCTATTTCCTGTTCATCGCCAGCCTGGTGCTGGTCTATGTGCTGGCCGCCTTCGGCACCAATCTGCTGACCGGCTACACCAATCTCATCTCGCTGGCAGGGGCCGTGTTCTTCGGCATCGGCGCCTATGGCGCCGCCATCCTGACCGGGGAATACGGTGTCACTCTGCTGGTCGCGGCGCTTGCCGCAGGCCTTGTCGCCATGGTCGTCGGCCTGCTGCTCGCCATCCCGCTGCTGCGCCTGGAAGAGGTCTTCCTCGCCATGGCGACGCTCGGCTTCGTGATGATCTTCGCCGAGATCGCCAAATCGGGTGGCGAGTTGACCGGCGGCGAGAACGGCATGGGCGTCGCCGCGCCGGATCTCTTCGGCCTGGAACTCGGCGGCGCCGGCACCTACTGGATGCTGCTTGCGGTGGTCGCGGTGCTGATGTGGATGGGGGCCAATTTCGGGGCCAGCCGCTGGGGGCGTGCGCTCAAGGCGGTGAAGGGCAGCGAATCCGCCGCCCGGATCATGGGGCTCGACACCGCCCGCCTCAAAATCGTCGCCTTCGCGCTGTCCTCTTTCTATTGCGGCGTCGCCGGTGCGCTCTACGGCCCGCTGATCCGCTTCATCGACCCGTCCACCTTCGATCTGATGGTCTCGATCAGCTTCGTGTCCATGGTGATCGTGGGTGGTCTGGGCTCTATCCGCGGCTCGATCCTGGGCGCCGCCTTCGTGATCGCGGTGCCGCAATGCCTTACCTATCTGGGGCTCGATCAGGTCCAGCGGTCGGTCTATGGCCTCGCCATGATCCTGTCGCTGATGTTCCTGCCGGGCGGCCTTTCGGGCCTCGGCCACACGCTGTTCCGGAGGCATCGCCCGTGACCGCTGCACCCGAACTGCTGACAATCCGCGACCTCGCCATCTCTTTCGGCGGCCTGAAGGCGGTGGACGGCATCGACGTCACCGTCGAGCAGGGGGAAGTCCATGCCCTGATCGGCCCCAACGGCGCCGGCAAGACCACCGTGCTCAACTGTGTCAGCCGGTTCTACGACGCCGCGCGCGGCAGCATCCGCTTCGGCGGCCAGGAACTTCTGGGCCTCAAGCCCCACCGGGTCGCCCGGCTGGGCATTGCGCGCACCTTTCAGAACCTCGAGCTGTTCCCGGAACTGAGCGTGCTCGACAACGTGCTGATCGGCCGCGACCGGGCGATGTCGGCGGGCATTCTGCCGGCCATGCTGCGCCTGCCGTCGGAACGACGCGAAGCACGCCGCGAACGCGACCATGCCCTTGGTCTGATCGACGAGGTGGGTCTTGGCGGCGATGCCGACGCCATCGTCGCGGATCTCCCCTATGGCCGTCAGAAGCTTGCCGAACTCGCCCGCGCCCTGGCACTGGATCCCAGACTGCTGCTGCTGGACGAACCGGCCGCCGGCATGAACCAGACCGAAGCGCGCACCCTCGGCGACCTGCTGCTGCGGCTGCGCGACCGCCACGGCCTGACCATCCTGCTGATCGAACACAACATGTCGCTGGTGATGCGGGTGTCGGACCGGATCACGGTCATGGAGCAGGGCCGCTTCCTTGCCGCCGGCACCCCGCCCGAGATCGAGCGCCACGAAGCCGTGATTGCCGCCTATCTGGGCAATCGCGATGCGGATGCCATCCCCCGGCGCGACCGGCGCCGCCTGGGCCCGACGAAGGAGATGGCCCATGCCTGATACGCCCATTCTGGAGGTCTCGGGCCTCGTCGCCGCCTATGGGGCGATCCGTGCCCTGCACGGGATCGATCTGTCGCTCATGCCGGGCGAGGTTGTGGCCGTGCTGGGGGCCAACGGCGCCGGCAAGACCACCCTGCTGCGCTGCCTGTCGGGGCTGCTGAAGCCGGTCGACGGCCGGATCGTCTTCGACGGCGACGACATCGCGGGCAAGCCGGCCGAAGGACTGGTCGCCCGCGGCATCTCGCATGTTCCCCAGGGCCGGATGGTGTTCCCGGGATTAAGCGTGCGCGAGAACCTGATCGTCGGCGGCTGGACCCGCGACCGTGCCGCCACGGCCCAGGGCATCGATCGCGCCTGCACCTATTTCCCCCGGCTTGCCGAGCGCATGGACCAGCAGGCCGGCACGCTGTCGGGTGGCGAGCAACAGATGCTCGCCGTCGCCCGAGGGCTGATGTCGCAGCCCCGCCTGCTGATGCTCGATGAACCCTCGATGGGTGTCGCGCCGGTGATCAAGGCCGTGATCTTCGATGCGCTGGCCGACATCGCCCGCGACGAGGGCGTCACCATGCTGATCGTCGAACAGGATGCCGAACTGGCGCTCGACCTCGCCGACCGGGGCTATGTGCTGGAAACCGGCAGTCTGGCGGTCCAGGGCCCGGCCGAAGCGCTGCTCGCCGATGATGCCCTGCGCCGTGCCTATCTGGGCGGCTGATCCGCCCCCTTGAAGACTTCGCATCCGCACCGCCGGCGGATCCGCCCGCATCAAGAGATCCCCGGCACCACAGGGAGGAGAGACCGGATGACCCTGCGCTTCGACCGGCTGCGCCGCCGTCTGCTGACGGCTGCCGCCGCCATCGCCCTTGCATCCGCCCTGCCGGCGGGGCTGTCGCACCCGGCTTTCGCCGCAGATCCCGGCGTTTCCGACGACGCCGTCAAGGTCGGCAGCACCCTCGCCCTCTCGGGCACGCTCGCCTATATGGGCAAGGCCGTGCAGGAGGGTATGGAAACCTATTTCGGCATGCTGAACGATCAGGGCGGCGTCAACGGCCGCAGGATCGAACTCGTCTCCTATGACGATGAATTCAAGCCGCCAAAGGCCGTCGCCAACGCCAGGCTGCTGGTGGAGCGCGACGACGTGCTCGCCCTGGTCGGCCCGGTGGGGACCGCCACGGTGCTTGCGGCCTATGAATATCTGGAGCCCAAGGGCGTGCCGATCGTGGGCGCGCTCAGCATCTCGGATGCCGTGACCAATCCGCCGCGGAAGCTGCTTTTCGCCCTGCCCTCGCCGCAGTCGACCGAGGCCCCGGCCTATGTCGACTATGCCGTGAACGAGCTTGGCGCCAAAAAGGTCGCGATGCTGGTTCAGAACGACGCCTGGGGTAAACCCGCGCAGGACTATACCGAAAAGCAGCTCGCCACCCACGGCATGAAGCTGGTCGAGGTCCAGAATTTCGAGCGCCTGGCCACCGACCTGACCAGCCAGGTGGCGCGGCTGAAGGCGGCCGAGCCGGATGTGGTCATCCTCTATGCCCTGGGCCAGCAGGCGGCGATCTTCTTCAAGAATGCCGAAAAGCTGGGCTGGAACCCGACCGTGTTCGGCGCAGGCGGGCTGAATGACCCGAAATTCGTCGAGCTGTTGGGCGGCGGTGCCGGCAAGACCCTTTATGTCGCCTCCTATTACGACCCGGTCGATGGCGAGAACCCGGCGATCAAGGCCTTTGTCGCGGAATACGGCAAGCGCTTCCCGAAATCGACCCCGTCCAGCCTGGCGCTGATGGGCTATTCGGCGGCGGCGACTTTCGCCGAAGCCCTGAAGCAGGCGGGCGACGACCCCACCCGCGAGAAGCTGGTCAGCGCGCTCGAAGGCATGAAGGGCTTCGATCAGAAGATCGGCCCCGCAATCACCTTCGCGCCGCTCTCGGACGATCCCTATTCGCGCCGCGGCCAGACCGGCGTGGTGCTCATGCAGCTCAAGGATGGCGGCTTCCGCTCGCTCGGCGCCGTGATCGACCCGGTTCGCGGCGGCAGGTAACCGCGCCTGAGGCCGGCCGGGTGACACCCCCGGCCGGCCGCGCCGCACGACAGATGCGCTCCTTTCCACGAAAGAGAATCCGACCGATGTCCCATGCCCGCATGCTCCGCGACCGGATCGAGGCCGGCCAGACCGTCTGGATGGCCGGTGCCTATGACGTGTTGTCGGCCCGGCTGGTCGCCGACGCCGGCTTCGACGCCGTCTTCACCACCGGCTTCGGCGTCTCGGCCAGCCTGCTGGGAGAGCCGGATGTCGAGCTTTACACCATGACCGAGAATGTGGGTGTGGTCCGCGCCATCGGCGACGTGATCGACATGCCGCTGGTTGCCGATGCCGATACCGGCTATGGCAATGTGGTCAACATCGTGCGCACCGTGCGCGCCTTCGAGAAGGCCGGTGCCGCCGCGATGATCTTCGAGGACCAGGTCGTGCCCAAGCGCTGCCCGGTGGTCGCCGGTGCGCTCGAGATCCTGCCCATCGACGAGGCCACGGCCAAGATCCGGGCGGCCGTCGATGCCCGCCGCGATCCGGACACCATCATCGTCGCCCGCACCGATGCCGAGACCATGGACGAGTGCATCCGCCGCGGCCAGGCCTATGCCGAGGCCGGAGCCGACCTCATCCAGCCGATTTCACGCTGCGTGAAGTCGAAAGCCGATCTCGTCGCGCTCCGGCAGGCGGTGGGCAAGCCGCTGTCCCTGCAGATCCTGGGCTGGCTGGAAGATGAACTGTCGCCCGAGGAAATTGCCGAGGTCGCAGGCTTCGCCACCTTCCCCCTGGTGCCGCTGATGACGGCGACCCAGGCGCTGGTCGACAATCTGTCCGTGCTGGCGCGCGACCACAGCACCCGCAACCTGCCCCGCGCCCGCACCCAGCCACAGGTGTTCAAGAGCCTGATCGGCTACTCGCGCATTGAAGAGTTGCAGGATAAGTATATCCGCGCCAGATGACGGCAGACGCGATCCCGGCCGAGCGGCCGGCATGGGTGAAAGTGGCAGGCATGAAGGCGAACGGACGGATGGGGGACGAGCCCGAGACGACAGTTGCGGGCGGCGAGACGGCAGGGAGCGACAGTGGCCCGACCACGGTGCGTGCCGTGCTGCGCGCGGTCCAGGTGCTGCGCGCCTTCACCGTCGTCGAACCCTGGGCGACCCTGACCGAAGTCGTCGCCCGGACCGGCCTCGACAAGGCCACCACGCGGCGGCTGCTGGTGACGCTGATCGAAGCGGGTCTCGTGGTCCAGGACCGCGAGACCCATCGCTACGCCCTCAGCCTGGCGATGATCGAGCTGTCCAGCGCCGTGCCTGACAATCTGGGGCTGCGCAAGGCTGCGGCCCCGATCCTCACCGATCTGGCGCGCGAGATCGACGGGACGACCTTTCTGTCGATTTACCGCGAACATTCAGCGCTTTGCCTTGAGAAGTTCCACCATGACCGGTCGATTCAGGTGCGCTGGTGGGCGGTGGGCGGTGCCCTGCCCGCCAATGTCGGCGGTGCCCCCAAGCTGCTGCTCGCCTTCCAGTCGTCGGCAGAGATCGAGCGCGCGATCGGCCAGGGGTTGAGCCGGCTTACCCCGCACAGCATCACCGATGCCGATGCGTTCCGGGAGGAACTCGGTCGGATCCGCACGCAGGGGCACGTCATCGCCGTCGACGACGTGGTTGAAGGCCTGGCGGCCATGGCGGCACCGGTGTGCGATCGCGATGGCCGGGTGATCGCGGCCGTTTCCCTCGCCGGCCTCACCCCGCATATCGCAGGCAGCCGTGCGGCCGCAAATCTGGCGGCACTGCTCGATGCCGCTCGCCGGATCAGCCAGAGCGTGGGCTGATCCGCACGGCCCCCGCCCCGTGCCGCCATGCGCGTGATTCCAGGCCGTACAGGGGGTTGCGCGCCATTTTGCTGTCGCATCCGGCCTGGAACCTGCCTATAGTGGTTGAAGTCATCGTTTCGAATCAGACGATGACCCGCAGGCGATCCCGCCCGCAGGACGGTTCCGTGCCTCGTTCTCCGACCATACCCCGGTCTTCGTTCGAGCGCTCGGGGTGTCGTGTTCCGGGTGGGTTCCGGCGGAACCTCTGGAATCAGGAGCGCGCGCGTACCGGCAGGCGATTTCGCCCCCAGCCCCCGTCCGGCCAAGTCTTACGGATCCCGTCAGCGCGGTTCCAGACCTACCCGTTCAGGCAACGGCACGGCGCCATCGCCGCTCAGTTTCTCCGAAAGCAAAAACCAAACCGGCAGCCGAAAAGGCTGGAGGATTGCGCTACCTGGAGTGGTGGATCCTGCCCTGATCCGGGACATGGAACCTTTCGGCGTCTCACCGGTTTCCACGCCTCCTTGTATCGTGACGTCCGCCGCGGGGAACGGCGGGCTCCGCAGTCGGAAGGGAAGGGCGACGCGCCATGGCGACCGGCACCGTCAAGTGGTTCAACAGCACCAAGGGCTACGGCTTCATCACGCCTGATACCGGCGGCAAGGATGTGTTCGTGCACATCAGCGCGGTTGAGCGGGCCGGCCTGACGACCCTGAACGAGGGTCAGCGGCTGGAGTACAACGTGTTGACCGAGCGCAAGGGCGAGAAGGCCGTCGATCTCGTTCCGGCCGACTGACAACCCGGCTTCCGGATCCCGGCCGCAGGCCCCGCAGGGAGGCGGGGCAGCGGGTGGTGTCCGGTCGGGTCTCCGGCGACGGAGACCCTGGACGACGCATGGCGCTTCCACAAGCGCCATGACGGGTGGCTGTCAGGCCAGCCATCTGCGCCGGATCGGGTTTGCACCGGATCGGGGCGCGGATGCGGGGTCGGATGGCCGCAGGACCAGGAGTGCGCGTACCGGAAGATGCCGGACGGCGGGGAGGAACCGGCGATCCGCATCGACGCTGAACAGTGTCCGGTCACTTTCCGCCTCCATCATCACGTCCGGCGGACCGATCGCGTGTGGAGACGCGGCCGTCGGATCACCAAGACCAGGAAGAGCGACCAGACATGGCGACCGGCACCGTTAAGTGGTTCAACAGCACCAAGGGCTACGGCTTCATCACCCCCGACGAGGGCGGAAAGGACGTCTTCGTTCATATCAGCGCCGTTGAGCGCGCAGGCCTCTCGACGCTGAACGAGGGGCAGCGTCTCGAGTACAGCCTGCTCACCGAGCGCAAGGGTGACAAGGCCGTGGATCTGGTTCCCGCCGACTGAGGCGGAGCCGGGCTCCCGGGTTTCGAGAGAACGGGCGGCAGCGCAGGCTGTCGCCCGTTTTCGTTGCGGGATGCCCCTTCTTTGCCGAACCCCCTTCCTTTCCGAAACCTCTTCCTTGCCTGAACCATCGTCACCGGAACGTCATTGCCACGCCATAAAACCTGACGGTCGAACGGGTTAAGACTTCGCTCCGAGAAAGCGACACGTGCCGAGGGAGCGGTGCTCCGCCGCTTCAGGCGCCAGTCGCCCGGAGGGCCCTTCCGATGACCACGGTCGCACGAGTTCAGCCGCCGCTCTCCTTCCGCCCGGGTACCACGACATCGGGCGATCACGGCCATGCCGGCCATCCCCACCGACGGCCGCCGGCAGGCCAGGACCGGCGAACAGTCGACAGCCGTACGGGTGGCGAGCGTCGGCAATATCGGACGGTGTTCATTTCCGATCTTCATCTGGGCACGCGCTTCTGTCGCACCGATCTGCTGCTCGATTTTCTCGACACCGTCGACTGCGATCATCTGTTTCTGGTCGGCGATATCGTCGACGGCTGGCGGCTGCGCCGGTCCTGGTTCTGGGATGGGCCCCATAATCAGGTCGTGCAGGCGATCCTCGCCAAGGCCGCGGCGGGCACCCGGGTCACCTGGGTGATCGGCAATCACGACGAGTGTCTGATGGCCTATGCCGGCCTCGCCTTCGGCGGGATCGAACTGGTCCGCGAAAGCGAACACGAGCTGGCCGACGGCCGCCGCTTCCTGATCGTCCATGGCGATGCCTTCGACATGGTGGTGCGCTACGCCAAGGGCGTCGCGCTGCTGGGCGACGTTGCCTACAACCTGGCGCTTCGGACCAATCGCTGGCTGAACATCGCGCGCAGGCGCCTCGGCCTGCCCTACTGGTCGCTTTCGGCCTATCTGAAACAGCGGGTCAAGGAAGCGGTCGACTTCATCAATCGCTTCGAGCATGCCGTGACCGACGAGGCCCGGCGCCGCGGTTATGACGGCGTGGTCTGCGGTCATATTCACCATGCCGACATCCGCGAAACCGATGGCATCGTCTATGCCAATGATGGCGACTGGGTCGAAAGCTGCACGGCCATCGCCGAAACCCGCGATGGCCGTCTGCAGATCCTCGACTGGGGCGCCCGCGCCCGCCGCCGCGAACTCGTGGCCCTGGCCCGTGCCCGCCGGTCCCAGACCACCGGTGGGCTGCTCCCGGCGCCGGCCGATGCCCGTCGCCCTGCGCGTGAGCCGGCGGCCTGATCGATGACCCAGGACATCACGCCTCCCGTCACGCGCCTCGCCCTGGTCACCGATGCCTGGGCGCCCCAGGTCAATGGTGTGGTCCGCACGCTGGGACGCATGGTCGATGCCATGACGGCAGGTGGTGCCGCAGTCAGGGTGATCGCGCCTGCCGACTTCCGCACCCTGCCCTGCCCCACCTATCCGGAAATCCGGCTCGCACTCGCCAGCCCGGCCATGGTCGGGCGGCGGATCCTGGCCCACCGCCCCGATGCCCTGCACATTGCGACCGAGGGCCCCCTCGGCAGCGCTGCACGGCGTTGGGCTTTGCGCCATGGCATCCCTTTCACCACCGCCTTTCACACCCGTTTTCCGGAATATGTCGCCGCCCGCACCGGCCTGCCACTCAGCCTCTCCTATGGCTTCATGCGCCGGTTTCACAATGCCGGGGTGCGGACCATGGTTGCGACCCCCTCGCTTGCCGAGGACCTCAGGCAGCGGGGGTTTTCGCGGGTCGCCATGTGGTGCCGCGGCGTCGACCTCGACGGTTTCTCGCCCGCCCTCCGCGGGACGCCGCCCCCTGAGGGCGATGATGAACTCGCGCGGCTTCCCCATCTGTCCCGCCCCCTGATGCTCTATGTCGGCCGGGTGGCGGTGGAAAAGAATATCCAGGCCTTTCTCAACACGCCGGATCTGCCCGGCACCCGGGTGGTGATCGGCGACGGCCCGGCCCGGCCGGAATTGATGCGGCGGCACCCGGATGCCGTCTTCCCGGGGCTGCGCCGCGGTGCCGCCCTTGCCTGGGCCTATGCCCAGGCCGATGTCTTCGTCTTTCCCAGCCGCACCGACACTTTCGGCCTGGTGATGCTGGAGGCGATGGCAAGCGGCGTTCCGGTTGCCGGCTATCCCGTCACCGGACCGATCGACGTGGTCGACGAGGCCGGCGGTGCCGGCGCGCTCGACGAAGATCTCGGCGCCGCGATCCGCCGGGCCCTGCCTCTGGGTGGCAGCGCAGCACGCAGCCATGCGGAGCGTTTTACCTGGGACGCCTGTGCCAGCCGCTTTCAGGCGCTGCTGGCACCGTTTTCCCCGGCCCGTCTGCCGGCGCCCGCCGGAAAGGCTGCACTGGCAGGGTGACGGCCGGGCGACTGCGCCCCATATCGACGATGACACCCCATCACGCGTCGAGGTTACCGCAGATGCCCGCCACATCCGATCCCGCCGGCATCGCCGCCGTGGAAGGCCTTGTCCGCGGCCTTCTGTTCCTCGGCGGGTTCCTGCTGCTGGCCCTGGCGGAGCGGTGGCGGCCGCGGCGCGGCCGTCGTCACAGGCTCGACCGTCGCCGGCGGTGGACCACCAATCTGGGCCTCGCGGTCATCGATACCCTGGTTCTGCGTCTTGTTCTGCCGGCTGCGGCGGTCGGCGCCGCTCTCGGCTTCGAAGCGCAGGGTCTGGGCGCCTTCCCGATGCTGGGTCTGCCCGGATGGCTGGCCGCCGTGGTCGGTTTCCTGGCGCTTGATCTCGCGATCTGGGCGCAGCATGTAGCGATGCACCGTGTGCCACTGCTCTGGCGGCTTCACCGCATCCACCACCTCGATACCGCCCTCGACACGACGACGGCCCTGCGCTTTCACCCCGCCGAGATCCTGCTCTCCGCCGGCTGGAAGATCCTGGTCATTCTGGTGCTCGGCATACCGGCCGCGGCAGTTCTCGCTTTCGAAGCGGCCCTGAGCCTGGCGGCTTTGTTCAACCATGCCGATCTCGATCTTGGCCGGGCAGACCGGCCACTCTCCCGCGTCATTGCCACACCGGACTGGCATCGCATCCATCATTCGACGGTTCCGGCCGAGACCGACAGCAATTACGCCTTTCTGCTGACCCTCTGGGACAGGCTGTCGGGCCTGGCCCGGACGGCACCGGCAGGGGGGCATGACGCGATGAACATCGGCCTTCAGGACGACCCGGCCGGGCAGGCATCGCTGCCCGGACTTCTTGTCCTGCCCTTCCGGAAACACGAACCGGAATCTTCCAACCGATTTGCATGATGCAGCACTTTTGCGCAAATCACGTGAATCGGATTCTAGTAATGATTGATTAACCAAGCCCGGCATACCTTCGGGGTCTCGGTGTTCGTCGGCCACTTCGCCCAAAGGGTTTCGCATGCGTATCTCACTCGGGCTCTCCGCCAAGATCATCCTCATCGGCGGCGGGGCGCTCGCAGCCCTTCTGGCGATCGGCATCCTGGCGGTCAGCCGGGTGGCCGAAGATCGTGTGCTCGACCTCTCCCGCGAGTCGGGTCGCACCCTCTCGCGGGAGATCGCACAGGAAGCCGCGCGGAACCTTTCCCTCGACCTTTCGATCGCCCGCGGCATCGCCGGTACGATGGAGACGCTGAAGGCGCAGGGGGTCAGCAGCCGGGCGACCTATGATGCCGTCCTGGAACGGAATTTCACCGAGCACCCGGACCTGCTCGCCGTCTGGGCGGCTTTCGAGCCCAATGCCGTCGACGGCCAGGACATCCTCTTCCAGGGCGAGGAGAACACCGACGACACCGGGCGCTACCTCACCCGGTTCAGCCGGGTCAAAAAGGCCCGCGAACTCGGCGCCGTCACGGGCTATGCCGACGGGCCGGATGCCGGCTTCTACCGCTCGCCGATCGAGACCGGCAAGCCTTATGCCAGCCCGCCGGTGATCCGGCGGATTGCGGGCATTGATGTGCAAACCATCTCACTCACTGCGCCGATCCGGCTCGACGGCAAGGTGATCGGCGTCGCCGGCGTCGATCTCAATCTGAAGGTATGGAATGATCGCCTGAACGCGATCCATCCGCTGGATGCGGGCAACGCGGTGCTGTTTACCGACGGCGCCCTGACGGTAACCCACCCCGATCCGTCCAAAATCGGGGCGCCGCTGACTGATCTCTCAGCCGATGCGGCAGATTTCGCCGATACCGTTCGTCGGGGGGAGGCGCTGGAGCGCACCGCCTGGTCGCCCAGCGTCGAGGCCATGGTCTTCCGGAATGCCGTGCCGGTCGCCGTCACGGGTCTAGAGAGGCCGTGGAGCGTGCTGGTCAACATCCGCGAAGACGCCATGCGCGCGGCATCCTGGGAGATCCGCGATGCGATGGTGATCGGCGGCATCGTGCTCGTGGTCCTGATCGTCGCAGCACTTGCGGTCACGGTCTGGCTGCTGGTGCAGCGGCCGCTTAAGGCATCGATGACCACGATCGGCCGGCTGACCGATGGGGAGACCGCGATCGACGTGTCCGGCACCCATCGTCGCGACGAGATTGGCGGGCTCAACCGTGCCCTCGTGCATTTCCGCGACACACTGGCCGAGGCGGAGCGTCTGCGCCTTGCCCAGGCGGCGGCGGAACGCCGGGCGGAAGAGGCACGGCGTGAGTCGACGCTCGGCCTCGCCGACACGCTGGAACGCGAAGTGCGGGGCATCGCCGACGAAATGACCGAACTTGCCCACGAGCTGGAGCGGGGCGCGGCCGAGATGCGCGGCATCGCCGATACCACCTCGGCCAACTCGGCGACCGTTGCGGCAGCCGGCGAGGAGACCAATGTCAACGTCCAGACCGTCGCCACGGCCACCGAAGAACTGACCGCGTCGGCCCATGAAATCGGCCGGCAGGTCACCACCGCCTCGGACATCATCGCCGAAGCGTCGAGCCGCGCGGCGGACACCGACGGGATCGTCCGCAGGCTTGCCGGTTCGGCCCGGCAGATCGGCGATGTGGTGCAGCTGATCAACGACATCGCCGCGCAGACCAATCTGCTGGCGCTCAACGCCACGATCGAGGCGGCCCGCGCCGGTGAGGCCGGCAAGGGCTTCGCGGTCGTCGCCTCCGAGGTGAAAACGCTGGCGACCCAGACCGCCAGGGCCACTGAAGAGATCACCGCCAGGATCTCCGCCACGCAGGGCGACACCGAGCAGGCGGTGACCGCCATCGCCCGGATCGTCGAGACCATCGGCCGGGTGCGGGAGGCCTCCACCACCATCGCGAGCGCTGTGGAAGAGCAGATCGCCGCGATCGGCGAGATTGCGCACAACGTCAATCAGGCCGCCGACGGCACCCGTACCATCTCCTCGGCCATCGGAGAGGTTGCGGGCAGTGCCGGACGTACGGCGGAAGCCGCCACCTCGGTTGCCGACGCGACCGGCCATCTTTCCGGGGCGGCGACCACGCTGCGGCGGGCCGTTGAAAACGTGGTCGATTCGCTCCGCCGCGAAGCCCGGGAGACGGCGGAGCGTCTGGGCATGCAGCCCTGATCTGACTGTCCCGCTCAATCGGCATAGGGCGGCGGCGGCGGCTCCATCAGGCTGCGATGGGTGTCCAGGAAGGACGCCATGGTCGCCTCCGCCTGTCGGCGGTTGAGCTTCTGCACCGGCCCCGGCCGTTCGCGGGAGCGCAGCCGGTCGAACAGCACCAGGCTTGCCGCCATGGCAACGTTCAACGAGAAGCGCATCGGGATCTTCACGACATGGGCCGCCCGGTCCAGGAACTCCGGCGCCAGCATCCCGCGCTCAGGGCCCAGAACATAGATCGCCCGCGACGGGTGTCGAAACGACGGCAGATCGACGGCATCCGGGGTCAGTTCAACGGCCACCAGGGTGAAGCCGTCGGGGAAAACCGTGGCGGCCGGCGTTTCGAAGGCAAGATGCGGCACCGTCGGCCGCGGCGCCGCGGCCTCGGCGGCGGCGGCCTCTTCCCAGAATCGCCAATGCCGGCTCGCCTGCCAGTCAGCCCCGGCCGTGAAGGTGTAGGATCCGCCATGCGCCGCCGCCAGCCGGTTGAGCGTACCGGCGTTGAAGGGCTTGCTGGACCGGTCGAGGCCGATCGCAAAACAGCCACCGGCCACAGGATCCTCAATGGGTGTCGACATCGGTGCTTTCTCCGTCGGGCCTGTCATCCGCCTGGCAGGTATAACCGTCCGCCGACGGGACCGGCAATCCGTGATCGTCCCAAAGATCGATGCAAACCAATGATATTCACACAGTCTTGAACAATACGGAGATGCCGTGGCTTTCATGAGGGCACATTCCACCCACCACAAAATACAAAACTCCCTTTCTGGTTTTGTATTGCAGAATAAATTTCGATTTTATGGGTCTAAATTCATTGATAACTGAAGGAGTTGATTAACACATTTCGTCTAAAGTACCTCGCAATGGACGAGAATGCTGCACCGACCGGCGGCAGCCAAGTATCCGTGTGTCCGGAACACGTAGGAAATAAACGCGGGGTACCGTATGCGTCTCACGCTCGGGCTTTCATCGAAGATCATCCTCATCGGCGGCGGAGCGCTCGCCGTTTTGCTGACCGCCGGGATTACGGCGGTCACCCGGATCGCGGAGAACAGGGTTCTCGAATCCTCGCTGGAGACGGGACGGACCCTGTCGAAGCAGCTGGCGGCAGAGGTCGGGCGCGATCTTGCCCTTGATGTGGGCACCGCTGCATCGCTCGCCAGCTCACTGAGCGCGCTTAAGGCCAATGGCACGACGGATCGCGGTGCCTATGACGCCATCATCGACCGGACTTTTGCGGACAAGACCCATTTGCTCGGTGTCTGGGCAGGCTTCGAGCCAAATGCGCTCGACGGGAACGATGCCGCCTTCCGCAACACGCCCCGTTCGGACGATACCGGTCGCTTCATCAGCTATGTCAACCGGATCGGCGGCACTGAAAACATCAGCCAGCTGACCGTCTATACCGGCCCCGGTTCCGAGTATTATCAGATCCCGATGAGCACCGGGAAAACCTATCTGACCCCGCCCACCATCTATGACATTGCCGGCCAGAAGGTTATGACGCTGTCGGCATCGGTGCCGATCCTGGTCGGTGGCAAGCCGATCGGCGTGGCGGGTGTCGACGTCGAACTCGACGGCTGGAACAAGCGGCTGAACGAAACCAAGCCCTTCGACACCGGCAATGTGCTGCTGTTCACCGATGCGGGGCTTGTGGTCAACCACCCCAAGCCAGAACTGCGCGGCCGGCCGATGAAAGATCTGACCACCGAGGACATCACCGACTATGCCCGCGCCGTGACAGAAGGTCGCAGTCTGGAACGTGTCTCCTGGTCTCCCAGTCTTGAAAAGAACGTTTTCAGGATGGTGGTGCCGGTCAGGATCACCGGTTACGACAAGCCCTGGAGCCTGTTCATCAACATCCCCGAGGATTCGATGCGCGCCGCATCGATGGATGTGCGTGACAGCATGATCCTCGGCGGCATCGTTCTCGTCATCCTGGTCGTCGTCGCGCTCGCCATCACCGTCATCATGCTGATCAAGCGGCCGCTGACAGCCTCGATGGGCGTCATCGGGCGGCTGACCGAAGGTCAAACCGGCATCGACATTCCCGGCACGGATCGCCGCGACGAGATCGGCGGGCTCAATCGGGCCCTGGTGAATTTCCGCGACACGCTTGCCGAGGCGGAGCGTCTGCGTCTTGCCCAGGCTGCCGCCGAACGCCGGGCGGAGGAAGCCCGTCGCGAGTCGACGCTGGGTCTTGCCGACACCCTGGAACGCGAAGTGCGGGGCATCGCCGACGAGATGACCGGTCTCGCCCAGGATCTGGAGCGCGGTGCGGCCGAGATGCGCGGTATCGCCGATACCACCTCGGCCAATTCGGCGACCGTCGCCGCGGCCGGCGAAGAGACCAATGTCAACGTCCAGACCGTTGCCACGGCGACCGAAGAACTGACCGCCTCGGCTCACGAAATCGGCCGGCAGGTCACCACCGCCTCGGACATCATCGCCGAAGCCTCAAGCCGTGCAGCGGACACCGACGGGATCGTCCGCAGGCTTGCCGGATCCGCCCGGCAGATCGGCGATGTGGTGCAGCTGATCAACGACATCGCATCGCAGACCAACCTTCTGGCCCTCAACGCCACGATCGAGGCGGCGCGCGCAGGCGAGGCCGGCAAGGGCTTCGCCGTGGTCGCCTCTGAAGTCAAAACCCTGGCCACACAGACCGCAAAAGCGACGGAAGAGATCACCGCCCGCATCGCAGCCACCCAGGGCGATACAGAGCAGGCGGTCAGCGCCATTGCCCGGATCGTCGAGACCATCGGCCGTGTGCGGGAGGCCTCCACCACCATCGCGAGCGCTGTGGAAGAGCAGATCGCCGCCATCGGCGAGATCGCGCACAACGTCAATCAGGCTGCCGACGGTACCCGCACCATCTCCTCGGCCATCGGAGAGGTGGCGGGCGGTGCCGGGCGCACGGCCGAAGCTGCGACTTCGGTTGCAGATGCGACCGCCCATCTCGCCCACAACTCGGAAGCCCTGCGCCGGTCGGTCGAGAATGTGGTCGATTCGCTCCGCCGCGAGGCCCGCGAAACCGGCGAACGCCTGGGCCTCTGATCCTCATATCATCAATCGTCGCTGCCCCCCGCTCCCCCGGAGCGGGGGGTTGTCGTTCGTGACCGGTGCTCGCGTGGTTTCGCGACGTTTCGATGGCCGTTTTTTGGCACTTCCGAAACCGCGCGTCCGGGCTTACCCTCAGCGCCATGATCAGTGACGCTTCCGTAGAGGGTGCCACGGTGCCCGTAACCGCCCCCGCCGCCTCTGCCCCTGTCGGCCAGCCCGACGGGGCCATTGTCGTTTCGCCTGCCGCTTCGCCCGCCGACCAGCCGGCGATGCCTGCGGCCCGGCATATCTTCGACACGGAGCGGTTCAACCTCACGGAATACTGTCTGGCCTGGAACGCCGAACGGCAGCCAGACAAGGCGGCCTTGATCCTGCTGGACGATACCGGCATCCGTGGCGAGATCAGCTTCGGACGGATGTATGATCAGGTCCGCCGGGTGACGGCGGCGCTCCATGCGCTCGATCTGGCCCCGGGCTCGCGGATTATGATCCGGATGGGCAACCGTCTGGAATTCGCCCTGGTCTATTTCGCCGCAGCCGCCGCAGGCCTGATCGCCGTGCCGACATCGGCCCAGCTGACGCCGGCCGAGGCGGGTTTCATTGCGCGCGACTGCGGTGCCGCAGTCGCCTTCGTCGCCGACGGGCTGGAGATCGCCCCGCCCCATCCCGGCGGTATGCGTCTGCTCGGTCTCGACTGGCTGGAGGCGGCCGTGCGGGGGCGCCGGGACATGGCGCCACTGCATCTGCCGGCCCATGATCCCGCGCTGATGATCTACACCTCCGGCACCAGTGGCCGCCCCAAGGGCGTGCTCCACGCCCATCGCGCGGTCTGGGGCCGCCGGCCGATGGGGCCGGGTTGGCACGGCATGGGGCCTGAGGATCGCGTGCTGCATGCCGGCCAGTTGAACTGGACCTATACCCTCGGCGTCGGCCTGATGGACCCCTGGGCGCATGGGGCGACGGCAGTTCTTTATGCCGGCCCCCGCGATCCGTCAGTCTGGCCTTTGCTGATCGAACGGGCGGAGGCCACGATTTTCGCCGCCGTTCCCTCGGTCTATCGACAGATGCTGAAATACGGCACGCTGACCCCCGACCGTCTGCGGACGCTCCGCCACGGCCTGACAGCCGGCGAAGCCCTGCCGCCGCCGCTCACCCATCGCTGGTTCGATGCCGCGTCCCTGCCGCTTTACGAGGCGCTGGGGATGAGCGAGGTATCGACATACATCTCCAGTGGCCCGGAGACGCCGCTCCGTCTGGGCAGCCCCGGCCGGCCGCAACCGGGCCGGCGGATCCAGGTTCTGCCGCTCGACGGAGGGACCGATCCGGTGGGACCTGATGAGGTGGGCGTGATTGCCGTGCATCGCGACGAGCCCGGGCTGATGATCGGCTACTGGAACCGGCCCGAGGATACCGCAACCGCCTGGCGGGGTGACTGGTTCCTCACCGGTGATCTCGCGCGCGTCGACAGTGACGGCTACTACTGGTACGATGGTCGCTCGGACGAAGTGATGACCGTGCTGGGCTATCGGGTCTCTCCGATCGAGGTGGAGGCGGCGTTGAGCGCCCATCCGGCGATCGCGGAAGTCGCCGTCGGCCCCAGGAAGGTCGATGATGCGCTGACCATCATCGCAGCCTATGTGGTCCCCAAACCCGGCCGTGCCGGGGAGCTGGATCTCGACGGCCTGAATGCCTGGGTCGGCAAGCACCTCGCCCGCTACAAATGGCCGCGCGACCTTATCCTGGTCGACAGTCTGCCACGCGGCGTGAACGGCAAGATACTCCGGCGGGCTCTCGGCGCCGGATGATCGCAGGGCAACGGCAGAGGCATCCTTCGCGACGGGAGACTCCGGCGCCTATGGCTCATATCGCGCGCGTCCTGGTCGTCATGCAAGATCCTCGCGCGGCGCAACAGGTGATGGACGGCCTGCGCGCGCAGGACATGTTTCTGTTCAGTGCGCGGACCGGCGCCGAGGGGCTCCGCCTCTCCCGACAGCTTCTGACCGACGTCATCATCATCGACGACCGCCTGCCGGATGGTGATGGCTGCGATTTCGTCGACATGCTGCGCAACGATCCCGATACCCGGCACATTCCGGTACTGATGATCGGCACACAGGCCTCGTCGGCCCTGAGGCGACGATCGCTTGCGGTCGGGGTCGACGAACTGCTGACCGGCGGCATCAATCTCGGCTTCCTGGCCGCCCGCATGGCCAAGCTGGTGCGCCTCGGCATCATGCAGGCGGAACTCCGCCGCCGCACGGCCACCGCACGCAGCTTCCGGGTTGAACTGGACAAGCGCCGCCCGATCGCCAATGACGGCCCGCCCACTCTCCTGCTGGCAGCCCAGATGGGCGAGGATCTCGACGATGTGGCGGAGCTGCTGCAATCGCGCTATCGCCTGCTCAGGACCGCGGGCGCAGCCGAAGCGGCCCAGCTTCTGCACGAGCAATCGGTCGACACCCTGATCCTGTCCTTCGACGGTGGCAACAGCGAGGACTGGCTGGGTCTGGCACTGCATGTCCGTGACACGCCGGCCCTCTACGACGTGCCTGTCCTGGCTGTCGGCCATGCCTCGATCGCGCCCGATGCGGGTACCCTGCTCAAGACCGGGATCGACGACCTGATCCAGCGTCCCTACCCGCCCGACGAACTTCATGGTCGGGTGCTGTCTGCCCTGCGCCGTCGGCGCATCCGGCGGCGGTTGACCGATCTCTTCACCTCGCTCGAGGCACCATCGACCGTCGATGCCGAAACCGGCGCCTATCGGCCCGAATTCCTGCGCGTCCATCTGTCGCGGCTGGTTTTCGAGGCGGCGAAATGGGAAAAGCCGCTCAGCATCGCCACGGTCTCGTACCGCAATCTCTCGCTGCTGATCGAACGCCGCGGTCCCGCCGCAGCCCGGTCGGTGATGAGCCGCGCCACCGAGACCCTGAGACGGCTTGTCCGGGTCGAGGACATGGTGGCGCGGGCCGATGATTCCACCCTGGTGGTGGTTCTGCCCGATACCCCCGGGGACCGGTCGATGAAGGCGCTGCACAAGATCGCCGGCAGCCTCGCCACCACCGATTACGGGCTGGGCGGGCTGCCGACGACGCCGATCTGGATGCAGATGGGCCACGCAACGCTAGAGCCGTCGGACACGGCCGATTCCCTGTTGCTCAGGGCGCGTCAGGTCCTGCTCTGACGATCATCCGAGGGCGGCTTGGGCGCGAGCGCCGCGCGGGCGGCATCGGCCAGAATCCGGCGGATTTCCGGGGACGCGCCGATGGCGACGCCCGCAAGGGCTGCCATGGTGACGCCTTCGGCCGGATTGCGGCGGATCAGTTCCGAGACCACGCCGGTCATGGCGGCAACATCGGCCGCGCCCGGGGGGGCTGAAGATCCGGCGGCAGAAGGCTGCTGACGCACCGGCGGCTTCGGTGCACGCAGAACCACGCGACCCGCCCCCATCATCAGCAGACCGATCACGGCCAGAAGCAGCGCCGTCCACAGCGCAGGCGAGGCCGGATGCCAGGTGATGCCGTCGATCCAGATGTAGAAGGCCGCCACACCAAAGCCGGCCGCGCCCAGAAGGACGAGGCCGGCCAAACCGTAGAGGCCCGCAGCAGCACCGGCTCTCGCCAGTGCCGCTTCGATACGTCTCATCAGCATGGCTGCAGGCTCCGGTGTCGTTGGAAGGTCGGAAGGGATCGGATGATCCCCGGATGATCCGCACTCACCGGCGATCGATCAGCTTGCCGATCACCAGGCCAACGCCAAAGGCCACCAGAACGCTGGTCAGGGGCCGCTCTTCGATCTTGTGCTCGGCGGCTGCAACCGCACCGCGGCTCCGCTCGCTCGCCAGATGCATCAGGCGGTCGACCTCGGCCTTCAGGCGGCTGATCTCTTCATTGGCCTTGTCGCCCAACTCCTCGGCGCCGACGCCGGCCGTGCGTCCCGCCTGTCGGGTCACCTTGGCCAGATCGGCCTTAAGGGCGGCCAGGTCGGCCTTCAGGGTTTCCATCTCGGTGTCGACGGCCTTCCCGGCAGCGGTATCGGCGTTCGCCATGGCTGACGTCCTTTCCTGTCGCGATGGGGGTGCACCTGCAGACATCGTGCCTGCAGGCCATGAAACTCAAGGCACCACACATATGGGAAGGATGTCGGTCCGGCGTAACCCGTGGCGTGTGACCGTTTTGGGGTGCAGACGTGACAGGGACGCGACCTGCTCCGGCAGGATCTATGCCGCCTTGCCCGTCCGGGCGATCCGGGCCAGGGTCGCGATCAGGTCGCGCGCACCCTTCAGCCGGTCGTCGACGGTCGCCCACGCCCTGATCACCACCAGCTTGTGATCCGGCCGCAGCCGGATCGTGCCCGACTGGCCGGCAATGAACTGGATCAGCCCGTCCGGCCGGGCGAACTGGTCGAGATGGAAGGCGATGGTGGCACCCTTGGGTCCCGCCTCGACCTTTTCCACACCGGCGGCGATGCACAGCCGCTTGATCGCGACGATCTGCAGCAGCTGGCGGACCTCGTCGGGCAGCGGCCCGAAGCGGTCGACCAGTTCGGCGGCAAACGCATCCAGCTCGTCGCCCTCGTCCAGATCGGCCAGACGGCGGTAGAGCGACATGCGCACATCCAGATCCGAGACATAGGTCTCGGGGATCAGCACGGCGGCGCCGAGATTGATCTGCGGCGACCAGTCGCGCACCGGCGCCCGTGCGGGGGCGTCACCGCCTCCGGTCTTTGCCGCCTCGATCGCGTCGTCGAGCATCTGCTGGAACAGTTCGAGCCCGACTTCGCGGATATGGCCCGACTGCTCTTCACCCAGAAGATTGCCGGCGCCGCGGATGTCGAGATCGTGGCTGGCCAGGGTGAAGCCCGCCCCCAGGCTGTCCAGGGTCTGCATCACATCCAGCCGCTTCTCGGCGGTGCGGGTGACACCGTGATTGGCAGGCAGCATCAGATAGGCATAGCCGCGCAGCTTGCCGCGCCCCACCCGTCCGCGCAGCTGATAGAGCTGGGCCAGGCCGAACAGATCGGCACGATAGATGATGATCGTATTGGCCCGCGGAATGTCGAGCCCGCTTTCCACGATGCTGGTGGAGAGCAGCACATCGTATTCGCCGCCATAGAAGCCGCCCATCACGTCTTCCAGCTCGCCCGCCGCCAGCCGGCCATGGGCGACCGCGATCTTGACCTCGGGCACCAGGCTGCGCAGCCGTTCCTCCACCTCTTTGACCTGCTCGATCCGCGGGCAGACGAAGAAGGTCTGGCCGCCGCGATAATGCTCGCGCAGGATCGCTTCGCGGACGATGACGCTGTCATAGGGCATGGTGAAGGTGCGCAGCGCCAGTCGGTCGACCGGCGGTGTAGCGATGATCGACAATTCCTTCACACCGGCCAGCGCCAGCTGCAGGGTGCGCGGGATCGGCGTTGCCGTCAGGGTCAGCACATGGACATCGGCCTTCAGCTCCTTCAGCCGTTCCTTGTGCTTCACGCCGAAATGCTGTTCCTCGTCGATGATCATCAGGCCGAGATCGCGGAACGAGATGCCCTTGGAGAGCAGCGCATGCGTGCCGATGACGATATCGGCCGTACCATCGGCGATCGCCTTCTTCGCCTCGGTGGCGCGCTTGCCGGCGACCAGCCGCGACACTTCGACGATCTTGATCGGAAATCCCTGGAAGCGCTTGGTAAAGCCCAGGAAATGCTGATGACAGAGCAGGGTCGTGGGCGCGACCACGGCAACCTGGACCCCGCTCATCGCGGCAATGAAGGCCGCCCGTAGCGCCACCTCGGTCTTGCCGAAGCCGACATCACCGCAGATCAGCCGGTCCATCGGCCGGCCCGATGCCAGATCGTCGATCACATCCTCGATCGCGTGCAGCTGATCTTCGGTTTCCGTGTACGGGAAACGGGCGCAGAACTCGTCATACAGCCCCTGTGGCCGCTCGATCCGGGCAGCGCCTTTCAGCTGCCGCTCGGCCGCGACCGCGATCAGCGCGTCGGCCATGTCCTTCAGCCGCCGCTTGGTGCGCTCCTTGCGCTGCTGCCACTGGCTGCCGCCCAGCCGATCGAGCGGCGCCGGCCCGTCGGCGGTGCCATAGCGCGACAGCATGTCGATATGCTCGACCGGCACGAACAGCCGGTCGCCGCCTTCATAGACCACCAGCACGCAGTCATGCGGTGCGCCGCCGGCGGTGATGGTCTCAAGCCCCTCATAGCGCCCGATGCCATGATCGACGTGCACCACCAGATCGCCGACGGTCAGGCTGTCGGCATCGCGCAGGAAATTCTCCGCCCGCCGCTTGCGGCGGGTCTTGCGGTGCAGACGGTCGCCCAGAATGTCCTGCTCGGTCAGGACCGAAAGATCGCCCGCAACATAGCCGTGGTCGAGCGGCAGCACGATCAGCACCAGCGCGCCGGGCTTCGCCTTGCCGATATCGGCCCAGGTCTCCACCTGCTCCAGCTGCTTCAGACCATGATCTTCAAAGACCGTCCGGATACGGTCGAGCGAGCCGGCGCTGTAACAGCAGACCACCGCCCGCCGCCCGGCCGACCGCTCGGCATCGACATGGGCCTTCAGCGCCTCGAAGAGGTTGACGTCCTCGTCCTTGCGCTCGGGTGCGAAGTCGCGGGCGGCCCGCCCGGCAAGCCGCGCCGCCTGCCAGCCCTGCTCGAGCGGCCGCTCCGCAGCACCGGGCTGTACGGCAACCAGGGTCTCGCTGCGGCCGATTTCGGCCCATTCCTTCGCGGTCAGGTACAGCTGATCGGGCGGCAGCGCCCGATAAGGGGCCTCGCGCTCGCCGCCGATGATCGACACGGGCCCCGTGCGTCGCGCCTCGTAATAGTCCTCGATCAGCACGCGCCGTTCGGTGAAGGCCTGATCGGCCAGATGATCGAACACCATCACCGGACGGTCGAAATAGGCGGTCACCGGCTCCAGATGGGTGTGGAACAGCGGCAGCCAGTGCTCCATACCGGCATGGCGCCGCCCGGCGCTGATCGCCTCGTAGAGCGGGTCGCCGGTGCCGACCGCGCCGAAAGCCTGGCGATATCCCTGTCGGAAGCGCTGGATCACCCCTTCGGTCAGCAGGATCTCGCTCACCGGCTTCAGATCCAGCCGGCGGATGCGGGCATTGGACCGCTGGGTGACGGGGTCGAAATTCCGGATCGCCTCCACCTCGTCGCCGAAAAAGTCCAGGCGGACCGGGTCCGGCTCACCGGCCGGAAACAGGTCGACGATGCCGCCGCGCACGGCAAACTCACCCGGCTCCATCACGGTGCCGGCGCGGACATAGCCGTTATGCATCAGATAGTCGACCAGACGCTCTGTCGACAGCCGGTGTCCCGGCTCCAGCCGAAGCCTGGCCAGTGCCAGGCTCTCGCGCGGCGGCACGCGCTGGGCCAGCGCATTGACCGTGGTGACGACGATCGCGCGCGGCCGGCTTCCCGTCCCCGCCTTCGGGTCGTCCGCCGCCGGGCCGCCGGCCAGCCTGGTCAGCGTATCCATCCGCTCGGCGGCGATCATGCCGTTGGGGGACGCCCGGTCGTAGGGCAGGCAGTCCCAGGCCGGCAGGCGCAGCACCTCCGCCTCGGGCAGATGAACTTTCAGCGCGTCGGCCGCGGCCGCCATCCGGGCGTCGTCACGCATCACCAGAACCAGATCACGCTTTGGTCTGCCGGCTGCGAACTCTGCCGCCAGCTGCCAGACCAGACCGTCGGGCGCCTCGGTCAGCAGGATGCGTCCGGGGCGGTCGAAAAGCGTGGGATCGATCAGCACGGGCGTCGCATCCTTCAAGCGCGTCCTCCGTCCCCGAAGGACCGGCCCCGAAAAGGACCAGAGCGAGGCGGCGACGTCGTTCATTCGAAACGGTCTGGGGCATGAAAGGTTGGCGGGAATGGAGAGGTTCCGGCGGGGCCCCGGTCTTGGAGGCCCGATCTCAGAGGTCAGTTCTCAGGCGCCGCCGAGGCCACCCTCGGCCAGACCGCGATCGGGCGCGGTTGCCACGTCGAACTGCATCATCATCTTCATGACCGGGTTGTCCGCCAGATCTTCGGGCAGAGGCTCACGGCCGCTCAACCAGTTGTAGAGGTCGACATCGCTTTCGTCGAGCAGCGCTTCGAAGGCATCGAGCTGGTCGGCATCGAAACGGTCGATCCAGGCATCGGCGAATTTGCCGAACAGGATGTCGGTTTCCTTGCATCCGCGATACCAGCTCTGATAGCGCAGCCGGCGGCGACGGATTTCGAGGTCTTCGGCCATGAGAGCTGGTGCCCTTCCTGCTTGTCGTCTGCGTCCCGTGATATAGCCCGCGCGCCCTTCGCTGTCACCCCCCGGCGCGGCTTCGGGGCCTTGCGGCCATGCAGCTTGTCACGGCCCGGCCCCGCCCCTATCGTTGGCGCCCGATGCGCCCACCACGCCCGACCGTGCCTGTTGACCGGACCAGATGCGCCCCGAAGCCCTCTTCCCGCTATTTGCCGAAGCCACCAGCCTGCCCGGCATCGGCCCGCGCGTGCTGAAACTGGTGGAGCGTGCCGCACGCGGCAACCGGGTGATCGACGTGATCAACACGCTGCCGATCTCCGTGGTCGACAGGCGTTACGCGCCGCCCGCCGTGATCGCACCAGCGGGACGGATCGTCACCTTCACGCTCACCATCCTTGAACATCAGCCGGCCGAACGCCCGCGCCAGCCGCACCGAGTGCGGTGCGCGGATCCCGACGGCACGGGCGTGACCCTGGTCTTTTTCCACGGCCGCGAGGCCGACTGGCGGCGGCTCATGCCCGACGGGGAGGTTCGTATCGTCAGCGGCAAGGTCGAACGCTATGGCGGCGAGGTGCAGATGCCCCATCCCGACCATATCGTCCCGCCCGAGAAGCGGGCCGAGGTGGAGACGGTCGAGGCGGTCTATCCCGGCACCGACGGTCTGTCGCCCAAGCTGTTGCGCAAGGCCGCAAAATTCGCGGTTTCCCGCCTGCCCGAGCTGCCGGAATGGATCGATCGCGGCGTGCTTGCCCGTGAAGGCTGGGCCGACTGGCGGGGCGCGCTCGCCACGGCCCATGCGCCGACCGATGCCGATGATCTGTCACCGCTTCATCCGGCCCGGCGCCGCCTGGCCTATGACGAGCTCTTCGCCAATCAGCTGGCGATTGCGCTGGTCCGCAACCGTCAGCGGCGGGCGGCCGGCCGCCATCTGGCCGGGAGCGGGCGGCTGACCCGGCCGATCGAAGCCGGCCTGCCCTTCCGTCTGACCCAGGATCAGCGTCAGGTCTTGTCGGAGATTGCCGGCGACATGGCAGGGCCCCTGCGCATGCTTCGTCTGCTTCAGGGCGATGTCGGCAGCGGCAAGACGGTGGTGGCGCTGATCGCCATGGCGATCGCGGTCGAAGCGGGGGCACAGGCGGCGCTGATGGCGCCGACCGACGTGCTTGCCCGCCAGCACATGGAAACGCTGGCAAGGCTCGGCGCCCCGGCCGGGCTTCGCTTCGGCCTGCTGACAGGGCGCGAACGGGCCAAGGCGCGGCGCGACGTGCTGGCGGCACTGGAGGCCGGCGAGATCGACATCCTGGTCGGTACCCACGCCCTGTTCCAGGAGGGCGTGGCCTTCCGCGATCTGGGCCTGGCGGTGATCGACGAGCAGCACCGTTTCGGCGTCCATCAACGCCTGCAGCTTTCATCCAAGGGCCGGGGGGTGGACACCCTGGTCATGACGGCGACGCCGATCCCGCGGACCCTGGCGCTCACCACCTATGGCGATATGGATGTCTCGCGGATCCGGCAGAAGCCCGCTGGCCGCAAGCCCATCCAGACCCGAGTGCTGCCGATGGACCGCATGGATCAGGTGATCGATGCCGTGCGTCGGACCATCGACGAGGGCCACAAGGTCTATTGGGTGTGCCCCCTGGTCGACGTCTCCGAGAAGGCGGATCTCTCGGCGGCCGGCGCCCGTGCCGAGGATCTGGTGGATCAGCTGGGGCCGCGGGTCGGCCTGATCCACGGCAAGATGAAGGGCGCGGACAAGGATGCCGCCATCGCCCGCTTCCGCGCCAGGGACGCCGATGACCGCACCGATGTACTGGTGGCGACGACGGTGATCGAGGTAGGCGTCGACGTGCCCGATGCGACGGTGATCATCATCGAGCACGCCGAGCGCTTCGGGCTGGCCCAGCTCCACCAGCTGCGCGGCCGGGTGGGCCGGGGCGACGATCAGGCGAGCTGCCTGCTGCTCTACGCCGCCCCGCTGGGCGAAATCGCCCGCAAGCGCCTGGAGGTGATGCGGGCGACGGAGGACGGGTTCGTGATCGCCGAGGAGGATCTGAAGCTCCGCGGGGCCGGTGATGCGCTGGGGACGAAGCAGAGCGGCGAACCGGAAATGCGGTTCGCCGATCTTGATCTGCATGCCGACCTGATCGAGACCGCCCAGGCACAGGCCCGGCTGGAGATCGAGCGCACGCCGGAACTCGACGGGCCGCGCGGCCAGGCGCTCAGAACCCTGCTTTATCTGTTCGAGCGCGATCAGGCCGTGCGCTATCTCCGCTCGGGCTGATCAGCCGACCGCCGTCACGGTCAGATGGCGCTCGCGCCCCATGCGGTCGCGCCAGGCGATCGACGCACCGGTCCTGAGGCCGATCAGCGCAGCGCCCACCGGGGTCAGGATCGATACCCGGTTGGCCGCAATATCGGCCTGACGGGGGAAGACCAGCATCGCCTGATGCTCGGCACCGTCATCGGCGCGATAGGCCAGACGGCGGTGCATCGCAACCACGTCGCCCGGCAGTTCGTCATCGGCCACGATCGTTGCGCGATCGAGTTCGGCGGCGAGGAAGGCGACGGCGCTGCCGGGTTCCACAGCGGCCATATCGGCCAGCGCGCTCAACCGGTCGTAATCGCTTTCGCCCAGCATCACCGGCGGCGGCTGAGCGGGAATGGCCGGGGCGTGCTGAAGGTTTTCATTGGTCATCATGATGTTGTCTCCGTTTCTTTCGGATGATGGTTCAGGCGGCGTCACGCACCCCGTCCAGCCGGACGAGGCGTCGGGTGCCGCAGAGGTCGGTGAAGGGCATGACCGCGCCCGCGGCCAGCCCGACCAGTGCGATGCCGAGGGGGGTTGCGAGGGAGAGATCGAAGCCCTGGGCGGCCTGCCCCGCCGTCTCGGGCAGATGGAGACGCCGGCGGACGGGTTCTGCGCTTCCATCAAGGCGGAAACGCAGTTCCGCGCCGATCCGTGCGGTTCCCCAGGCGCCATGCGCATCGCGCACGATCACCGCACGGGCCAGTTCACGGGTCAGAGCCCCCACAAGCGTTGGATTTTGCGTCACCAGCCGGCCGGCAAGCGCGGCCAGCCGGCGGGCATCGTCCGGCAGCAACCGGATCGGCGGCAGATGCCGGCCGGCCCCGCAAATGGGGCAGCCATCGCGGTGGAAATCATCGGCCCCCACGGCGCGATGACAGACGAAACAGATCACGGTGGCCCGGCTTTCGGGGCCCCGTGACGGATCATGACGGGCGGACATCCTGACGGCTCTCTCGTCGCGAGGGCGGTAGACCGGGCGGCGGCGCCCCCGGCCCCGAGACTGCGACCTCGGTTGCCTGGGCGGATCGACGGTTCCGGATTTTGAATGTGACCTATGTCCCGAATACGGGCACGGCCACGGCGCCGCAACGGCGCAGGCACCCGGACCGGGCGCCGGTTCAATGGACGCGAACGGTCCGGGCGGTCAGCCCGTGACGAGATTGCCGCCGCGCAACAGGCAGGCGGACCGATGATGAACGCCGAAATGCATCATGATGGATTAAACATGCGCATTCCGATCGGGTTTATCAAGCCCTTCGCGCCGGTCGGTCCCGCGCGGGGCGGCAATTGCCTGCGCCTCGGGATCCGCCGCATCCGGCGGCGTGATCAGCCCCCCTGAAATGACCAGTTTCACGCCTTCCTCCACGGTCATCGCCAGTCGGACGATCTCGGTCTCGGGCACGAACAGCAGGAAGCCCGAGGTCGGGTTGGGGGTGGTCGGTACGAAGACGTTCACCATCCGCGCCTTGGTCAGCCGCTGGATCTCCCCGCCGGTGGTGCCGGTGATGAAGGCCAGCGACCAGAGCCCGCGGCGGGGATATTCGATCAGGACCACCTCTCGAAACGACTGCGATCCCTGGGTCAGCACCGTCTCGAAGATCTGCTTCAGGGCCGCATAGATGCTGCGCAACACCGGCATCCGGGCAACGATGCCCTCGCCCAGCCGCACCAGTTCGCGGCCGACCAGACCGGCAGCAAAGGCGCCGATCAGGGTGATGCCGATCACGACCACGATCAGACCGGCGCCCGGAATGCTGAACGGCAGGTACTGGTCCGGGTGGTAGGCCGGCGGCACGAAACGCAGCACCAGATCGTCGACAAAGGCGATGAACCACCAGCCGACATACAAAGTGATGGCGATCGGCGCCGTCACCACGATTCCGGCCAGGAAATAGCGCCTGAGCCGCCCGCCACCATGCGGTCGCTCGGCTGTGTCGCTCTCGGCGTGTCGGTCGCGTCTGCTCATGGTCTGGCCGGTCCCCTGATGCCCTGCATGTTTTGCACGGGCGAATGCCTCATCATGGGCATCGCCCGCGGCAGGGCTCAAGGGACAAGCTTGGGACACATGGCGTCCGGCTGGTTTTTATGTGGTGAAGAAAGCGATCATCCGTCGGGCCACCTCGTCCGGTGCCTCTTCCGGCAGGAAATGACCGCAGTCGAGCGCCTCGCCCTCTACCGTCTCGGCGTAACTGCGCCAGATCGCGAGCGGATCGAAACGTTTCCCGACCAGACGATGGGCGCCCCACAACACCAGCAGCGGCACGGTCAGTTTCAGATCCCGATCCGCTCGATCATGCTCCAGATCGATCGTCGCCCCGGCGCGATAGTCTTCGCAGGTCGCATGAATGGTTTCGGTCAGAACGAACCAGCGCTTGTATTCCTCCCGCTCTTCGGGGCCGATCGCCGCCGGGTCGACGCACAGCCGGTCACAGGCCCAGTCGAGCAGGAAGCCGGGATCGCCCGCAATCAGCCGCTCCGGCAGCCCACCCTCCTGAATGAGGAAGAACCAGTGGAAATAGCTGGTGGCCACCGTGATGTCCGTCGCCTCATAGACGTCGAGCGTCGGCACCACATCCATCACCGAGGCTTTCACGATCCGCTGCTGGTGATCGCGCAGCAGCCGATGGGTCACCCGCGCACCGCGATCATGGCCCGCAACCGAAAACCGCTCATGGCCAAGGGCGGTCATCACCTGTGCCATGTCGGCCGCCATGCGCCGCTTGGAATAGGTCGCATGGGCCGCATCGCCGGCCGGTCTGTCGCTGTCGCCATAGCCGCGCAGATCCGGGATGACCAGCCGGAAATGCGCCGCCAGCGCCGGCGCCACCTTGTGCCACATCACATGGCTTTCAGGGTAGCCATGCAGCAACAGCAGGGGCGGCCCCTCGCCGCCTTCGACCAGATGAATGCCGATCCCGTCGTCGACGGTGATGCGACGGCGGGTGAAGCGATCATCATAAAAGCTTGTAGACATTGGGTTGGTCGTCTCCTCCTGTCGCGGCATTGCGTCTGACATGCACCGGTCCGTCACCGCCGCCATGCGGACCTCTGTCTGACAGCATAACCTCGTGCCCGCCCGTGCGTCCGTCGCATCCGCGACGATCGGGAATGATCGTCACATGAAATTCGGTTGACACCCCCTCCCCCCATCCCTAGGTTCCAGCCACTTTATCCGGGCACGAGGCAATGCTGGTGACCCGTTCCGATGGCCGGACCGTGTTCCGATCGTGTGAAGATCGGGCGGCCCGGCTTTCGTCCTCTTGGGTGTGTAACGAACTGTGGCGTGAGACCTGGGGTGGATCGCCACCTTCTCTGAAAAGGGGGGTGTGCCGTGAAGGCTCTCGGACATCAGATCATCGCTGAATTCTACGACTGCGACGGCGATCTTCTGGCGAATGTCGACTACGTGACCGATGCGATGCTCGAGGCCGCCAAGCGCGCCAAGGCGACCATCGTCACCCATACCTTCCATCATTTCTCGCCGCTGGGTGTTAGTGGCGCGATCATCATCGCCGAAAGCCATCTGGCCATCCACACCTGGCCCGAATACGGCTATGCGGCGGTGGACCTGTTCACCTGCGGCGACAGCCTGCACACCGAACAGGCCTTCCACTATCTGCGCGAAGCGCTGAAGTCGGGAACCTTCTCGACCATGTCGCTGGAGCGCGGCCATCAGGCGATGCTTGCCGGTCGCGTGCCTGTCGAAGCGCCCAAGAAGGTCGTCAACGGCTGACCCTGGGTCACCCGCCCTTTCCGACGCTCCAGCTCAGGTATCGGACAAGATGGAAAAGATCATCGCAGCTGCGGACAGCGAGCTGTGGTTCACTGAACGCATGGCCGGCACCGGCTTCCAGTACAGTCTGCAGGTGGCGGAAGTCCTCCACGCCGAGCGGACGCCATTCCAGCGCCTGGAGGTGTTTCGCACCACCGGCTTCGGCACGGCCATGGTGCTCGACGGCTTTGTGAACGTGTCCGACAAGGACGAGTTCTTCTATCACGAGGTCATGGCCCATCCGGCGCTGTTCATTCATGAACGGCCCCGTCGGGTGCTGATCATCGGTGGCGGCGATTGCGGGGTCCTGCGCGAGGTGTTGCGCCACCCCGGGATCGGGCATGTCGACATGGTCGAGATCGACGAGCGCGTCGTGCGGGTGTCGGAGAAATTCTTCCCCGAGCTGACGGCGTCGAACAATGATCCGCGAGCGTCGATCCGTTTCGAGGACGGCGTCGCCTGGGTGCGCAACGCAGCCGCCGGCAGCTATGACGTGATCATCGTCGACAGCACCGATCCGGTCGGCCCGGCGGAAGGGCTGTTCGGCGCCGCCTTCTATGCCGACTGCCACCGGATCCTGACCGATGGCGGCATGGTGGTGGTCCAGAGCGAATCGCCGCTCTTCCATCAGGGCCGCCTGAAGGAGATCCATCGCTGCCTGCGCGGTGCCGGCTTCATCGACAGCCACCCGATGACCTATCCCACCGTCATTTATGGCGGTGGCACCTGGTCGTCTTCCATCGCCCGCAAGGGCCGGAAGCTGAACGATGGCGTGCGGTGGGACGATATCGAGACCTGCGCCTTCCCGACCCGCTACTACAATCGCGGCGTGCATGTGTCGCTGATGACGCTGTCGGGCTATCTGGCACCGGTCCTCGACGGCCTCTGAGCGCCGCGTTATTCACCAGGCCACGAGAAAGGGCGCCCGCTTCGTCGGGCGCCCTTTTCTCTTTGGCTGTCGTCTTTTATATGGCCAGGCTCAGAACCGGCCGTAATTGATATAGTCGGACCAGACCCGCTCCAGGGTCCGCAGGCTCTCATTCACCTCGGTGAGATCATCGGCTTCCAGCACGCCCTTGGACAGGGCCGTGCAGTTGCGCTCGTAGAGTTCATTGACGCGGTCGCAAAGATCCCGCCCCTTCTGAGTCAGGCGAATGCGCATCGCCCGCTTGTCATGAGGGGAGCGTTCCTGTTCGAGATATTCATTCTCGACCAGTTTCTTCACGTTGTACGACACGTTCGAGCCCAGGTAATAGCCACGGACGGTAAGCTCGCCGATGGTGAGCTGTTCCTCGCCGATATTCGACAGGATCAGTGCCTGGACGTTGTTGATGTCGCTGATACCGAGACGATCCAGCTCGGCCTTGATCACGTCGAGAAAGCGGCGGTGAAGCCGCTCGATCAGACGAATTGTCTCCAGATAAGACTGTCGCACCTTGTCCTCGGCGTTGCCCGGCGGGAGTTCAGGCCATGGGTCGGGGCTGCGGGTGTCGCCGGTCCGCTGCCCGTGCCGCCATGAGCGGGGCCGTTTACTTTGACGAACGTCCTGCTGTCGCCGGTCTCTCCGCCGGCGTGGCAGTCCAATAGGCGATCATCTCGACCACGACGCCGAAGTCAAGATGGCCGCGCCGGTTCTCCGGCGCGGCCATCTACTTTGACGCAGAATCGACGCAAAATCAGTCGAAATGCAGGTCACGGTTGCCGAGGGGCGCGAACAGCGCGTCGATGGCTGCCGGGTCGACATCCTCGACGCGTGCCGGCGACCAGACCGGGGCATGATCCTTGTCGACCAGCACCGAGCGGATTCCCTCGCCGAAATCATGGGTCCGCACGATGCGGGTCGCCACACGGAATTCGGTGATCATGCAGTCCTCAAAGGACAGGCTGCCGCCGATGCGCATCTGGCGGAGCGCAATCACCATGCTGGTCGGCGACTTGTGCGACAGCTCCTTCGCCACGCCCGCACCCCACTCTCCGCCCTCGACCGGCAGCCGCGCGAGGATGCCGGCCATATCGTCGCCCGCGAAGCAGGCGTTGATCGTCGGCAGATGCTGGGTGATCTGCGGGGTGCCGGCGGCAGCCGCGTCCGAGAAGCGGTTCAGCACCGCCTCCACCTCGGCGTCGGCACCGGCACCGGCCGTCACCTGCGACAGCGCCTCGGTCAGTTCGCCCAGCTTCGCCGACGGCACGAAATGGGTCGCGATGCCCAGCGCCAGGCAGTCCGCCGCCTTCAGCCGGGCGCCGGTCAGCGCCAGATAGGTGCCCGAGAGACCGGGCAGGCGCGGCAGAATATAGGTGCCGCCCACATCCGGCAGCATGCCGATGGCGGTTTCGGGCATGGCGAAGAGCGTGTTCTCGGTCGCAACCCGCCAGCGGCCATGCGCAGACAGGCCGACACCGCCGCCCATCACCACGCCGTCGATCAGCGACACATAGGGCTTGGCGTACCGGAAGATCTCGCGGTTGAGGGTATATTCCTCGCCGAAGAACTCTGCCGCCAGCGTGCTGGTCGGGTCCTCACGCTCGTCCCAGAGGGCGCGAACATCGCCACCGGCGCAGAAGGCGGGTCGGCCATCGGGGCGCGGTGCCCCGCGCACCACCACCACGGCCACCGCATCATCCGCAGCCCAGTCCTTCATCTGCGGCGCCATCAGGCGGATCATCGGCAGGGTCAGCGCGTTCAGAGCCTTGGGCCGGTTCAGGGTGATGATACCGGCCGAACCGGCACGGTCGAACAGGATCTGCGCGTCGCTCATCTGGTTTCCTCTGATCCTTTGTGTTGACGAAGCCGGCGGCGTGGCAACCGGCCCGGCCCGCGGTCATGGCAAAGGCCATGATATGCCGGGCATCATAGAGGCCACCGGATCGCTGTCAATTTCACCCGGATGCGGCCCCCATGCACGCCCTGCCGGGCGATTTTGCCGCGGCGCGGCGGCATCCGGTTTACGTCGGGCCCCGGCGGGTGCATTCTCTGGCCCCGGCAGAGCCTTTCGGACTTTCGATCAGGAGTATCGTGTCGTGGCACCGACCCCCCTCGGACGTTTCCCGCGCACCCGCATGCGTCGCAATCGCCGGACCGACTGGTGGCGCCGGCTGGTCGCCGAGAACCGGCTTTCGCCCGACGACCTGATCTGGCCGTTTTTCGTGGTGGATGGCGAAGGGGTCGCGCAGCCGGTCGCCTCAATGCCCGGGGTGGAACGGCTGTCGATCGATCGCGCGGTCGCTGCGGTGCGTGAGGCGCGCGATCTGGGTGTTCCGGCCGTGGCGCTCTTCCCCTCGATCGATCAGGCGCTGAAGCCCCCCGACGGCCGCGAGGCCGCCAACCCCGACAATCTGACCTGCCGGGCGATCCGGGCGATCAAGGACGCCGTCCCCGATATCGGCGTCATCGTCGATGCCGCCCTCGATCCCTATACCAGCCACGGCCAGGACGGCATTGTCGAGAACGGCCAGATCCTGAACGACCCGACCGTCGACATGCTGTGCCGGCAGTCTCTGGTTCAGGCCGGTGCCGGCGCCGACGTCATCGCGCCGTCGGACATGATGGACGGCCGCATCGCCGCCATCCGCGACGCGCTGGATGCCGACGGCTTCGCCGGCTGCGGCATCATGGCCTATGCCGCCAAATATGCCTCCGCCTTCTACGGCCCCTTCCGGGATGCGGTGGGCTCGGCAAAGAATCTGGGCGCCGCCGACAAACGCACCTATCAGATGAACCCCGCCAACAGCGACGAGGCCCTGCACGAAGTGGCGCTCGATCTGGCCGAGGGTGCCGACATGGTGATGGTGAAACCCGGCATGCCCTATCTCGACGTCGTGCAGCGGGTGTCGCAGGAATTCGGCGTGCCGACCTTCGCCTACCAGGTCAGCGGCGAATACGCCATGCTTCAGGCAGCCATTGCGAATGGCTGGCTGGACGGCGAGAAAGTGGTGGTCGAAAGCCTGCTGGCCTTCAAGCGGGCCGGTGCCGCCGGTGTTCTCACCTATTATGCCCGCGACGTGGCGGCGAAGCTGAACGGCTGAGCCGCCTTGCACGGCCTTTCTCTTTATCCCTGACGGTTTCCGGAGTTCCAGGTGCCGATCTCGTTCCGTCTTCCGGCCATGGCGGCCGCAACCGGCCTTGTGGCCGCCGTTATCGCCCTGCCCGCCGTGGCACAGCAGTCGGGGCCGCGGGTTCTTGTCCCGCAGGCACCCGTGGCACCCACCGCCCCTGCGGCACCCACCCAGCCCGGTGTGTCACAACCGGCAGGTCAGCAGCAGCCCGCGACGCGGCGCGCCTCCGTCGCCCTGCCACCCAAGGTCGCGGAAGAGGCGGAACGTCTCGGCCGGGCCTGGCTGGCGCGCATCCAGCCCAAGGCGCCTGAGGTGAAGCCGGATCTTGCGCAGGCCTACGCCGCCCAGGACCGCTTCCTTGCTGCCGCGATGCCGTCGCGACCGGCACAGCTGGGCTGGAAGCTGACGCTGACGGCCCGCACCACGCAGGAGATGTTCGGGGCCCGCGCCCCGGTGGTGGGGCGGATCTTCGCCGGCCAGATCCTGGAGAACGGCGCCGATGTGCCGCGCGATGTCGGCGCGCGGCCGACGGTCGAGGTCGATCTGGCGGTTACGGTCAAGGATGCCGGCATCATGCAGGCGACCAACCCGCTGGAGGTGGCCGCCCATCTCGCCACGGTCTCGGCCTATATCGACGTTCCCGACCTGCTGCTGGCCTCAGGCGAGCCACTGAACGCCGAGACGCTCGCGATGATCAATGCCGGCATGCGTACCGGCGTGGTCGGCAAGGCGGTGCCGGTTCAGCCCACACCGGAATTCGTCGCCGCCATGGCCGAGATGCAGGTCAAGGTCCTCGACGGTCATGGCGGGCTGATCGTCGAAAGCCGGTCCTCGGCCATCATGGGCCAGCCCCTGAATGCCCTGGTCTGGCTGATCGGCCATCTGAAGGCCCGCGGCGAAAGCCTGAAGCCGGGCGATCTGATCACGCTGGGCGCCATCAGCCGGCCGCTGCCGTTGAAAGAAGGCCAGGTCGTGCGCGCGGTTTATACCGGCCTGCCGGGCGGGCCGCTGGAGGCGCAGCTGTCGGTCAAGTGACCGGAAGCACCGCCTCGGCCCGCCGCAACACCGAACCCGCCGCCCTTGCGGCGGGTTCGCCGATTTCGACCACGGCTTCGGGCAGAAAGCCGTTGAACCGGGTGGCGAGGGCGTTGGAATAGGCCCCGATCATGTCGATTTCGATCCAGTCGCCCTCACGAATGTCCGAGGGCAGCAGCAGCGGCGCCGGCAGCACATCGGTCGAATCGCAGGTGGGCCCGAAGATGGTGAAGGGCTGACGCTCTGCATCCAGCGGCCCGGCCGGGCGGATGGCGCGGGCGGGGAAGCGCAGCTGGCCGGTCACGGTCTCCGACAGGCTGCCATAGATGCCGTCATTGATGAACAGCCGGTCGCCCTTGCGCAGATGCACCTGCACCACCAGCGACAGCCCGTCAGCCACCAGCGCACGCCCCGGTTCGCACAGAATGCGCCGGCCGGGCAGCGGCGGGATGGTATCGAGCGCCCGTCGGACGGCGGCGAAATAGTCGCCGACCGGCGGCATCTCCACGCCCATATCATAGCGTCCCGGGAAGCCGCCCCCGACATCGAGCGCCACAACCGGCACCTCCGGTGCGTGATCCATCGCCGCCCGCACCACCGCCATGGCCTCGTCATAGGCCTGCGGGTCCGGACATTGCGACCCGACGTGGAAATACAGCCCGACCTGATGGCCCAGGCGATGGGCCTCACGCATCATCGCCGCCGCCTCGGGCACCGAGGCGCCGAACTTGGCTGACAGGTCATAGGTGCTGCGGCTGCTGTCGGTGGTCAGTCGCACCATCATCACCACCGGCCCGCCGCGGGTCTCGGCGTGGATCTTGGCCAGCTCGTCGGGATGATCGACGGCGAAGCGTTCCACGCCATAGACCCGATAGGCATTGGCAATGGCCGCCCGGCTCTTGATCGGGTGATGAAAATGCAGCTCCGCCTCTTCAAAGAGATCGGCGACCAGCGCCACCTCGGCAAGCGAAGCGACGTCGAAGCCGGCGATCCCCGCCTCATAAAGTGTGGAGATGACCGCACGTTCGGGATTGCACTTCACCGCATAGAGGACTTCGCCCGGAAAGCCTTCGATAAAGGTACGGGCGGCATCGGCCAGCCGCGACGGTTTCAAACAATAGACCGGATAGCTGGGCTTCAGCCGCGTCACCATCGTATCGACATCCGGAAAACGGCCCGGAGTGCTGCGTCGACGGGTGGGGAAGAGGTCCGACATCCGGTTCTGCTCCTCGTTGATCTGGGGGGCGGAAGGTCATGGCTCTTCTGCATCATATGGGGATGACGTTGCGGATCCGCGACCGTCGATCCGTTCTTCTTACCCCCGTCGCGTGACGCAGAGGTTGATCCGGAGCCGCGCCTCCATCAGACTGCCGCCGTGACGCGGCACGGATTCCGCGGCGTTCTGACGGCAAGAGGCGGGGATCTTCATGCGCTGGATCGGTCGAATTCTGGGCGGTCTCGTCTTCATCGTGATCGCCGCCGTGGTGATCGGCGTGATCTGGCTGCGCACCAGCCTGCCCGAGACCGAGGGGCGCCTGGCCCTGCAGGGGCTTTCGGGCGAGGTCACGGTCATCCGTGACGAGAACGACGTGCCCCATATCAAGGCCCGGAGCATCGAGGACGCGGTCTTTGCCCTCGGTTTCCTCCACGCCCAGGACCGGCTCTGGCAGATGGAGTTCCAGCGCCGGGTCGGATCGGGCCGGTTGTCGGAATTCGCCGGCAAGTCGACGCTGTCGATCGACCGCTTCATCCGCACCATCGGTGTCTACGGCCATGCCGAACGGGCCTATGCAAAGCTCGACGATCAGACCCGTCGCCGGCTGGATGCCTATGTCGCCGGTGTGAACGCCTATATCGCCAGCCATGACGGCGCCTGGCCGCTGGAATTCGTGCTGACCGGCATCACGCCGACGCCCTGGAAGCCCGCCGATTCGATGGTCTGGCTGAAGATGATGGCCTGGGACCTGGCCAAGAACTGGCGCGACGAGCTGCTGCGCGCCCGCATGCTTGCAGCCGGCATCACGCCGGAGCAGATCTCGGATCTCTGGCCGGATTACGATGCCGACGGCAATGTCGCCCTGCCGGAAATCGCCGGGCTCGGCACCGATCTGGACGCGTTGACGAAGATCTATGCCGCAACGCCCTTTGCAACCCTGCTGGACCAGGGGGCGGCGCCGCCGATCGACGGTATCGGGTCCAACAACTGGGTGCTGTCGGGCGCCCATACGGCGACCGGCAAGCCGATGCTCGCCAACGACCCCCATCTGGGGCTGGGCGCACCGTCGCTCTGGTACCTCGCCCATCTCTCCGCACCCGGCCTGGAGGTGATCGGCGCCACCCTGCCCGGCCTGCCCAGCGTCATGCTGGGGCGCACCGACAGTTTCGCCTGGGGCTTCACGAATACCGGTCCCGACACCCAGGATTTCGTGATCGAACAGCTGACGGCGCCGGGCGCCGACACTTACGAAACACCGGATGGCCCCCTGGCCTTCACCACCCGCAGCGAGACCATCCAGGTCAAGGGGGCGGAGCCCGAGAGCTTCACGGTGCGCGAAAGCCGCAACGGCCCGATCGTGACCGATGTCGTCAATGGCGGCGGGGAACTGACCGACCGGCGCCATGTGCTCGCCTTCCGCTGGGTGGCGCTGACCGATGACGACCCCACCCTGCGTGCAGCCTTCGCCGCCAACACCGCCACCGATTTCCCCAGCTTCCGCGAAGGCTTGCGCGACTTCTACTGGCCGCAGCAGAACATCGTCTTCGCCGACACCGGCGGCCGGATCGCCTATCTGGCGCCGGCCCGGGTGCCGATCCGGGCCTCGGGCGACGGCTTTCTCCCCAGCCGCGGCTGGACCGGCGAGGGAGACTGGACCGGGTGGATTCCCTATGACGAGCTGCCACAGCTGACAGACCCGGAAGATGGCCGGATCGTCACCGCCAATCAGCGGATCACGCCCGAGGGCTATCCCTATTTCATCAGCCGGGAATGGACCGCCCCCTATCGCGCCGACCGCATCGACCAGATGCTCGACGAGACGGACAAGCACGATACCGAGAGCTTCCGCGCGATCATGGGCGATACCGTCTCTCTGATGGCCCGCCAGTTCATGCCGCTGATGATGGCCGGCATCCGCGACGCCAGCCCGGAGCACCCGGCCGCCGCGGAGGCACTCGATATCCTGAAGCGCTGGGACGGCGACATGGCGGCCGATCAGACCGCACCGCTGATCTTCTCGGCCTGGTATGACGCCCTGCTGCCGCGCATCGCAGCCGACGAGCTGGGCGACGATCTGTTCGGCGACTATCGTGGCCACCGCACCGAATTCCTGCGGGTCGCGCTGACCCGCGACCCGGTCTGGTGCGACGACCGGCGGACCACGGAGACGGAGAGCTGCGCCGTTCAGATCGCCCGCGCGCTCGACGACGCAATGGCCCTGCTGATCCGCACCCAGGGTGAAGACATCTCCGCCTGGACATGGGGCAAGGCGCATCCTGCAGTCTCCGAGAACCGGGTGCTGTCGGCCGTGCCGGTGCTCAAGGATGTGCTCGCCATCTCGCAGCCGATCGGCGGCGACCCGTTCACCGTCAACGCCCAGCGCTGGGCTGCCGATGCACCGGAAGGGCCGCAGATGTTCCGATCGACCCACGGCCCCGGCTATCGCGCGATCTACGATCTTGCCGACCCGCAGCGTTCGATGTTCATCCAGAGCACCGGGCAGAGCGGCAATCCGCTCTCCGCCGGCTATGATGCCTTCGCATCGCGCTGGACCGAGACCCGCTTCATCCCCATGATCACCGACTGGTCGCGGATCGACGCCGCGGCCGGGACGAAGCGACTGACCCTGGCGCCCGCGACCGCACCGGCCAACTGACCGGACGCGGCACGGGCCCTGTACCGGAGCCCCCGACGTGCCAGCCTCCACCCTGCTGACGCTCGACCAGATCCGCGAGGCGGCTGCCCGCCTTGCAGGATCGATCGAGCGTACCCCCTGCAAGGCCTCCCGAACGCTCAGCGACCTCACCGGCGCGAAGGTGGTCTGCAAGTATGAAAACCTTCAGTTCACCGCCTCGTTCAAGGAACGCGGCGCGCTGAACCGCATGCTCGCCCTGGATGACGCGACCCGGGCGCGGGGTGTGATCGCCATGTCGGCCGGCAACCACGCCCAGGGTGTCGCCCTTCAGGCGCGCAGGCTCGGCATTCCCGCCACCATCGTGATGCCCCGCTTCACACCCTTCACCAAGGTCGGCCACACCCGCGCGTTGGGCGCAGAGGTCGTGCTTGAAGGCGACACGCTGGAAGAGGCCCGTGCCAGGGCGGATTCGCTTGCAGCCGAGCGGGGCCTCACCTTCGTCCACCCCTATGACGATCCGTTGATCGCGGCCGGTCAGGGGACGGTGGCGCTGGAAATGCTGGAACAGGCACCGGATATCGACGTGATGCTGGTACCGGTGGGGGGTGGTGGTCTGATCGCCGGTTGCGCCGCGGCCGCCAAGGCGCTCAAGCCGGAGATCGAGGTGATCGGCATTCAGGCCGATCGCTATCCGTTCATGGTGCAGGCGCTGGGCCGCGAGGTTCCGGCTGCCCAGGGCATGACCATCGCCGAAGGCATCGCGGTCAAGAGCCCCGGCCAGTTCACCCGGCAGGTGATCGCCGACTGCGTCGACGACCTGCTTCTGGTCGATGAAACCGCCATCGAGCGCGCGGTTCAGCTGTTCGTCGAGATCGAGAAGACGGTGGTCGAGGGTGCCGGTGCGGTTGGCCTCGCCGCCCTGCTCGACCCTGCCCATCACGAACGCTTCGTGGGCCGCACCGTCGGTCTCGTGGTCTCGGGCGGCAATATCGATACCCGCATCCTGTCCTCCATCCTGCTCCGCGGCCTGGTACGGGACGGCAAGGTCATGCGGCTCCGGGTGATTTCGTATGACCGGCCGGGAGAGCTGGCGCTGATCGCCCGGCTGATCGGCGATGCCGGCGCCAACATCCTCGAGGTTTATCATCAACGCGCCTTCTCTCACGTGCCGATCAAGGCGGTCGAGGTCGACCTGGTCGTGGAGACACGCGGCCCCGACCATGCCCGGGAACTGATCGGCCGGCTCGAAAAAGAAGGGCTGGAAGTTCAGCGCCTGGATCACGACATCAGCGAGAGCGGCTCTCTTCAGATGTAAGGCCCCCGCGGGGCCTTGGTCCGGGGTGGAAGCGACTGCTATAGTTATCGTCAGTGAACGCGCGTCACACGCCGCGCGTGCTCCCGCCTTCGGAGATCGCCATGAGGGAGTGGCCGCATCGGGCGCAACATCTGTTCACCATGACCGTCGCCCATCCGTGCCCCTATATCGAAGGCCGGCTGGAACGGGACGTCGTGGCGGATCTGAATGTGCCCAACGCCCAGTCCTTCTACGACTGGCTGCTGCGCTCGGGCTTCAGGCGTGTGCAGCATATGGCCTATCGGCCGGCCTGCCCCGGATGCTCGGCCTGTGTGCCGGTGCGCATCCGGGTGGCAGGCATGGAGCCGACCCGCAGCCAGCGGACCGTATTGCGGCGGAACGCCGATCTCGCCCACACCATCGTGCCCTTGACGGCGACGCAGGAGCAGTACCAGCTGTTCCTGCGTTATCAGAAAAGCCGCCACGCCGACGGTGAAATGGCGACCATGACCTTCCACGACTACCGCATGATGGTGGAAGAAAGCCCCATCGATACGCAGGTTGTCGAATTCCGGGGCGAAGAGGGGCAGTTGATCGCCGTCTGCCTGACCGACCGGGTGCGCGACGGGCTCTCGGCCGTTTATAAATTCTACGATCCCGACGCGGCACGCCGCAGCCTGGGAACGCGGATCGTGCTCTGGCACATAGACCGCGCACGCGAGTTGGGGTTGCCCTATGTCTATCTCGGCTATTGGATCGCCGAGAGCCGGAAGATGGCCTACAAGGCCCGCTTCGCCCCGATGGAAGCCCTGGTCGATGGCGCCTGGGTGCCCCTGCCCCGTCAGGCATAATGCCGGTATTCGAAACCATCGAAGACTGTTCGCCCGTCACGCTATGACCGCGGCACGCAGCGGTGGCGAAAGCACGTTACATGCATGGTCGTATTCGCGAACGCATGGTTGACCTATTCACTTTCGGCGCACGCCTCCTATAATCGGCGACCAAGAATGGTCGCGCGGCTCGTCCGTCCCGCAGACGGGGTATGCGCGCCCATCGGCCCGGCACCGGCAGATCCAGGTCCCACCGCATCGGGAGAGCGCGGCGGTGGCCGTCGGCAACGGGCCGAACAGCATCCACGTGGGGAGGCCCGTCCAAAATGAATCGCCGTTCCTTCCTCCGCGGTGGCGCCGTCGCCGCCGCAGCAACCACAGCTGCGGCCGCCAGCGGCCTTGCGGCACCCGCGCTTGCCCAGTCGCGCACCGAATGGCGCATGGTCACGTCCTGGCCGAAGAATTTCCCGGGTGTCGGCACCTCTGCCCAGCGGCTGGCCGATCGCATCGCGGCGATGAGCGCGGGCCGTCTGGTAATCAAGGTGTTCGGCGCAGGCGAACTCGCCCCGGCCTTCGGGACCTTCGATGCGGTCCAGCAGGGCGCTGCCGAGTGCTATCACAGCCCCAGCTACTATTTCGCCGGGAAGAATCCGGGCCTGACCCTGTTCACCTCCATCCCGCTCGGCATGACTGCCTGGGAGGCCCATGGCTGGTGGCTGCATGGTGGTGGTGAGGCGCTGCAGGACGAGATGACCAAGCCGTTCGGCATCAAGGCCCTGCCCTGCATCAATACGGGCGTCCAGGCCGCCGGCTGGTTCAACAAGGAAATCAAGACGGTCGAGGACCTGAAGGGCCTCAAGATGCGGACCGCCGGCCTCAACGCCGAAATCCTGCGCCGGCTGGGCGTCAATGTCGTGACCCTGCCGCCCGGAGACATCTTCCAGGCCATGCAGTCGGGCACCGTCGACGCGGCGGAATGGATCGGTCCCTGGAACGATCTGGCCTTCGGCCTGCATCGCATCACCAAGAACTACTACGTCGCCGGCACGAACGAGCCCTGCGCCGTGGCCGAGCTCGGCATCTCCGAGAAGCACTGGAACGAGCTTCCCGAGGATCTGCAGGCGATCGTTCGCAGTGCCTGCGCCGCCGAATACGAGACCGCCTTCACCGAGTACTTCACCCGCAACGCCGAGGCGATGGTGGTGCTGAAGAACGAGCATGGCGTGCAGGTCCGGACCTTCCCGGACGAGGTCCAGAAGGTGCTGGCCGATGCCGCCCGTGCCGTGGCCCTGGAACTGCGCGATCGCGGCGACGACGTGACCCGGCGGGCCTGGACCTCGTACATGACCTATCTGGACCACGCCCGCACCTATGGCAGCAGCGCCGAGGGAGGCTATCTGGCACTCCGGGCGAAGTTCGACCCGATCCCGGTCGGCTGATCCGGATACGATCTTCCAGCCTGCCAGACGCAGGAATGCGCCGCACCAGATGATGGTGCGGCGCATCATTTTTCTGCAGATGCTCCTGGACAGCGGCGGCGCACGGGCCTAGACAGGTCGCCCGATGGTATACCATTGCAGTATGTCCCTCGGGTTTCAGGAACCGTGCAAGGAAGACCGGCCGATGGACCGCCGTTCATTCATCAAGCGCAGCGTCGCCACCGGCGCTGCAGCCGCCGCCACCACCTTCGCCGCCCCGGCCATCGCCGAGGGCCGCATCGAATGGCGGCTGATCACGTCCTGGCCGAAGAATTTCCCCGGCCTGGGAACGACAGCCGAACGCCTCGCACAAAAGATCACCAGAATGAGCGGCGGCCGGCTGACCGTGAAACTGTATGCCGCGGATGAACTCGTGCCGGCTTTCGGCGTGTTCGATGCCGTCCAGCAAGGGGCTGCCGAAGCCTACCATTCAGCCGCCTATTATTACGGCGGCAAGCACCCCGCGCTCAACTTTTACACCAGCGTGCCTTTCGGCATGTATGCGCCCGAACACATGGCGTGGTGGCTGTATGGCGACGGCGAAAAGCTGCAGGACGAACTGTACGCCCCGTTCGGCATCAAGGCCATCCCGGCCGCGAACACCAGCGCCCAGGCCGCCGGCTGGTTTGCGCGTGAGATCACCGGCCCGGATGACCTGAAGGGGCTGAAGTTCCGCACCGCGGGGCTGAACGGCGAACTCTGGCGTGAGGCCGGCTGCAACGTTGTCCAGCTGCCGGGACGGGAGATGTTTCAGGCCTTCCAGAGCGGCATGATCGATGCGGCGGAATGGGTGGGGCCCTGGAACGATCTGGCCTTCGGGCTGCATCGTCTGGCGAAAAACTACTATACCCCCGGTATCGGCGAGGGACAGGGCGCGGTCGAGATCGGCATCGGCCGCAAGCATTGGGATGCCCTGCCCGATGATCTGAAGGCGGTCGTCCGCGAGGCGGCGATTTCGGAATACCAGGCCAATGTGTCGGAATTCCTGACCCGCAACGCCTCGGCCCTCAAGGCACTTCAGACGGAGCATGGCGTGACCGTCCGCCCGTTCCCGGAAACGGTGAACGAGACGCTTGCCACCGCCGGCGAGACCGTCATGCGCCGCCTGCGCGAGGGCGGCGACGACCTGCTGAAAAAGGTGTGGGCAAGCTATTACGGCTTCAGGAACGACTGCATGACCTGGACCCGGCATGCAGAACAGCCCTATCTGAATGCACGGGCCAAAGGCCCCACCTTCACCGACTGATACCCACGCGCGAATTCTCTATTGTAATCACGGCCCTTGCGTGTATCCCCCTGGTAAAAGCGCAAGGGCCGTACATTCCGGCGGCACCATACAGGCGGCCCGGTCACCGTTGTATTGCGTTGCATCATTAAATTTTGCGCTGCAGCGTGACAGAAGCCTTGATCCGATTGGGTGAACATTACTGACCCAATCTCACCATGTCAGCTTGCGTTCACTCGATGACCCCTTATACTACCCCCAGATCGTCGGGCCGGGGCCTGATCGCGGCGGAGACCCGCGGCCAGGGAGGGGCCGGACCGGCGATGGTTTCGGGGGTATCTCTACGTTCACCGGCGATCCGCCCCCCGCCGGATCCGGGGACGTCGGGCAACCGACCAAAACGCACGAAAAGCTGCCAAAAAATTCATCAGGGAGAGACCGATCGATGGATCGTCGTTCGTTCCTCAAGGGATCGGCCGCCGCGGGTGCCGCTGCTGCCGCCGTCGCCGCTTCCAACTTCCCGGCGCCGGCCATCGCGCAGGGCAAGATCGAGTGGCGCATGGTCACCTCGTGGCCGAAGAACTTCCCCGGCCTCGGGACGGCCGCGGAGAGCATCGCGCAGAAGATCACCACCATGAGCGGCGGACGCCTGACCGTGAAGGTCTTTGCCGCCGGTGAACTGGTGCCGGCCTTCGGTGCCTTCGACGCCGTCCAGCAGGGCGCTGCGGAGGCCTATCACTCGGCCGCTTATTATTACGGCGGCAAGCATCCCGGTTTCCACTTCTTCACCACCGCACCCTATGGCCTCTATGCGGCCGAGCAGTTCGCCTGGTGGGCGGTCGGCGACGGTGAGAAGCTCCAGGACGAACTCTATGCGCCGTTCGGCGTGAAGGCCTTCCCGGCGGTCAACACCTGCGCCCAGGCGGTCGGCTGGTTCGCCAAGGAAATCAACACCCCCGACGACCTGAAGGGCCTGAAGTTCCGCACCGCCGGCCTGAACGCGGAAATCTTCCGTCGGCTTGGCTGCAACGTGGTTCAGCTGCCGGGCGGTGAGATCTTCCAGGCCATGCAGTCCGGCACCGTCGACGCGGCCGACTGGGTCGGCCCCTGGAACGATCTGGCTTTCGGCCTTCACCGCGTCGCCAAGAACTACTACACCCCCGGCATCGGCGAGCCCTCGGCGACGATCGAGATGGGCATCGGCAAGAAGCATTGGGACGAGCTGCCCGATGATCTGAAGGCGATCGTCCGTCAGGCCGCCTATAGCGACTTCCAGGAAGGCGTCGGCCAGTTCATCGTCCGCAACGCCGCGGCGATCGGCACCCTGGTCAACGAACACGGAGTGAAGGTCCGTCCGTTCCCCGATCCGGTCTACAAGGCGCTGGGCGACGCGGCCGAATCTTTCATCAGCGAGCTGAGCGGCGGTGGCGACGATATCCTGAAGCGGATCGTCAAGAGCTACTATTCGTTCCGCAACAGCAGCATGGCCTGGCAGCAGCATGCCGAGCAGCCGTATCTGAACATCCGGGCCGCCGGTCCGAAGTTCGCGGTGTGAGGTCGCGCGGGGTATGGGCGACGGTCCATACCCTGTCGTCTTCCAGCGCAGATAACCGAGCCCGTGTCGCCGCCTGCCTGATTGCGGAGACACGGGCTTTCCTGTACAGGCGGCAGCGTTCCACATTACGGCACTATTATGCATCGCAGCTCAACCGATGCGCTCTCTGGTGGACAGGCCTTGAAACGTCGTTTCACAAATCGACGACGCCAGGACATCTTGCGCTAATTACTTCGCCGACTTTAAGTCGGATCGTTCGCAGGAACGAAAACGCGCCCTGATCTGTCAAAAAATGACAAAAAGACTGCAATTTCAGAGCGCTTCTTCTATACAAGGAGCACGTTTCGGCCGGGTTATGGCCGATCGCTCCCCCAGCAGCCGCCTGTGAAGGCAGAAAGAACCCATTAGGAGGGAACACCGTGAACGCCCTCAGAGCGCTTGCAAGCGCCGTGGACGCGGTGAACGAAGGGATCGGACGAGTCGTTTCCTGGCTTGCTCTCGTGCTGGTGGTCGTGCAGTTCGGAATCGTGCTGATGCGCTACGTCTATGGCGTCGGCGCGATCGCGGTTCAGGAATCGATCCTGATCATGCACGGCGTCCTGTTCCTCGTCGCTGCGGGCTATGCGCTGCTCTATGACGCGCACGTCCGGGTCGACGTGTTCTACGGCGAAGCCAAACCCCGCAAAAAGGCGATGGTCGATCTCATCGGCTGCATCGTCTTCCTCGCTCCGTTCATCTACGTCATCTGGGACGTCGCCTTTCCTTACGTCGCCTCGTCCTGGGCGGTGAAGGAAGCGTCGAACGAGACCAGCGGCCTGCCCGGCATCTACCTGTTCAAGACAACGATCCTGGCCTTCACGGTCCTGGTCGGCCTTCAGGGCGTGGCGCTGGCGCTGCGCTCGATCCTGGTGATCGCCGGCCTGGCGGAAACCAACAAGTCTCGGACGGGCGGGGCTGCGTAACGCCATGCTGATCAAGGACTATCTCGACATCGCCATGTTCCTCGTCCTGGTCGGGGCGTTGCTCATGGGCTTTCCGGTCGCCTTCACGCTGGGCGGCGTATCGATCATCTTCGCCTTTATCGGCAACGCCCTCGGCGTCTTCGACCTGTCGTTCCTCAGCTTCCTGCCCCAGCGCATCTTCGGCACCATGACCAACGAGACCCTGGTCGCCGTGCCGCTGTTCGTGTTCATGGGCGTGGTACTGGAACGGTCCAAGGTTGCCGAGGAACTGCTCGAGACCATGGGTCTGCTGTTCGGCCGCCTGCGTGGCGGTCTCGGCATCTCGGTCTCGGTGGTGGGTGCCCTGCTTGCGGCGTCGACCGGTATCGTCGGCGCAACCGTGGTGACCATGGGGCTGATCGCCCTGCCGACCATGCTGAAGCGCGGCTACGACCCGCGCCTCGCCACCGGCGGCATCGCCGCGGCCGGCACGCTGGGCCAGATCATCCCGCCCTCGATCGTGCTGGTGCTGCTGGGTGACGTCATGGGCTCCGCCTACCAGCAGGCGCAGCTCAAGATGGGCATCTTCTCGCCGGATACGGTTTCGGTCGGCGATCTCTTTGCCGGTGCGCTGATCCCGGGCCTGATGCTGGTCGGCATCTACATCCTGTATCAGGTGTTCGCCGGCATCATCAACCCGGCCGGCTCCCCCGCACTCTCTCAAGAAGAAGTTGCGGTCGGCCGTGGTCCTGGTTTCGGCAAGCGCATCTTCAGCGCCCTGGTCCCGCCACTGGTGCTGATCATCGCCGTGCTGGGGTCGATCCTGGGCGGTCTGGCGACGCCGACCGAGGCGGCTGCGGTTGGCGCCGTCGGCTCGCTGATGCTGGGTGCAGCCCGCCATCCGGATCGCAGCCCCATCCCGATCTATATCTCGGGCGCCGCCCTGATCGCGATCCTTGTCCTGACCGGCTTGATGGATCTGCGCTTCCAGCGCAGCGTGATCAGCACGGCCGAGAATATCGGTATCATCGTCGCCGCAATCCTGCTGGTGCTGATCGCCTGGGGTCTGATCATCTCGATCCTGCGTGCGGCACGGACGAGCATGCTGAACGAGGTGATGCGCGGCACCGCCCGGGTCAGCTCGATGGTCTTCGTCATCCTGATCGGTGCGGCGGCGTTCTCGCTGGTCTTCCGTGGCCTGGGCGGTGACGACCTGGTTCACGAACTGCTGACCGGCATGCCCGGCGGCACGTTCGGTGCCCTGATGATCGTGATGTTCGTCATGTTCATCATGGGCTTCTTCCTGGACTTCATCGAGATCACCTTCGTGGTGGTCCCGCTGGTTGCCCCGGTGCTGCTCCAGCTGGATGTGAACCCGGTCTGGCTCGGCGTCATGATGGCAATGAACCTGCAGACCTCGTTCCTCACCCCGCCCTTCGGCTTTGCGCTGTTCTATCTGCGGGGTGTCGCACCGCCGTCGGTCAAGACCTGGGACATCTACAAGGGCGTTATCCCCTTCGTGCTCATCCAGATCGTGGCGCTGGCCATCCTGTGGATCTTCCCGGGCATCACCACCTTCCTGCCCGATCTGCTTTACCGGTAACGACCCGGCTTCCGGTCGGCCCTGTCGGGGGACGGGACGGCCGGAAGGAGCAGTCTCCACGAAAAACGGCCCGGCGGATGGGGATCCGCCGGGCCGTTTCTTTGCGTCCGATCAGACGTGCTGAACGCTCAGTCGCCGAACCGGTTGTCGCGCGGGAAGCCGTTGGGGGCCAGCGCGCCCGGGCCGCCCCGGGCCTTGGTGATCCAGCGCGCCAGTTCAGGCATCAGCACCTTGCGGGTCTGCGGCCCCCTCTGCCAGGACAGGCCATCCTGCGGCTCCACCAGCTTCAGGCCCCGCACATCCGACGGACCGCCCTGGCGATAGGTTTGCAACCGCACGCCCTTGCCCCGCGTCATATGTGGCACCTGATCGATGGGATAGATCGCAAGCTTGCGGTTCTCGCCCACGATGGCGAGATGGGTCGCATCGGCGTCGATCCGGCGCACGAGCTTCAGCTTCTGTCCCTCGCCCGGCACCAGCACCTGGCGGCCGGTGCGGGTCTGGGCAACGGCATCCTCGGGCTTCACCATGAAACCGCGGCCGTCGCTCGCCACCAGCAGCAGGTCGCCCGGGGTTCCAGCCAGTGTCAGGGTCACGATCTGGGCGTCGGCTGCAAGATCCACCATCAGCCGCAGCGGCTCACCGAAACCGCGGCCGGGCGGCAGCTTGTCGCCCTGCAGCGTATAGACCCGGCCGTCATCGGCGAAGACCAGGATCCTGTCGGTCGTCTGGGCCTCGATGCGCAGCGCCTCGGCGTCACCCTCCTTGAAACGCAGCTCCTGGTCGGGCCCGATATGGCCCTTCATCGCCCGGATCCAGCCCATGGTCGACAGCACGACGGTGATGGGCTCGCGCTCGACCAGTGCCTCGATCGAGACCATCTCGGTCTTCGGCGCCTCACCCGGCGTGGTCCGTCGGCGACCCAGTTCGGTTTCGGGGCCGAAACGCTTCACCAGATCGGCAAATTCCACATCCAGCGCATCCCGCTGGCGGCCTTCATCGGCGAGCAACCCTTTGAGCTTCTTCTGCTCGGTGGTCAGCTGCTTGCTTTCGCGCTCGATCTCGATCTGCTGCAGCTTGTGCAGGGCGCGCAGTCGCATGTTGAGAATGGCTTCGGCCTGGACCTCGGTCAGCTCGAACCGCGTCATCAGCCCCGCCTTCGGCTCGTCGGCGGTGCGGATGATATGGATGACCTCGTCGAGGTTCAGATAGGCGATCAGCTGGCCCTGCAGCACTTCCAGGCGCCGGGCGATTTCCGAGAGGCGGTGCCTGGTGCGCCGGCGCAGCACCTCGATCCGGTGCTCGATGAAGGCGGCCAGCACGCCGCGCAGGCTCATCACCTGTGGCACACCCTCGGCGTCGAGCACGTTCATGTTCAGGCTGAAGCGGTTCTCGAAATCGCTCTGGCGGAACAGGCTTTCCATCAGCAGAGCCGGGTCGACATCGCGCGAGCGCGGCTCCAGCACGATGCGCACGTCTTCAGCCGATTCGTCGCGAATATCTGCCAGCAGCGCCAGCTTCTTGGCGGTCAGCAGCTCCGCCACCCGCTCGATCAGCCGGCCCTTCTGGACCTGGAACGGAATCTCGGTGACGACGATCTGGTAGCGGCCATGGGCCAGATCCTCGCGATGCCACCGCGCCCTGACCCGGAAGCCACCACGGCCGGTGGCATAGGCCTCCGCGATCGAGGCCTTGCTCTCCACCAGCACGCCGCCGGTCGGAAAGTCGGGGCCCTGAACATGGCTCAGCAGTGTTTCATGCGGGCAGTCGCGATAGCGATCCTCGGGGCGGATGGCCGTGCCGTCGGGGAAGTCCCCGTCGGTCTTGCGATGGCCCAGCATCATGCGTGCCGCCTCGGCCAGCTCGGCGGCGTTATGCGGCGGGATGCTGGTTGCCATGCCGACCGCGATGCCGGTCGCGCCATTGGCAAGCAGATTGGGAAAGCCCGCCGGCAGCACCACGGGTTCCTCGTCGGTGCCGTCGTAATTGGCACGGAACCCGACCGTGTCGCGATCAAGATCCTGCAGCAGCAGCATCGCGACCTCGGTCAGCCGGGCTTCGGTGTATCGCATGGCCGCGGCATTGTCGCCGTCGATGTTGCCGAAATTGCCCTGGCCGTCGACCAGCGGGTAGCGGAGCGCGAAATCCTGCGCCAGGCGGACCATGGCGTCGTAGACCGCGGTGTTGCCATGCGGATGGTATTTACCGATCACGTCGCCGACCACGCGGGCGCATTTCTTGAAGCCCTGAGCGGGATCGAGCTTCAGCTGCCGCATGGCGTAGAGCAGCCGCCGCTGCACCGGCTTCAACCCGTCGCGGACATCGGGCAGCGAGCGCGAGGTGATGGTCGACAGGGCATAGGCAAGATAGCGCTCACCCAGCGCGTCGGCCAACGGTACGGTCTCGATCAGCCCCGCATTGTCCGGGCTTCCGGTCTCGTCGCTCATCGGATCTCCATCGGGTTGGTGCCGTCTGCGGAGGATGGTCCCCGGCCGCTCCGGCGCGCCAGCCGGTCGGCCAGCGCGATCCTGAGCGGCGGCACGGGCTGGCCGGCACCGGAAAACAGGTGTCGATCGAGGAAGTAAAGGGTCAGACGCAGGCCGTCAACGATCTCGGCGACCTCCACCGCATCCAGCGGCAGGCTGCCGGTCATGAAGCCCGGCAGGGGGAGCAGCCGCCCGGCCCAGGGCGCGCCAGCCGCCCGCGACACCGCCCGGCCGGAGCGGGGAGAGACATGGCTCAGATCCTCGGTCACCCCCGTCAAGGCACAGCTGCCGAGGTCAAGCCCATAGCCCAGATCGGCCAGAAGATCGCGCTCCAGCAGCACGAACGCGGCCGCCCAGACCGTTTCAGGTGCATGTTCGATGGCCGCGATCAGGGCGGCGGTCCGTTCGAAAAGCCCGCCGATGCGCAGCCGGTCGGGCAGGCTGCGATCCAGCACCGCCGACAATGCACCAAGGGCCGTCAGTCTCAAGCCGTCGTCGATCAGCCGTCCGGCCGGTTCATCCAGCGCCTCGATCGTATAGCCGCCAAGCTGATCGTCCAGGCGCCCCCGCCAGGTGACCAGCAGCCGGTTGCCCGGCTCGATCGTGCCGCGCATGCGCCGCCCTGCCCCGCCGCGAACCAGCCCCTGATGCCGCCCATGACCGTCGGTCAGGGCCGACAGCACGACATCGGCCTCGCCATGGCGACGGGCGGCAAGCACGATGGCCTCCTCGGTCCACTCGATCATCCGGGCTCTCCCGCCGCGACATGACGACGAAGCCCCGCCACCAGGGCATCGAAGACGACCCGGCAGCGCGGGGCCCGGCGCAGGTTCTCGTGCATCGCAACCCAGGTGTCCAGCACCAGCCCGTTCACCTCGGGCAGTATGCGGACCAGCTCCGGGCTTCGACGGGCGACGGCCAGCTGGCAGAAGCCAATTCCGGCCCCGGCCCGGATCAGCGCCAGCTGCGCCAGATCATTGTCGGTCCTGAGCGCGAAGCGGGCGCGGGTGAACCCGGCCAGCCCCTGCGCCGCCGCACCGGCCATAAATCGCCGGACTATGGCGGTTTCGCGGTCGAAGCCGATCAGCCGATGCCGTTCCAGATCCGCCGGCGTGCGTGGCATGCCGTGGCGCTCCAGATAGTCGCGGCGGGCATGCAGCCCCAGCGGCACAAAGCCCACGCGCTGCGCAACCAGCGCCTCCTGCATCGGCGCGACCATGCGCACCGCAATATCGGCGTCGCGGCGCAGCAGATCTTCCACCGTGTTCGACAGCACGATCTCGATCGTCAGGCCCGGATGGGTCTCCTGCAGGGCGGCCAGAATCGGCGGCAGAACCTCGACCCCGATCACCTCGCTCGCCGTCACCCGTACCGTGCCGGCCACCTCCGCAACCGATGCAGAGGCCGCCCGCAGCAGGGCCGATGCGGTCGCCTGCAGGGTTTCGGCATAGGGGCCGAGTTCGAGTGCCGCCGGCGTCGGCATCAGCCCGTGCAGAGAGCGTGTGAAGAGCTGCTGACCGACGGCCTGTTCCAGTGCATCGACATGACGCCCGACCGTCGGCTGGGCCAGCCCCAGATGGCGGGCGGCGGCCGACAGCGACCCTTCCCGCAGAACCGCAAGAAAGGTGCGATACAGATCCCAGCTCGGGTCATCCATGGCCATACATGGAAGTATAGCTGCCATAGAAACCTCGTCAATTTTCTGGCAGTCGGATCGGGGGGATGCTGGGGCCGTCGCCATCAGACGGAGCAAAGAGATGAGCATGAGCGGTCAGGCCCTGGTCCTGGGGGCCTCGGGCGGAATCGGTGGAGAGACGGCGCGGCAACTGGTCGAGGCGGGTTGGCAGGTCCGGGCCCTCAGCCGCCGCGCGACCTCGATGCCGGTCACACCGGGCGTCACCTGGGTGTCGGGTGACGCCATGTCGCCGGACGATGTCCGCCAGGCTGCGGCGGGGTGCAACCTCATCCTGCACGCGGTGAACCCGCCCGGCTATCGCGACTGGCACCGGCTGGTGCTGCCGATGATCGATGCCAGTATCGCCGCCGCCCACGCCGTCGACGCCACCATTCTGCTGCCGGGCACCATCTATAATTATGGCACCGATGCCTACCCCATCCTCACCGAAACATCCCCGCAGCACCCCGATACGCCGAAAGGTGCCATCCGCACCGAAATGGAGCGCCGTCTCGAACGGGCGGCAGATAGTGGTGTGCGCAGCATCGTCCTGCGCGCCGGGGACTTCTTCGGGCCCAGGCCCGGCAACAACTGGTTCTCGCAATGCCTGGTACAGCCCGGCGGGCCGGTCCGTCGGATGATCCACCCCGGCCGGCCGGGCATCGGCCATCAATGGACCTATCTGCCTGACATGGCCGCCACCTTTTTGCGCCTGGTGGCGATCCGCGACCGGCTGCCCGCCTTCACCACCCTGCACATGGCGGGTCATTGGGACCCGGACGGCACCGCCATGACCGCGGCAATCGCCCGGGCCGTCGGCCGGCCGGTCAGGACGATCCACCTGCCCTGGCGTTTGCTTGGCCTCGCCGCGCCGTTCGTGCCGCTGATCCGCAATCTGCGCGAGATGCGTCATCTGTGGCAGATCCCGATCCGGATGACCAATGACCGGCTGCGGGGGTTGATCGGCGACGAGCCGCACACGCCGCTGGACGAGGCCGTCCGTCGGACCCTGACCGGTCTCGGCTGCCTGCCCCGGGCTCAGACGTCCCAGCCGGGATGGCGATAGATCATCGGCCCGTCATCCTCCTCCTCGGGGCCGCGCTTGGGCGGCGGGGCCGGCTGCGGGGCCGCGTAGAAGCGGGGCTCGCGCCGGTCCCAGGTGGGTTCATAGGGCGAGCGCATCTTCAGCCCGTTCTGGTTCTTATCGGCATCGCGCATCGCGTTCTGCAACTGCTGGGCCTGTTTCAGGTCCCACGGCAAGACGTAATAGCGCGGGATATTGCCGCCCTCGGGCTGGATCCAGAGATAGATCCCCTCACCCTCTCGTATCACGGAGCCCAGCCCCGTGGCCTCGCCCGCCCCTTTGTCGAGCCATTCCATCGTGATCGGCTTCGGCTGTGACAGCAGCGTCGTGAAGCCAAGATAGGCTGCGGGCAGCAGCAAGGCCGTCAGCCCGATGGCGGCCATCCGGACCGGCAGGCGCCGGGGCGCCCAGATCGCAAGCGTCGCAAGCAGGGCGGTGATGCCGGCTGTGGCGGCGAAGACATAGACGACATCGTTCATGCGTCTCTCCTTCCCTCACCCGCGATTGCTACGCAGGCGCTGATACAGGCTGTTGACGCTGTCCGGCACCAGCCGCGCCTTGTCGTCGAGCCGGAACCGCATCGCGGTGATTTCCTCGCCCTCGCGGTTCAGCGCCACCTCGGTCGCCAGGATCTGCCGGGCCGAGGACTGCTGGTCGCTCTTGACGCTGGCGACGACCTTCACCCGCACGGGCAGCTGCCGGCTCTGATTGCGGAACAGATGGACGTTCACGATGTACTCGCCCGGCGGAATGCCGCGGCTGTACGAGACTTCGTGATTGCTGTCGGTGGCGTCGCCATAGCGGCCGAGATCGTCACGCAGCAGGTTAAAGATCACCCCGCCCTTGTTGGAATAGCCGACCGGCACATCGCCCGGCGCCTTGACCCAGAGGTCGACATCGGTATCGAGATCGGCTTCCCACAGCGCCTCGACGATCACATTGCCGGGTGCTGTGACTTCCGCCTGATCCTGTTTGCGCGGCGGGTTGAGATGCGGCAGCAGCAGGATGACCACAGCCACGAAACCGAGCAGGGTGAGCGTGATGACGTCGCGAAAGACGGTTCCCGCGCCATCGTCACCATCGGGTTTGAGAGGGTCGTCATACAGCATCGCCTTCACCCCGCGCGACAAGATCCGCGACCAGGGTGACGGTGCCGCCCGCAAGGATCTGATAGTTCAGCCGAAGCCAGATGTGCAGGATGCTGCCGACCAGCGTCGTCCAGAGAGCGATCGCCATGCCGTCGAGCAGCTGGGCGACCATCGGCCCGACCGCCGAGACGTCGGCGACACGGTTCTGATCAACGCCCGACAGCGCCACGATGAAGCCCACCACCGTGCCGATCAGGCCCAGCAGAACCAGGCTGTCGGCGATGTAGCGCACATTGGATGCCCGGGCGTAGAGCTTGGCCTTCAGCCCTTCGGCCACCACCGGGCGGCGTGCCTCGGGCACGCGGGTCAGCGTCGCAAGATAGGCGGCGACCCGGCCGTTCTTTGCCGGCTGAGCCCGCTTCAGATCGTTCAGGCCGTCGCTGATCTGGATGATCCGCCAGGCACAGAGCGTCAGGCCGACCAGAAACACCGCAAAGATCAGAACCGAAATCCGGCTCGAATCCGAGGCGAGCACCCGGTCGATCCAGCCATGGACCCAGGCCATGGCCAGCCCTGCTGCCGCCACCATGTTCACCAGCAGGAAACGATAGATCAGAAGATAGCGATGATGCATGCAAACCACCCCCTCGGACACGCGCGCCGCGGGCGCGGGTCTGGCCGCGCCATCGGCGTGGGACGGGGGGCGGGATCGGGGGCCGGCCGGGCGTGTCCGGCCCGGCGGGCGCTTGCGCGCACATCACCGGACCGGCAGCCGGATCGGCGCTGCGGGGTCCATGAACCGGACCGGGACCTCTCGCAGGAAACCCGCCCTCCTTTTCAGGAGGTGGTCGGGTACATGCGAGTGATCAAGCCGTTATTGAATGCTGCAACATCAATCCCTTGAGGGGATCCGGTGCGGTCAGCGGGGGTAGTCGAGGTTCATCTCGCGGTAGCGTTCGGGATCGTCGGCCCAGCTTTCGCGGACCTTCACGAACAGGAACAGGTGCACCCGGCGTTCCAGGATCTGCTGCAGTTCCGTCCGCGCTGCGCTGCCGACATGCTTGATCGTCCGCCCGCCGGCGCCGAGCACGATCTTGCGATGGCTCTCGCGCTGGACATAGACCACCTGATCGATCCGGGCGCTGCCGTCCGGCTTCTCGGTCCAGGCTTCGGTCTCCACCGTCAGCGCATAGGGCAGTTCCTCATGCAGGCTCAGGAACAGCTTCTCGCGGACGATCTCGGCGGCCAGGAAGCGGAGCGGCACGTCGCTCGCCTGATCTTCCGGATACATCCACGGCCCCTTGCGGGCGATCGCGGCCAGGGCATCGGCCAGATCGTCGACGCCAGACCCGTTCTCGGCCGAAATCATGAAGATCCGGTCGAAGATGCCGAGCCCGTCCACCTCTGCCGCCAGCGGCAGAAGCTTCTCGCGCGCCAGCAGGTCGACCTTGTTCAGCACCGCCCAGGCGCGGCGCCCTTCGGCCTTCAACCCGTCCACGATCAGCCGCACGTCGTCGGTGATGCCGCGCTTGGCGTCGATCATCATCAGCAGCCCGTCGCCCGCATCGCCGGCACCGCTCCAGGCGGCCTGCACCATGGCCTTTTCCAGCCGGCGCTTGGGCCGGAAGATGCCGGGGGTGTCGATGAACACCAGCTGGGCCGGCCCGTGCATCGCGATGCCGACGATCCGGCTGCGGGTGGTCTGTACCTTCGGACTGACGATCGAAACCTTGGAGCCGACGAGGCGGTTCACGAGCGTCGACTTGCCCGCATTGGGCGCCCCGATGACCGCGAAGAAGCCGGTCTTCTGCTCGTCGACCGGCACCGAGGCCGGAGCCTCGGGCGGCGGCAGCATGTCGAGGCCGTCGTCTTCGTCCTCGTCGTCATCCCAATCGTCGTCGAGATCGGAGGCGAGCCCGCCTTCCTGCAGGTCCTCGTCGCGGATCTCGTCTTCGGCGGGCGTCCCAGGGGTCTTGCCGGGGGTTTCAATCGTCATTTCTGGTCTCCACCGCGCCCCTCGGCGCGGCTCAGCAGGCTTTGGGCCGCGGCCTGCTCGGCAATGCGCTTGGAGGCACCGGTGGCCTCCTCGGCGCCGAGCCGTGCCACCTGGGCACGGACGCGGAAGGACGGGGCGTGATCCGGGCCTTCACGGCCGATCACGGTGTAGACGGGCGCCTCAAGGCCCCGCGCCTGCGCCCATTCCTGGAGCGCGGTCTTCGGGTCCTTGGGCGGACGGAGGTCTTCCTCCATCAGCGGCGCCCAATAGCGTTCGACGAAGCGGCGGGCGGTATCGAACCCGCCGTCGAGATACAGGGCCGCGATGACCGCTTCGCAGGCATCGGCAAGATTGGCCGGGTTTCTGCGGCCACCGCTGTCGTCTTCGCCCCGCGACAGACGCAGATAGCGGCCGAGCGACAGCATCTCTGCCACCCGCGCCAGGCTCTCGCGTCGGACCAGGGCTGCGAAGCGGCGGGCAAGCGCGCCTTCGCTCTCTCCCGGGAAGCGGTGATAGAGCTGGTCGGCCACCGCCAGCCCAAGCACCCGGTCGCCCAGGAACTCCAGCCGCTCGTAATTCAGCCGGACCCGGCCATTGCGATCGCGACCGCCGCCATCGACGCTCGGATGGGTCAGGGCCGCTTCCAGCAGCGACGGGTCGTCGAAGTCGTGGCCGATCTCACGCGCGCATTCCGCAAGCGTGGTGGCCTGGCGTTGTTCATCCATGCCGTCGTCCGCGGCCGGCCTCGACCGCCGCCGCCCTCATGCCTCTGGTCTTCTTCACCCGGCTCATCCTCAACCCACGCCGTCCAGCAGGCGCGACCAGCGGATGGCCGACGGCCACTTCCACACCTGCCACCACGCAGCGCTGTCGTCGATCGAGAAGAACAGCACTTCGGCCCGGCCGATCAGGTTCTCCTCGGGCACGAAGCCCACGGCCGACAGAACACGACTGTCCTGGGAGTTGTCGCGATTGTCGCCCATCGCGAAATAATGCCCGGCCGGAACGGTATAGACCGGCGTGTTGTCCAGCGCGCCATAGGGCGTCTGGTCCAGTGTCTCGTAGGACGGGCCGCCATCGGGCATCGTCTCGACATAGCGCGGGATGCGGATCTCCTGACCGCCCGGGCCCGTCTCGACGAAATCCTCGATCCGGCGCCGTTCCACGGCCGTGCCGTTGATATGCAGGATGCCGTCGATCACCTGGATCCGGTCCCCCGGCAGGCCGACGATGCGCTTGATGTAGTCGACCGAAGGATCGGTCGGCAGGCGGAAGACCGCCACATCGCCGCGCTTCACCGGGCTCGACAGGATCCGGCCCTCGAAAAGCGGCAGGCTGCCCGGAAAGGAATAGCGGCTGTAGCCATAACTGTACTTCGACACGAACAGATAGTCGCCGACAAGCAGGGTCGGTTTCATCGACCCGGACGGGATGTTGAACGGTTCGAAGGCGAAGGACCGGATCACCAGGGCGAAGAAGACGGCGATGACCACCGTCTTCACCATCTCGCCGAAACCGCCCGAGCGGTCTTCGGCTGCCCGCGGCTTGCGGTTCCGCGGATTGTCGCCGTCCGTCCGGCTCGTGTCGCGCGTCACGTTGAACTCCCGTCTTGCGCCGAGATATCCGGCACGGCGCTGATGATCACGAGCGCCTGAGCATATGGATATTCGTCGGTCAGCGTCAAATCGATCTTCGGAAGGTACCCCGCCGGAACCAGTTGCGCCAGAAGGCGTTCAGCCCCGCCGGTCAGCTGCAGGGTCGGCCTGCCGCCGGGCAGGTTCACGACGCCGATATCCCGCCAGGCCACACCACGATCGAGCCCGGTTCCGAGCGCCTTGGCCCCCGCCTCCTTGGCGGCGTAACGCTTGGCATAGCTGTCCGCCCGGCGCACACGTCCGTCGGACAGGTTTCGCTCCGTCACCGTAAAGCAGCGATGCACGAAACGGTCGCCGAAGCGGTCGAGCGTCTTCTCGATCCGCCGGACGTCGACCATATCGATCCCGGTGCCGATGATCCGCATCATAAGGTCAGTCGGCCCCGCGTGTCGCATGGCGCCGCGCCTGCCGGCGAGCGGCGTCGATCAGCCGGCGGGTATGGCGCACGGCCTCTTCGATACCGATGAACAGCGCTTCGGTGATCAGGAAACGGCCGCAGGTGATGCCCTGGATATGCGGCAGCCCGGCAATCGGCGCCAGCGTCGAATAGTCCAGGGCGTGGCCGGCCTGCAGGCCAAGGCCGATCCCGTGGGCGTGGCTGGCGGCATGGCGGATCTGCTGAAGCAGCGGTGCCCGCAATTCTTCGGCGGCTTCGCCATAGAATGTGGTGTCCAGCTCGATGCCGCGAATGCCCGAGGCCTGCACCTGATCGATCGCCTCGATCTCGGGCGCCACCAGCGCCAGCACCGGCACGCCGGCTTCGTGGAGGCTGCTCGCCACCTCGGCCATGCGCGCGACATCGGCCTCGGGTTCGGGCAGCAGCATCACCGCCGCGGGGTTGAGCGAGGTGACCCAGGCAACCCGCGCCGGGTCGGGACGCATCTCCAGCGTCAGGGGCACGCGGGCACGTTCGGCGATGCGGCGCACATCATCAGCGGTGATCAGGCCGCTGCCGTCATCAACACGCAGAACCACACTGTCGGCGCCGGCCTTCACCGTTGCCTCGGCCAGCCGCGCCATATCCGGGCGCTGGCCGTCGCCCGCCTGACGAAGCAAGGCTGCATGATTGAGCCGGAGCCCCAGGCGGAGCGGCCCGTCGCCACGCCGGCCGCCATGGGCCTGCAGGGGTGCGGACCAGGCCGCGAGCGGTCGGTTCTGGGTCACTGGCTTGCATTCCTTCTCGTGCTTTGGTGCCGGGGAGACAGGATCCGCCCGGCACCGGAAGCGGCCCCGCGCTCAGGCGAGGCCGCGGCTGCCCGGCTTGACGGCAGGCAGGGCCGCGAGTTCAGGCGGAAGATCGTTCGGGTCATAGCTCGGGACGTCGAGGCCGGTGAGCGACACCAGCGGCACCCCCAGATCGACCTTGCCGGCCGACCGGTCGATCAATGCCGAGGCGGCGACCACGCGCCCGCCGGCCGCCTCGATCGCCGCGATGCATTCCCGGCTCGACTTGCCGGTGGTGACGACGTCTTCAGCCATCAGCACCCGCCAGCCCGCCTCGATCGCGAAACCGCGGCGCAGGGTGAAGCTGCCGTCCACCCGTTCGGTGAACATGGCCGGCACGCCAAGCTGGCGGGCGACCTCGTAACCGACGATCACGCCCCCCATGGCCGGCGACACCACGCAGTCGATGCCGCCGCCGGCGATGGTGCCGTCGGCCAGCCGCGCATTGATCCGCTCCGCCAGCGCCCGGCACAGCCGTTCGCCCTGGACGGGATGCATCATGACCCGCGCGCACTGCAGATAGCGCGGGCTGCGCAGGCCGGAGGACAGGATGAAATGGCCTTCGAGCAGCGCGCCGCAGGCGCGGAACACGTCCAGGACTTCTTCGGTGTCCATGGGTCGGGCGAACTCCGTGATAGGGATGCGTGGAAGCCGCGCATCGCCCGAGCGACACGCGGCCCCGAGGGGTCGGAAACCGGTGGTCAGCCGCGGGCGCGGTCGACCGAATTGATCATCGGATCGGCCCGCAGGGCCGCGATGATATGGGTCAGATGCTTCACGTCATGCACCTCGACATCGACGATCATCTCGAAAAATTCCGAGGTGCGGTTGGTGATCTTGAGATTGGTGATATTGCCGTAATTCTTGGCGATCATCGTGGTCAAGGCCGCAAGACCACCCGGCTCGTTCGACACCATCACCGCAAGCCGCGCGGTGTGCCCCGCATCACCGGTCGAGCCCGTGTCCCAGGCGACGTCGAGCCAGCGTTCGGGCTCGTCGACATACTGCTCCAGGGTCTCGCAGTCGATGGTATGGATGGTGACACCCTTGCCGGTGGCGACGATGCCGACGATCCGGTCGCCCGGGATCGGATGGCAGCAGCCGGCATAATGCACCGCCATGCCCGGGATCAGACCGCGGATCGGGATGGCGTGGCCGTTGACGCCGCTCTTGCCGCTGCGCATGCGCTTCAGCGGCACGACATTGCCGGTCTCCCCCTCATCCTTCGGCACACGGGCCTCGGGGAAGACGGTGTCGATGACCTGGCGGGCGGTGATGTCACCCTTGCCCACCGCTGCGTAGAGGTCTTCCAACGTCTTGTGGGTAAAGACCCGCAGCGCCCGGTCCAGCCCCTTTTCGGTCAGCGGCCGTTGTTCCTGACGGAAGGTCTTCTGCAGGATCGCCCGGCCCAGGCTGACATACTGCTCGCGCTCCCGCAGCCGGATGAAGCGACGGATCCGGGACCGGGCCTTGCCGGTCACGACGAAGCGTTCCCAGGCCGGCGACGGGGTCTGCGCCTTCGAGGTGATGATCTCGATCTGATCGCCGTTCTGCAGCTGGGTGCGCAGCGGCATCATGCGACCGTTGATCTTGGCGCCGACGCAGGTGTCGCCGATCTCGGAATGGACCGCATAGGCGAAGTCGATCGGCGTGGCGCCACGTGGCAGCGCGATCAGGTCACCCTTGGGCGAGAAGCAGAAGACCTGATCCTGGAACATCTCGAGCTTGGTATGCTCGAGGAATTCCTCGGGGTTCGACGCCTGCTCCAGGATGTCGAGCAGGCCGCGGATCCAGCGATACTGCCAGCCTTCGTGGCCGCCACTCTCCTGCTTGTAGAGCCAGTGGGCGGCGACGCCGTACTCCGCAACCTCGTGCATCTCGCGGGTGCGGATCTGAATCTCGATCCGCTGGCGTTCTGGCCCGATGACGGTGGTGTGCAGCGAGCGATAGCCGTTGGGCTTGGCGTTGCTGATGAAATCCTTGAACCGCCCCGGGACCATGCGATACGCGCCGTGAACGGCACCCAGAACGGCATAACAGTCCCGGATGCTGTCGACGGTCACCCGGAAGGCCATGATGTCCGACAGCTGCTCGAACACCACATTCTTGCGCTGCATCTTGCGCCAGATCGAATAGGGCCGCTTCTCGCGACCGTAGATCTCGGCGCCGATACCGGTCTCCGCGATCACCGCCTTCAGTTCGGCGACGATCCGGGCCACAAGCTCGGACCCGTTCTCCCGCAGGAAGGACAGCCGCTTCAGGATCGAATCCCGCGCATCGCCGTGCAGTTCCTTGAAGGCCAGGTCGTCCAGTTCGTCCTTGATCGCCTGCATGCCGATGCGCTCGGCCAGCGGGGCGTAGATCTCGAGCGTTTCCAGCGCGATCCGGCGGCGCTTTTCCGGCTTGGCGATATAGTGCAGCGTCCGCATATTGTGCAGCCGGTCGGCCAGCTTGACCAGCAAGACGCGGATGTCGTCGGACATGGCCAGAAGCAGCTTGCGGAAATTTTCCGCCTGCTTGGCCTGTTCCGATTGCAGTTCGATCTTGGACAGTTTAGTGACGCCGTCGACCAGCCGGGCGACTTCGCCCCCGAAGATCTGCTCGATCTCGTCGAGCGTCGCGGGCGTATCCTCGATCGTGTCGTGCAGCAATGCCGTCACGATCGACCGGCTGTCGAGCTTCAACTCGGTCAGGATGCCGGCAACTTCAAGCGGATGGAGGAAATAGGGATCGCCCGATGCACGCTTCTGGCTGCCGTGCATCTTCATTGCGTAGACATAGGCGCGGTTCAGCGCCGTTTCGTCCACATCCGGGTCATAGGCCTTGACCCGCTCCACCAGCTCGTATTGCCTGATCACCGAACAGCGTCACCCGCATGGCAGGACGCCACATCTTCGCACGTCTCCGGCCAGGCCCGCGCGGGGCCGGTCCGTCGACGGAAGCCGTGGCCCCCGTATGACCGGCCTTCCAAGCGAAACCCGTGCGCGGCCGGCCGGCCCGGCCGCTGCTGGGTTGCGACGCAGATACCCCGGACGCATCAATCGTCTTCGGGGTCGGCATCCTCGAACCGCGGGGCGCCGAAGCCATCGCCCTCGTCATCCGACACCGACAGCGAACCACCGCCCGACAGTTCGTCCTCGGCCAGCTGACGGCTGGCGATCGAGGCGACCTCGCCGATGGCATCGAGGATGTCCTCGTCCGGCTCGTCGACCTCGGGAACGCGCTGATGGGTCTGCACCAGCTGCCGCGAGACGGTATCGAGATCGATGGTCTCGTCGGCAATCTCGCGCAGGGCGACGACGGGGTTCTTGTCGTTGTCGCGATCGACGGTCAGTGCCGCACCCGACGAGATCTCGCGGGCACGCTGAGCGGCCATCAGCACCAGATCGAACCGGTTGGGGACAAGACGGACGCAATCTTCGACGGTGACGCGGGCCATGGCTGGTTGCTCCGATGACTTTTAGAGTCGCTCAAAAAAGGTATGACGACGGAGAAGCGACCGCAAGGCCGTACTCCCGCGTCGGGCGCGGAACACTATGACACGACTATGCGGAAGTCAAAGCCTCGCCGCCGGAATCCGGGGCTTCCTCCATGCACGGACGGATGATCTGCCCTGCAGGCAACGCGGCAATCAACTCTTCGACCGACCGGTCCAGGGTCGGATGACGCCAGCCCGGCGCCACATCGGCAAGCGGCAGCAGAACGAAGGCGCGCTCATGCATCCGCGGATGCGGCAGTTCCGGGTCCGGCACCCCGCCCGTGGTCTGAACCGGGGCACCCGGCACGATGGGCACCGCTGCGATCCGGGGGCGACGGACCACGCCACCATGGTCTATAATATCCAGATCCAGCGGCCGCGACTCCCAACGCTGGCGACGCACCCTGCCGAACGCCGCCTCGATCGCGTGCAGCCGCTTCAGAGCCTCGACCGGCTCCAGTGCCGTTTCGGCATGCACGACACCGTTTACGTACCACGGCCCGCCATTGTCCGGCAGGGGCGGACTTTCGTACCAGCGCGACACGCCGATCACATCAAAGCCCATCTCCCCAAGTCGCACCACCGCAGCCTGACAAGCAGCGCGCGGCATTCTACCTTCGGCATCGGGGAGATTGGCGCCAACTGCGATAAATATCGTGTCTTTACGCAATTCCATCATGATCGGACGTGTTCCGTCTTGTAATCTGGGGCCATGAGGGATTAAGTACGTCGCGCCGGCGGATGATCCGATACGCGACCCAACCGGCCTCTCCTGACGACGACCCATAGGCGAATTCTGGGGAAAGATATACTCATGCCACGGTCCATCGACAGTATTTTCCACGAAGGCGAGCGTGTTGCGCTGTTCATCGACGGTGCCAACCTTTACGGTGCGGCCCGCAGCCTCAGCTTCGACATCGACTATCGCCGGCTGCTGGATTACTTCCGGTCACGCGCTTACGTGGTGCGTGCCTTCTACTACACCGCCCTGCTGGACGAGCAGGACTACTCGCCGATCCGGCCGCTGGTCGACTGGCTGGATTATAACGGCTACACCATGGTCACCAAGCCGGCGAAGGAATTCACCGACGCCACCGGCCGCCGCCGGGTGCGCGGTGACATGGATGTCGAGCTGACGGTCGACGCCATGGAAATGGCCGATCATGTGGATCACATCGTGATCTTCTCGGGCGATGGCGATTTCCGCCGTCTGGTCGAGGCGATCCAGCGCCGCGGCGTGCGTGTGACCGTGGTCGGAACCATCCGCACCCAGCCGCCGATGGTGGCCGACGAACTTCGCCGCCAGGCCGACGTCTTCCTCGACCTCAAGGATCTGGAGCCGGTGATCGCCCGCTCGCGCGCCGAGGCAGAGGCCGGCCGTCAGCGCGGTGAACGTCGCCGGAAGCTGATGGAAGACGTGCCCCTCCCCGCCTCGGAGCCGGAACCCGAGGACGAGGATCTGGAGGACGACGAGGATTACGAGGACGACGACGACTACGAGGATGATGACGACTACGAGGACGACGAGGATTACGAGGACGAGGACGAAGAGGACGAGCCGGCCCCGGCACCTGCGAAGCCCGCACCCGCGCCGGCACCGGTGAAGCCCCGCACGCCGCCGCGTCGCAAGAGCTGATCCGTCCGTGAACGCCGGCCTCTGATCCTGGACGTCGTCCCGGTCAACGATGTCACGCCACCCGCGCGGAGAACCGCCGGGTGGCGTCGTCGTTCGGGGCCCTCGTCGTTCCCCGCCCTCGTCGTTGCCTGGCCATCGTCACGTCGCCGCCGTCTTCGTAATGGATGCCCCTCATGCCGCCAGCCATTGCCGCCCCCCTGCTTATGGTTCCGGATCCGGACTGCCCGCTCTGCCCCCGCCTCGCCGCCTGGCGGGCCGAACGGCAGGTCAGCGAACCGGATTGGCACAACGGGCCGGTGCCGGCTTTCGGCCCGCTGTCGGCACGCCTGCTGGTCGTGGGGCTGGCGCCGGGGCTGCGGGGCGCCAACCGCACGGGACGCCCCTTCACCGGCGATTACGCCGGCGACCTGCTCTACCCGACCCTGATCGACCACGGCTTCATCCGCGGCCGGTTCGACCGCAGGCCCGATGACGGTCTGGAGCCGGTCGACTGCCGGATCACCAATGCCGTGCGGTGCGTGCCGCCTGAGAACAAGCCGACACCTGCCGAGGCAAATACCTGCCGGCCGTTCCTGGTGTCTGAAATCGGGGCGATGCCCGGGCTGCAGGTCATCCTGGCACTGGGGCGCATCGCCCATGATGCCGTGCTGCGGACCCTGGGCAGGCGGCTGGCCGATCACCCCTTCAGCCATGGCGCGCTGCACGCGCTGGCACCGGCACCGTCCGGAAAAAAGGCCGCGTCTCCCGTGACGCGGCCCCTGCTGCTGGCGGATAGTTTCCATTGTTCACGCTATAACGTGAACACCGGTCGGCTTACGGCAGAGATGTTCGATGCCGTCCTGGCGGAAATCCGCCGCCGCCTGCCTGCCGCGGAAGGCCTTGTTCAGGAATAGCGTTCTTCCTCGAACGGATCGGCGTAGTTGTGATAGCCACGGACCTCCCAGAAGCCCGGCTGATCGGTCTCAGAAAACTCGATCCTGCGAATCCACTTGGCGCTCTTCCAGAAATAGCGCTTGGGCACGACAAGGCGCACCGGCCCGCCATGCTCGCGGGTCAGCGGCTCACCCTGCCAGGCATGGGCAAGCAGAACGTCGTCATCCGCGAAGCCGTCGAGGTCGAGATTGGTGGTGTAGCCGTCATAAGAATGCAGCAGCACGAACCGCGCCTCGGGCTTGGGCTGCACCAGATCCATCAGAGCGAAGGCCGACACGCCGTCCCAGTCGTTGTCATAGCGCGACCAGGTCGTGACGCAATGAATGTCGGACCGCATCCGCACCTGCGGCAGAGCCTGGAAATCGGCCCAGCGCAAGGTGACCGGGTTCTCGACCGCACCTGCGACCGTCAGCTCCCAGTCGCCCGGCCGGATCTCCGGCTGGATCCCGAGGTCGAGAACCGGGAAGTTGGTGACGAGCCGCTGGCCGGTCGGCAGACGCTCGGCCTCGGGCCGGGGCCCGGTGCGACCGCTCAGCCCGCGGCCTTCCGCCGCCCATTTCCGCTTGGTATCGATGAGCTTGCGACGGACCTGACCAAGCAGGCCATCCTCGTCGCCGGTCGTGCGGTCTCCACCGGTATTGCGGTCGTCACTGGCCATGACCTTACCCCTTCTCGCGCATCAGCCGGCCCTTCTGGCGGTCCCAGTCGCGGTCACGCTCGGTCGCGCGCTTGTCGTGCAGCTTCTTGCCCTTGGCCAGGCCCAGCTTCAGCTTGGCCATGCCCTTGTCGTTGAAATAGAGCACCAGCGGCACGATGGTAACCCCCTCCCGCTTGATCAGACCGAAGAGCCGGTTGATCTCCTTGCGGTGCAGAAGGAGTTTGCGCTTGCGGCGGGGTTCGTGATTGAAGCGGTTACCGCCACCGTATTCGGGGATGTTCGCATTGATCAGCCAGGCTTCGTTGTTTTCCACCGAAGCATAGCTTTCCGCGATGTTGCACTTGCCACCGCGCAGGCTCTTCACCTCGGTGCCGGTCAGCACAAGACCCGCCTCGACCGTATCCTCGATGAAATAGTCGAAGCGTGCCTTGCGATTGACGGCGACGTCGCCGTGACTGATCAAGCCGCTTTTGCGGGCCATGGGATTCCTCGGGCTTCAGGCCCCCTTGGATGTCGGGCCTCGGGCGTCGTGCCGGCTCAGTTGCCGATACGCGACGGGCCGACCGGCTCCAGGCCGGTACGGGCGATGGCGGCGTCGAGCACACGCTCGGTGCCGGGCGTCACCGGCACCAGCGGCAGACGGATCTCGGCGTCGCAGAGCCCCAGCTTCGCCGCGACATACTTCACCGGCGACGGGCTGGTCTCGGTGAACAGCGCACGATGCAGCGGCATCAGCCGCTCGTGGATCTCAAGCGCGGTCCTGGCATCGCCCGCCCGCCAGGCCGCCTGCATCTCGGCACAGAGCCTGGGCGCGATATTGGCGGTCACCGAGATGCAGCCATGGCCGCCATTGGCCAGGAAGGCCAGCGCCGTGCCGTCCTCTCCCGACAGCTGAACGAACTCGGTACCGATGGTCTGGCGCACCGCCAGCGGCCGCACCAGATCGGCGGTCGCATCCTTCACGCCGCGGATATTCGGCAGTTCGGCAAGCCGGGCCATGGTATCGACGGTCATGTCGATCACGGAACGGCCGGGGATGTTGTAGATGAAGATCGGCAGCGAGGTGCTTTCAGCCACCGCCCTGAAATGGGCATAGAGGCCGGCCTGGGTCGGCTTGTTGTAATAGGGCGTCACCACCAGCAGCGCATCAGCGCCGGCCTTCTCCGCATGGATCGCCAGCTTCTGCGCTTCATGAGTGGAGTTCGAGCCGGCACCCGCGATGACCGGCACCCGGCCGGCTGCGGCCTCGATGCAGATCTCGGTGACCCGCATATGCTCGTCATGCGACAGGGTGGGCGATTCGCCGGTGGTGCCGCAGGGCACAAGGCCGTCGCTGCCTTCGCGGATCAGCCAGTCCACGAACGACGCATAGGCTTTCTCGTCGACCTTGCCGTCCTTGAACGGGGTCAGCGTGGCGACGATAGAGCCGTGGAAGCGTTCGGCGTTCATGGGGGTCCGTCCTCGAAGCGGAAGGCGTCAAGCCTGATTGGGCGGCGACTGGCCTTTGCGGGGTCAAGATCCCGGTCGATGGCGGCTCCGGCTTGTTCCGGGCGCGCGCAGCCGGGCGTTCGGGTCCGGCCGTGACCCGCGGGTTGTGACGGGTCATCGGCAGGTCCGCGCAACATAGCCCCGCCGGCAGGCTTCGACAAGGCGCGCGGCAGCCGGATCTGCCCGAATTCCTTTCAATCTGCGGCCAGGGCGGCACCCGGCCCCCGCCCTTGCCCGCCCCGGGGGCCATGATACACTGTTTCGTGGCCGGTCCGGCCCGGTGTCGCGCGATACCGCCTCCCGCAGTCAAGGCCGTCGCCCCGGCCACGAGGACAAGCTTTCCGATGCCCTCCGCTCAGCTCCGCCCCCTCCGTCATCTCGTCGCCGGCGCCGCGCTGGCCCTGGCGCTCGCCGCGCCCGCCATCGCCTGGTCGGCCCAGCCCGTGGCGGCCCCGGCCGCCGCAAGGGCATCACGTGCCGCGACCATCGCCCTGGTCCCGCCCGTGCGCGACATGTCGGCGGTGCGGTCGGTCTTTGCGGCGGTCGATGACGGCCGCTACGACGATGCACGCGGTCTTGCCGCCGGACTGAACCTGCGTCCGCTGGACGATTACGTCGATTGGGCAGAGCTTCAGGACAGCCGCACCCCGGCCATCTACGACCGGCTGGAGCGCTTTGCCGCCGCCCATCCCGAATGGCCGCGGATCTCGCGGCTGATGGCCCGCGCCGAAACGGTGCTGCCCGACACCTGGACGCCCGAGCAGGTGGTCGGCTGGTTCGGCGCCGACAAGCCGCGCACCGCAGAAGGGGCGGTGCGGCTGATCGATGCGCTGCGGCGGCTGGGTCGCGATGCCGAGGCCGGCCAGGTGGCCCGGGACGTCTGGGACCGGATGGTGATGAGCCAGCGCCAGCAGAGCGCCCTGCTCGTCTCTGCAGCAGGGCTTCTTGGCCCTGCCGATCACCGCCGGCGGCTGGACATCATGCTCTGGCGCGGCCAGGAAGGCGCCGCCCGCATGGTGATGCCGCTGGTCGACGCCGATGCCCGGGCGCTCGCCGAGGCGCGCCTGGCGCTGAATGCCGGCAGCCGTAAGGCGGATGCGCTGATCGCGGCCCTGCCGCCCGTACTGCGCGCGGATCCGGGCCTGACCTTCTCTCAGGCGCGCGCGGCACGCCGGGCCGAAGACCTGGATCACGCCGCAGCCCTGATCACGGCGGCAACCAAGGCGGGGGCCGTCGATCTGGCCCCCGATGACTGGTGGCGCGAGCGCCATATCGTGACCCGGATGCTGCTGGAGCGGGGCGACGTCGCCAAGGCCTATGACCTGGTTGCCTCGCATGAACAGTCCGACCCGTCGGGTTTCTCCGAAGCCGAATGGCTGGCGGGCTGGATCGCGCTCCGCTTCCTCGATCGCCCGGATGCGGCGCTGCGGCACTTCAGCGCCATGTATGAGCGGGTCAGCCGGCCGATCAGCCGGGCACGCGCCGCCTATTGGGCCGGGCGCGCCGCGGGCGCGCTGGGCGACGCCCAGGCCGCCCAGGACTGGCTGATGGAGGCGGCACGCGACCGCACCACCTTCTACGGCCAGCTGGCCGCCGAGCGCATCGATCTGCCGACCACCCTCGCAAGCTTTGCCGCCCCCAACGAGGCGCGGGCGCCGGCAGAGGCCTTCGCCGCCATCACCGGCCGGCCGCTGGCGGTAATGGTGGCGCTGATCGCCCGCACCGACGACAGCCGGCTGCTGTCGACCTTCGCCTATGCGCTGGCCGACAGCCTGGCCAAGCCCGACGAGCAGCACGCCTATATCGAAGCGGTGCGCGCCCTGGGCCGCCCGGATCTGGCGCTGCGCTTCGCCAAGCGCTTTGCCGAAATCGACGATCGTCTGGCGGTGGAACTGCGCTATCCGGCCGTGGGAGACGATGCCGGCGTCACGCCCGGTGTCGGCCGCGATCCGCGCCCCGATGATCCGGTCGATTTCGCCCTGGTCCATGCCATCGCCCGCCAGGAGAGCGAATTCAATCCCGAAGCCGTCAGCCCGGCTGGCGCAATCGGGCTGATGCAGCTGATGCCAGGGACCGCCCGCACCACCGCCGGCAAGATTGCGGTGGCCTATCAGCCCGAGCGACTGACCGACCCGCTCTACAACATGACCCTGGGCCGCGCCTATCTGGGGCAGATGATCGATCGCTTCAACGGCAATCTGGTACTGGCGGTTGCGGCCTATAACGCCGGCCCCGCCAAGGTCGACGAGTGGATCGCCCGCTTCGGCGACCCGCGCGATCCCTCCATCGACGTCATCGACTGGATCGAGAAGATTTCGTATGGCGAGACTCGCAACTATGTGCAGCGGGTGATGGAAGCGCTCACGGTCTATCGCCACCGCCTGGGGCGGCCGGATCCGGGCCTCGTGCCGACGCTGGCTCTCGGCACGGCCGCCGGCACCTTCGATGCCGCTATGCTCGATCGCAGCCGCCTGCGGGAGTGACGGGCGGACCAGACTTCGCCTATCCGGCATATTGACGGCCGGGTTCCGGAACGCCAGATCCCTGGCACGTCATTTGTTGGAGGGGTAAGAGACGGCATGTCCACCATGGCTGAACCGCTGACAGGCATCCGCGCCTGTCTGTTCGACGTCTACGGAACGCTGTTCGACGTCCATGCCCCGGTCAGCTCGCGGCTGATCCGCGTCGGGGATCCGGCAGTGGAGCGGGCGCTCAGCGATACCTGGCGTCGCAAGCAGCTGGAATACACCTGGCTGCGCACGGTGATGGGAGAGCATGTCGATTTCTGGACCATCACCGGCCAGGCGCTGGACTATGCGATGGCCTCGGTCGGGCTGAATGACAAGGTCCTGCGCGCGAAGCTGATGGAAGCCTATCTGGCCCTGCCGCCCTTCCCCGACACCCGTCCGGTGATCGAGGCGCTTTCGGCCGCCGGCATGCCGCTCGGCATCCTGTCCAACGGCACACCGGTGATGCTGTCGGCGGTGCTGGCCACCGCCGGCCTTACCGGCCATTTCTCTCAGGTGCTGTCGGTGGAAAGCGTCGGCGCCTTCAAGCCGGCGCGAGAGGTCTATGCCCTCGGCCCCGAGGCGCTGGGCATGGCGCCCCACGAGATCGCCTTCGTCTCTAGCAATGGCTGGGACATCGCCGGTGCCGCCCATTTCGGCTACAGCGCCGTCTGGATCAACCGCGGCGACCTGCCGGCCGATGGCCTGCCGGGCGCGCCCAAGGCGGTGCTGGGCGGCCTGTCGCAGCTGCCGGCACTGCTTGGCAGGGCCTGAAGGCCCACATCACATATATCCATGCACGACGAAAACGCCGGCAGGGGCCTCCCCTGCCGGCGTTTTCGCGTCTGTGCCGGGGTGCCGCGGCACCCCGGTGGCCCTGCACGGATCAGATACCGTCCACGGGTCAGATATAGTAGGCCTGGATCGGCGGGAAGCCGTTGAAGCCCGTCGTGGCATAGGTGGTCGTATAGGCGCCGCAGGACAGGAAGGTGATCTTGTCACCCACCTGCAGGGCGTGCGGCAGCTCGTAGCCCGCCTTCTCGTACAGCACGTCGACGCTGTCGCAGGTGGGGCCCGCCAGGATCACCCGGCCGGTCTCGCTGCCGTCGCGTTCGGTCCGCAGGCGGTACTTGATCGCCTCGTCCATGGTCTCAGCCAGACCATTGAACTTGCCGACATCCAGATAGACCCAGCGCACCGGGTCGTCGAAGCTCTTTTCGGCGATCAGGATCACCTCTGCTTCCAGCACGCCGGCGTCACCGACCAGGCCGCGGCCCGGCTCGATGATCATCTCGGGCAGCTGATTGCCGAAATGACGGGTCATCGCCTGCGAGATCGCCAGCGCATAGGCGGCCATCGGGGCCACCTCGTCCTGGTAGCGCGCCGGCAGGCCGCCGCCCAGGTTGACCATGCGCGCCGACACGCCCCGCTCCCCCAGGTCGCGGAAGATCGCCGCCGCCTGGCTGATGGCCCGATCCCACTGCTCCGGGTCGGTCTGCTGCGAGCCGACATGGAACGAGATGCCATAGGCATCCAGCCCCGCAGAAGCTGCGTCGGTCAGCAGCTCCAGCGCCATCTCGGGCGCGCAGCCGAACTTCTTCGACAGCGGCCAGTCGGCAGCCTGGCAATCGACCAGGATCCGGCAGAACACCTTCGACCCGGGGGCCGAGCGGGCGATCTTCTGCAGTTCACAGGCACTGTCGAAGGCGAACAGGCGCACACCAAGCTGATAGGCGCGGGCGATGTCCCGTTCCTTCTTGATCGTGTTCCCGAAGGAAATCCGATCCGGGCTCGCACCGGCGGCGAGCACCATCTCGATTTCCTGCAAGCTGGCGGTATCGAAGCACGAGCCGAGCTCGACCAGCATGGACAGGATTTCAGGAGCCGGGTTCGCCTTCACGGCGTAAAACACCCGCACGAGCGGCATCTGCTCGCTGATCTCCCGATACTTCTCGGCGATCACGTCGAGATCGACAACCACACAAGGATTGCTGTCGTATTCTCGTCGGCCGGCGAGAAAGCGCTCGATCTTCGGAGTCATCATTGGCTGATCCCCTACAAACCGGCGGCGGCCCGGCATGGACCGGGACGCTCAGGTTGTTCCCATTCCGCTGCCGTCGTCCCTGGTCACGTAGCGGACGGGCGCCATGTCGGCCCGTCATTTCGGGGGGGTACGTCGGTGGAGGCGGTTTATACGGGCAACCCACGGGCAGGAAAAGAGAAAAATGGGATTTTTCTGCAGAAAAATTCGGGACCTCGAATGACCCCTGAACGGCCGATTCAGGACCCCGCCCCCGCGTCCGATGCAAGCTACGGAAATGACCCCGACGCGCTATTTTGGCCCTCCAGGGGGCGCATGCGGAATTGAGCCTTCTCAGGGGAAAGCCCAAGGCCTCGCCAGCAGCCGCTCAGCGGCGCCCAGAAATATGACAGTCCCCGTGGCGGAAGCTCATGTTTTCGCGGCCGGACCGTCGTCGCGCAGAGGCACCAGCTCCTCCAGCCGTCCGCGATCAGGACCACAGGCCCGGCAATGACAGCGGGCGACGGGCCGGCGCGGCCGGCGGACGAAGGCGTGCTCCCGCCCGCAGGAGACGCAGCGCCAGATCACCCGCGCCTGGGCCGAGGCGGAAAGATAGTCGATCCGGTGCGTGGTGGCGGGCACCTCGCCGATCGCCAGCATCACCGCGCGCCAGCGGGCATCATGGCCACAGGACCGGCCATGCTCCAGATCGGCGATCAGATGGGCGCATTCGTGGAGAAAGGTCTGATCGCGGTCGGTCTCGTGCCCCGGCTTCAGCAGATCGGGGTGCAGCATGATCAGCCGCCGTCCGGGCCAGGCACTGCCGGCGCGGGTGCGCATCCGGCGGCCGATGGTGACCTCGGCCCCCAGGCACGCTGCAAGCCCCCGCACCGCCTTCCCGGCGCCGTTCAGCCGTCCCAGCAGCCGCCAGCGGGTGGCCAGCGCCGCAACCGTGCCCAGCGTCTTCAGCCGATGGTCCAGCGGGTGATTGGGCACCGGCCCCGTGACGGCGTCGACGGGATCGGCTGCGGGCAGGGCGGGATCAAAAGGAAGCGACGTCATCCGGGCTCGACGAAGATTGCGGCCGGGTGCCAGACTGGGCCCGGCCGGGCCGCTTGGCAAGCCCCGGCGCATATATCCCGCCCTCGATGCCGTTGCCACGGAGCCGCCCTGCCCCATGCCCCGCCTTGCCGCCAATCTCGACTTCCTGTTCACCGATCGCCCGCTGGAGGCACGCTTCGATGCGGCTGCGGCCTGCGGCTTCCCGGGCATCGAAATGCTGTTTGCCGACCGCATGCCCGCCCCGGCACTCAGGGCCGCACTCGACGCCGCCGGGCTCGAGACGGCCCTGATCAACATCGCCGTCGACGACTGGGCGGCGGGTGGCCGCGGCTGTGCGGCCCTGCCCGGGCAGGAGGATCGCTTTCGTCGGGCGCTGATCGAAAGCGTGGAGCGTGCCGTTGCCGTGGGTGCCCGACGCCTGCATGTCCTGGCCGGCATCCCGGAAACCGGCACCGATCTCGCGTACGCGCGCGCGAGCTATATGCGCAACCTGCACGAGGCCGCCGAGACCGCAGCCGCAGCCGGTATCGTCGCCACGATCGAGGCGATCAATCCGCGCGACATGCCCGGCTATTTTCTGGCCGACCCGGACGAGGCGGCCGCCATCGTGCGCGAGATCGACCATCCGGCGCTGAAGGTCCAGTTCGACCTCTATCACACCCAGATCACCCGCGGTGACCTGACCCGGCGCCTGGACGCCCAGCTGCCGCTGATCGGCCATGTCCAGATCGCGGGCGTGCCCGACCGCGCAGAGCCCGATCAGGGAGAGATCGCCCCGGCACATCTGCTCGACCGGCTCGACACACTCGGCTATGACGGATGGGTGGGGCTTGAATACCGGCCCCGCGGCCGGACGGAGGACGGCCTGGGCTGGGCCGCCCCCTGGGGTATCCGCTCTCCCGCCGACTGATCTCCGCCGATCGACGCCCCCTCAGAATGCGAAACGGCGCCAGGCCGTCGCCCTTGGGAGACGCCAGACCAGATGAGTGACATCTTCGACGACACCGCCCCGCCGCGTGTCACCTATTCCAACACCGGCACCGACTTCAGCCCGGTGCACGACCGGCTGGACCAGCTTTTCCCGGCCCTGGAGGCCGGCCTGGGCCGTGAAACCGTCTTTCCTCTGGTCGAGGGATATCCGGTCACCGGGACCGTCACGACCACCATCCGCAGCCCGATCGACCGCGACATGACCCTGGCCGAGGTGGTGGAGGCGAATGCTGTAACGGTTGCACGCGCAGTCGCCGTTGCCCGGGCAGCACAGCCGGCCTGGGCCGCCCTGCCCTGGCCGGAGCGTGCCGCAATCATCCGGCGGGCCGGCGACATTCTGGCCGAGATGAAATGGCGGATGGGCCCGCTGCTGGTTCTGGAGGTCGGCAAATCGCGACTGGAGGCGATGGGCGAGGCCGAGGAAGCGGCCGACCTTGCCCGCTATTACGCCGCCGAGATGGAGCGGAACCTCGGCTACGAGCGCCTGCTGCCCCGTGCAAAACCCGAGGAAAGCTGCAGCTCTCTGCTGCGCCCCTATGGCGTCTTCGGCGTGATCGCGCCGTTCAACTTCCCGGTGGCGCTCTCGGTCAACATGATCTCGGCCGCCCTGGTTGCCGGCAACGCGGTGGTCTACAAGCCCGGCCAGATCAATGCCCTGACCGGCGCCCTGCTGGTACAGGCCTTCCTGAAGGCCGGGGTGCCGGCGGACGTGCTCGCCTTCCTGCCCGGCGGTGCCGCAACCGGCGAAGCGCTGGTCGCCGACACGGGACTTGATGGCATCGCCTTCACCGGCAGCCATGCCGTCGGCATGGAGATCCATCGCCGCTTCGCCGCCGGACGGTTCGCCCGGCCGGTGATCGTGGAGATGGGCGGCAAGAATCCGGCCTATGTGACCGCGACGGCCGATCTCGACCGGGCGGCAGAAGGTGTTGCCCGATCGGGCTTCGGCCTTCAGGGTCAGAAATGCTCGGCACTGTCCAAGGTCTATGTCGCGGCCGCGATCTATGACGACTTCCTGGACCGGCTGACCGCCCGCACCGCAATGCTGACCCTCGGCGATCCACGCCGTCGCGAGGTGTTCATGGGGCCGGTGATCGACGACCGGGCCGCTGCCCGTCAGGCTGCTGCAGTCGACGAGGCCCGGCGCGACGGCCGGGTGATCATGGGGGGCGAGCGCCTCGGCGGCGGGATCTACGATCGGGGTTGCTATCTGGCGCCGGTGATCGTCGACCGCCTCGGCGCCGACCATCGCCTGAACAGAGACGAGCTGTTTCTGCCTTTCGTCTCCGTACAGCCCTTCGACGACCTGGCTGCCGCAATCGCCGACGGCAACCGCGTCGCCTATGGCCTCACCGCCGGCTGCTATGCAGGACGGCAGGCGGAGATCGACCTCTTCCTCGACCAGGCAGAGGCAGGCGCGCTTTATGTCAACCGGGCAAGCGGCGCCACCACCGGTGCCTGGCCCGGGCACCAGCCCTTCTGCGGCTGGAAAGGCTCCGGAGGCGCCGGCGGCAAGGGCGGCCTCGGTCCCTGGTATCTGCCCCAGTTCATGCGTGAGCAGAGCCGGACGGTGATGCTGCGCTGACGCCATGAACGAAGACGGCCCCGCAGTCGCCTGCGGGGCCGTCTTCATCTCGTGCCCGGCCGGAACCGGATCCGTGAAGGATCAGCTCTGCGCCTGGGGGAGCCGCGAGGAATGGTGCGACACGATACGCCAGCCATCCACGGTCTTGCGGTAGATCAGGGTGTAGCGCGCGGGTTCCGTCACCTGCTTGCCGCCCTGGGTATAGGTGAAGGTGTAAAAGCCGGTGGCGGTGCCGATATCGGGGCCGAGCACGGTAATCCAGCCGTCGCCGAAGGTCACCTTCAAGTCAGGGCGGTGCGAAACCAGCGCGCCGTAATAGCGCACGATACCGCCATTGTTGAACATCACCTGGCTCTGATCGTCGCTCATCATGATGGCATCGGGGCCATACATGTTGGTGACCACGACGCCCTGCTGGCCGCTGTTCAGCGACCAGGCCCAGCTGGCCAGGGCCGCGTCGATCTCGGACTTCACCTTGTTCGGATCATAGGCCGCAGCGCCCGCAACCACGGACGGCGACACCGCAGCCACCACCGTGCTGCCGGCCGGCGGGGTCGGCTTGGCGGTCGGGCGCGGTTCGGGGGCGAGGGCCGCGGTCTGGACGGGCTTGGCCTTCGCGGCGGCCGCCTGAGCGGCAGGTGCGAGCGGAAGGGCGGCACCCAGCGCGACGATCGTCACGGCGAACAGCCCGGCACGGATCGGGGACTTCACGGTCATCGAGGCGAACTCCGGCTTCACGAGCAGGTCGGAAACTTCACGAGCAGGTCGAAACGCGGGCACCGCCCGCCGCATCAATCACTGCCGCAGCATCGGTGCCAGCCCGGTCGACGGCATGTATCCGCCGCCGGTGTCGAGGGACACAATGGCACGGTCCGACCGCTTCGCCAAGCCCTGATTCACAGGGGGCGCCATGCCGGTCATCCCGGCCATACCCTTGATCTGCCATCGATATCGGCCCCTGTGTGACCCCAGGTCACACGCTGTCCGGACCCCCCTGCCCTACCGGACCTACCATGGGCGGAGGCCGGCATCCGCCGGGCTCAGCGGCACTCCCCGATATACTGCAGCAGCCATTCCCGGCCCTGGGATGCCGGTGCATTGCCGATCACCCGTTCCTCGCGCTTCACGATGCGATAACCGTTCGGGCACAGGCGCTTACGGTCGAGTTCTCCGATCAGGAGTCCGGTTCGTGTCGCCTCCCCCTGGTCGCTGTCCTTGGCATAGCGCCCGCGATCGAAGGCCGTCGCTTCGAACACGAAGTGCCGGTCATCCTTGACGATGATGTCCGACCGCATGTCGCGCTCGGCCGGAAACTGCAGGCAGCCGGTCAACAGCACGGCGCCCAGAAGCCCGGCGGTCACAGCCGGACGGAGCGGAAACGGCAAGCCCATGACGTCCGCACACCCCCTTCATTGACAGGAGACGGGTTACAGCAACACGAAAACAGGGCGCCGCCTGATCCGCGACGCCCTGCTCATCTCATAGCACAGATATATCAGAGAGCTGTGGTGATATCCTCATGTCATGCCGCAGACAGGCTCTGATTGCGCATATCGGTGAGGAAGGCATCGATGTCGTGCCGCAGCCGCCCCGCCTGCGCCGACAGCAGATCGGTCGCCTGGGCCAGGCTGCGGGCGGCAGAACCGGTATCGTCGGCCGCACGATTAACCTGAGAAACCGTGGTCGACACCTCCTGAGAGCCCACGGCCGCCTGCTGAACGTTCCGGGCGATCTCGCCGGTGGCGGCGGTCTGCTCTTCCACGGCACTGGCGATGGTAGTGGAGATTTCGTTGATGTTGTCGATCGTGCCACCGATCGCCCGGAAGGCCTCCACCGAGCGCTCGGTCGCTGCCTGAATGGCCGAGATCTGGGCGGCGATATCGGCCGTGGCCTTGCCGGTCTGGCCGGCCAGGCTCTTCACCTCGCCCGCAACCACGGCGAAGCCCTTGCCGGCATCGCCTGCGCGCGCGGCCTCGATGGTGGCATTCAGTGCCAGAAGATTGGTCTGGCCGGCGATATCCTCGATCAGCCGAACGATGTCGCCGATCCGTCCGGCAGCCTCGGCCAGGCTCTGGATGGTCTGATCGGCCCCTTCCGCCTGTGCGCTGGCTTTGGCCGCGACATCGGTCGAGCGCACCACCTGGTTGGAGATTTCCCGCAGCGTGCCGGCCATTTCTTCAGCGGCTGCCGCCACGGTCTGGACATTGGCCGAAGTCTCCTCGGCCGCCGCAGCAGAGGACCCGGCCCGGCCGCGCAGATCGTCGGCGAGCCCGGACATCGTGCCGGCGGTCTCCTGCAGGTGCCGGATCGCCTTGTCGACCTCGGACAGGATCGCCACGACCTCGCGGTCGAAGCCCTGGATGCGCCGCTCCAATGCCTCGGCGCGCTTCAGGCGCTCGACCTGGGCCCGTTCACGCTCTTCGCCAAGCCGCCGCGCCGTCGCCTGCGCGCCCCGCAGCACCTCGAGCGCCCGGGCCATCACGCCCACTTCGTCCCGGCGATCGGTGCCGGGGACCGTCACATCGTCGGTGCCGGCCGCAATGGTCTCCATGGCGCCGCTGATCCGCCCCAGCGGCCGGCCGATGCCCGCGATCGCGACCACACCAGCCGCGGCCAGGCCGAGCAGAATACCGGCCGCGGCAACGCCCAGCAGCAGCAGCACCCGGCCATCATGGAAATCGCGCATGGCGTCGACCCCGGCCTCGACGGCCGCCGCGTTCTGCACGGCCAGCTTTTCCAGCTGGTCGTTGAACGCCTTGCGGTTCGCACGGTTGGCCTCGTTGTCGCCATAGGCACGTGCCGCTGCAGGCCCTTCGGTCTGCCCCAGACGCACCAGTTCGCTGCGGAACGCGATGAATTCCTGCGCTTTGGCCATCACAGGCACAAAATCGGCGCGCTGTGCCTCGGGAACCGCACGCTCCCAGGCGGCCATGGTCTCGCCCAGCTTGTCGAGGGCGGCCATCAGCGTCACCGCAAACTTCTCTGCCTTCTGGGAATCGGCGGACATATAGATACCGCGGCTGTCGGACACGACCGACATCACCAGCCCGTTGGCGCGTTCGCCATAGGTGGCGCGCTCCGAGGCATTGCGCATCGTCTCGCCGTGGCGTTCGCTGACCATCAGCCCGTCATAGCTCAACACGGCGATGATCAGGGCCACCACCGCCATGATCACGATCAGCAGGGCTGATTTGATCGTGATGGTCATCCGTCCGAGAATTCGATCCATCGTCAACATCCACATCGCAATCGTGCGGCCGCGGCTGCAGCCCGCTGTCCCATACAGCTTAAAATGAATCTGGTAAATAAATCGAGAATGCCCGGTAAATGAACAGTAAACGACCATTCATCAAGAATGATCGATCCTGAACCAAAATTCAGTATTTCAATCAGGTTGAAGAAATATCCACCATCGGCGACAAGATGTTTCCGATAAAAGTGATCTCGCCAGTGTGCCGTAACGAAGAAAGCGGCACACTCCTGAGAGCATGCCGCTTTCCAAAGATGGTGAGCCCGCTGGGACTCGAACCCAGGACCCTCTGATTACTCCACCACCACGGCTTTCGCCGCCGCGACCGCAACCGGTGCGTTTGTGGCCCGGACCATCCCTTCACCCTGTCGGAACGCCCCCAGACGGGGCGCTTGAGTTAGGTGGGCGCCGTCTGGCCTCTACACCTTCCGATTCCTCGAACCGAGGGATCGGCTTGGCTCGGGATTGCCGTCGCCGCGACGCGGACGGGTTCCCCGACTTTGACGCCTGTTTCATACGGCCGTTTCCGGCCGGCGCTCCCAATCGAAAGTCAGATGCTCTACCGGCTGAGCTACGGGCTCGCAGGATCTGCGGTTCGCCGCCACCGACTGCCCGGGAGAAGACCGCCCCGGCTGCGAACGGGCGTAACCATAGGGGCGAGGCTGCGATCGGTCAAGCCGTGGAACGCCGCGAAACACACGCCGATGCGATCCGGTTCAAACGTCGTGCGACATCGCACCTCGGGCGCGTGCAGCGACGGGTCTGGTCACGCGGGGCGTGCTGTGTCAATGATCGATGGACGAGAACGGCCGGCGCACCGCACCTGCGACCGGTCGCGGCCGGAGGTACGACCTGAGAGGACTCTGTCGTCATGACCATGAACTATGCCGAGGCCCGCGCCTTTCTGCTGGCCCATCGCGAGGATTACGACCGCGCCTGTGCCGGATTTTCCTGGCCACGACCCGAGCGGTTCAACTGGGCGCTTGACTGGTTCGATGCCGTGCTCGCGACCGAGGCCGAAAGCCGCAACCGTCCGGCGCTTCGGATCGTCGACGTGCCGACCGGCGCCGAGACCTCGCTGAGTTTTGCCGAGCTGCGCGATCGTTCGGATCGGGTCGCCAATCATCTCCGCTATCTGGGCGTCGCGCGCGGCGACCGGATTCTGCTGATGCTGGGCAACACGGTCCCGCTTTGGGAGACGATGCTGGCGGCCATGAAACTGGGTGCCGTGGTCATCCCGGCCACCACCCTGCTTTCCACCGAGGATCTTGACGACCGGCTGGAGCGTGGTCGCGTGCGCCACATCATTGCCGGCGCTGAGCATGCTTCGAAGTTCGAGGCGCTGGAACGGGCCCGCGGCCTGACCCGCATCGCCGCCGATGGCAGCGCGCCGGGCTGGACCGACTTCGCGGATGCGCATGAAGATCCCCGCTTCGCCCACGGCTTCACCCCGGATGGCGAGACCCGGGCCGAGGATGAACTGCTGCTCTATTTCACCTCGGGCACCACGGCCAAGCCCAAGCTGGTGATCCACACCCATGCCAGCTATCCGATCGGCCATCTTTCGACGATGTACTGGCTGGGGTTGCAGCCCGGCGATGTGCATCTGAACATCTCGTCGCCCGGCTGGGCGAAGCATGCCTGGAGCTGCTTCTTCGCCCCCTGGATCGCCGGCGCGACCATCTTCATCGCCAATCAACCGCGCTTCGAGGCTGCCAGCCTGCTCGACGCCATTGCACGGGGGGGCGTGACCACCCTCTGCGCCCCGCCGACCGTCTGGCGGATGTTCATCCAGCAGGATCTGAAGTCGATCCGCACCAGCCTGCGCGAGGTCTGTGGCGCGGGTGAGCCGCTGAACCCCGAGATCATCGAGCAGGTTCAGGAGGCCTGGGGCCTGACCATCCGCGACGGCTATGGCCAGACCGAAACCAGCGCCCAGTTCGGCAACCCGCCAGGCCAGCCGATCAAAACCGGCTCCATGGGGCGGCCGCTGCCGGGTTATGTCGCAACCCTGCTCGATGCCGACGGCAACCAGGTCGAGGAGGGCGAGATCGCACTCGCCTTGGGCGATCGCCGTCCGGCAAGCCTGATGCGCGGCTACGAAGCCGCCGAGGGCAAGGCCCTGCTCGCCACCTCGGGCGAATTCTACCGCACCGGAGACGTCGCCATCCGTGATGATGACGGCTATTTCACCTTCGTCGGGCGCGCCGACGACGTCTTCAAGGCGTCGGACTACCGGATCAGCCCCTTCGAGCTTGAGAGCGTGCTGATCGAACACGACGCCGTCGCCGAGGCGGCCGTGGTTCCCGCACCAGACCCCGTCCGTCTGGCCGTGCCGAAGGCCTATATCTCCCTGATCAAGGGCTTCGAGCCCGATGCTGAGACGGCACGGGACATTCTGGCCTATGTCCGCAGCCGGGTGGCACCCTTCAAGCGCATCCGCCGCATCGAGTTCACCGAGGACCTGCCCAAGACGATTTCGGGCAAGATCCGCCGGGTCGAACTCCGCCGCGGTGAGAATGCGGGCGAGGCGCCCGAAAGCCGCGGCGGCGTCGAGTTCCGCGAAGAAGACTTCCCCGACCTCAAGGGCTGACCCGAGGGGCCGGCCACCTTCGCCCGGGGGGACATCAGAGCGGCGGAATGTCCCCCGCGGCGAGGCCGGCCTCGAATTCCGCCGCAAAGACCTCCATCCGACCTTCGGGGATGGCGGCGCGCATCTCGCGCATAAGATCCTGATAATACCAAAGATTGTGCTGGGTCAGCAACACCGCCCCCAGAATCTCGCTCGCCTTGTGCAGATGGTGCAGATAGGCGCGGGAATACTGCGTGCAGGCCGGGCAGCCACAGCGGTCGTCCAGCGGCCGCGGGTCGTCGGCATGGCGGGCATTGCGGATATTGACCGGGCCGCGGCGGGTGAAAGCCTGGCCGGTCCGGCCGGAGCGGGTCGGCATCACGCAGTCGAACATGTCGATGCCGCGCCGGACCGCAGCCACCAGATCCTGCGGACGGCCCACGCCCATCAGATAGCGCGGCTTGTCCCGGGGCATCAGCGGCGTGGTGACGTCGAGGGTGGAGCACATCAGCTCGAACCCCTCGCCCACCGCAAGCCCGCCCACGGCATAGCCCTCGAAGCCGATCTCCGTCAGCCGTTCCACGCTTTCGGCGCGCAGATCGCCATGAACCCCGCCCTGGACGATGCCGAACAGCGCGTAGCCGGGCCGGTCGGTAAAAGCGGTGCGGCAGCGTTCCGCCCAACGCATCGACAGCCGCATCGAGCTTGCGGCCTGATCATAGGTCGCAGGATAAGGCGTGCATTCGTCGAAGCACATGGTGACCGTGGCATCCAGCAGGCGCTGGATCTCGATCGACCGCTCCGGCGTCAGCCGGATCTTGCTGCCGTCCAGATGCGAGCGGAAGGTGACGCCGTCATCATCCAGCTTGCGCAGCGCCGCCAGCGACATGACCTGAAACCCGCCGCTGTCGGTCAGAATCGGCGCCGGCCAGTTCATGAAGCGGTGCAACCCGCCCAGGCGGTCGACCCGCTCGGCCCCCGGGCGCAGCATCAGGTGATAGGTGTTGCCCAGCAGGATCTGTGCCCCGGTCGCCGCCACCTGTTCGGGCGTCAGGCCCTTCACGGTCCCGGCCGTGCCCACCGGCATGAAGGCCGGCGTGTCGATGGCGCCGTGGGCCGTGACGATCCGGCCGCGCCGGGCCATGCCGTCCTCGGCCATCAGCGTGTAACCGAAGCGGGGTTCGGCCCCCTCGCCCGCGATGGCGCGGGTCGGGTTCTGGTCGTGCGGGGTCGTGGTCATGATGCGACGTCGTCCGGACAATGGTCGATCAGGCAGGCGTCACCATAGGAAAAGAAGCGATAGCCGCCTGCGATGGCATGGGCATAGGCCGCGTGCATCCGGTTCAGCCCGGCAAAGGCCGAGACGAGCATGAACAGGGTGGAGCGCGGCAGGTGGAAATTGGTCATCAGCACGTCGGTGCCGCGGATCGGCCGCCCGCCGGGGGTGATGAAGATCCGGGTCTCGCCCTCGAACGGCCGGAACCTGCGATCCTCGCCGGCCGCCGTCTCCAGCAGACGCATGGCTGTGGTGCCGACGGCGATGATGCGCCGGCCGGCGGCACGTGCCGCATTCAGCCGGTCGGCCGTCTCTGCCGTCAGCCGGCCCCATTCGGCATGCATATGGTGGTCGACCGTATCCTCGGCCTTCACCGGCAGGAAGGTGCCGGCACCGACATGCAGCGTCAACGCCAGTCGCTCGATGCCCCGGGCATCAAGCGCTGCAAGCAGTCGGTCGGTGAAATGCAGCCCCGCGGTGGGTGCGGCAACCGCTCCCTTATCACGGGCGAATATCGTCTGATAGTCGTCGGTGTCGCGGGCATCGGCGCCTTCCGGCCGTTCGATATAGGGGGGCAGCGGCAGGCGGCCGACCTCTTCCAGCGCCTGGATCAGCTCGCCACCGGCCAGATCAAAGCGCAGCACCACCTCGCCCGCATCGCGCCGTTCGATGACCTCGGCTCCCAGCACCCGCCCGCCGGCCTCCGCCTCGAAACGGTCGCCCAGGCGAAGCTTACGGGCCGGGCGTGCAAAGGCCGCCCAGACATCCAGCCCTTCGGCCTTGTGCAAGGTCACCTCGACCTTTGCGTCGCCCCGCCGGCCGAACAGGCGCGACGGGATCACCCGCGTGTCGTTGACCACCAGCAGGTCGTCGGGGCGGAGAAGATCCGGCAGATCGGCGACGCGATGATCCGAAAGCCCATCCGCCTTGATCCGAAGCAGACGGGCGCTTTCGCGGGGCTCGGCCGGGCGCTGGGCGATCAGCTCGCGCGGCAGATCGAAATCGAACAGGTCGACTTTCATCGAAACTGAAGTAACCGATGCAAAGGGTTGATATAGCTTAGAACGGCGCGGGACGGTGACCGCCCTGGCGGACACCGTCCCGCGATATTCATCGGATCTGGCGGCAACTCAGTCCAGCGGACGAAGGCCGTTTCGTTCTTCCTCGAACCGGACATCGAGGATCTTCTTCACCTGCGGGCTGACAAACTGCGAGATGTCGCCACCCAGCCGGCCGATCTCTTTCACGAAGCGCGAGGAGATGAACTGCACCTTTTCGGACGCCATCAGGAAGACGGTTTCGACCTGGGTGTTCAGCCGGGCATTCATGCCCGCCATCTGGAATTCGTACTCGAAGTCCGAAACGGCGCGCAGGCCACGCATGATCACGCCGGCCCCCTGCTCCACCGCAAAATGCATCAGCAGGGTGTCGAAGGATTTCACCTCGACCCGGGCTGCCTGATCCGGCGGCAGGGTCTGGAGCTCGGCGAGCACAAGGCTCACCCGCTCTTCCAGCGAAAACATCGGTCCCTTGCCGGGGTTGGCCGCCACGGCCACCACGAGCTTGTCCACCACCCTCAGGCTGCGTCGGATGATGTCCATATGCCCGTTGGTCACCGGGTCGAACGTCCCCGGATAGATGCCCTTGCCGCTCAATGCCTGGTCCTCCACTGGGTCTCCACCCGCGCCGGCTTACGCCTCGTCTTCGTCTCCGCGAAGATCGGTCGTCTCCGTCGCGTCCTGCTCCCCCTCGTCACCGGCCTCGCCATCACCATTGGCCTCGCCGGCGCCGTTCTGATCTTCTTCCGCGGTCTCGCTCAGCCGGGCGGCCGAGACGACCTTTTCGTCCTGGGCGGTCTTGAACACGATCACGCCCATGGTGTCGCGGCCGGCGATGCGGATATCCGCCACCGGCGTCCGGATCAGCTGGCCACCATCGGTCACCAGCATGATCTGCTCGCCCTGCGCCACCGGGAAACAGGCCACGATGTGGCCGTTACGCGCTCCGGTGGTCATGTTGACGATGCCCGACCCGCCGCGATTGGTGGTGCGGTATTCATAGGCCGAGGTGCGCTTGCCATAGCCGCGGGTGGTGACGGCCAGCAGGACCTCCTCCTCGGCCTCCAGCCGCTGGGCGGTCTCGAGGTCGAGCCCGTAGCGGGCCGCGAGTTCGGCCTCGTCCCCGGGCAGGTCACCGGTCTCGACCGGTGCCGCCTCTTCGCCGTCCACCACTGCCGAAGTACCGGTCTCCAGCGCCTTCAACTGCGCCAGCCAGCGGCGCTTGGCATTGGCGAAGCGCAGGTAATTGTCGCGGGTATCGACGTCCACCTCGCGGTGGCGGATGATCGACATCGACACGACCTCGTCGCTGCCGGCCAGAGAGATGCCGCGCACGCCATCGGAGGTGCGGCTCTTGAACAGCCGCACGGCCCCCACAGGGAAGCGGATCGCCTTGCCGGCCCGGCTGGCGAGCACCACGTCGTCACCGCCATTGCACGGCAGCACGCCGACCAGACGGTCGCCCTCGCCCAGACGGATGGCGATCTTGCCATTGCTCATCACATTGACGAAATCGGCCAGGCGGTTGCGGCGGACATTGCCCTTCGCGGTTGCGAACATCACATAGGCGTCGCCGTCGGCGATGGCATCCAGCGCCTCGGCCGCCTCTTCCGCCGCCTCGTCGGCCGCGGCCTCGTCGACCTCGGCGATCTCGGGCATGTCCGGATCATCGGGCAGTGGCATCAGGGTGGCGATGACCTCGCCTTCCTTCAGCGGCAGCAGATTGACCATGGCCTTGCCGCGGCTCTGCGGCGTCCCGGCCGGCAGCTGCCAGACCTTCAGCTTGTAGACCTGGCCGGCGGTGGAGAAGAACAACACGGCCGCATGGCTGTTGAGCACGAAGATCTGCGAGACGAAATCCTCGTCACGCACCGCCATCGAAGACCGGCCCTTGCCGCCGCGGCGCTGGGCGCGATAGGTCGAGAGCGGCACGCGCTTGATATAGCCGCCATGGGTGACCGTGACGACCATCTCCTCGCGCTCGATCAGATCCTCGACATTGTAGTCGAACTCCGATTCCTCGATCACGGTGCGCCGCGGCGTCGCGAACTCGTCGCGGACCTCGATCAGCTCCTCGCGCAGCACCTCGAGCATGCGAGCGCGATCATTCAGGATGCGGAGATATTCCAGGATCTTGTCGCAGATCTCGCGCAGCTCGGCACCGATGCGCTCGCGCTCCAGCCCGGTCAGGCGATGCAGGCGCAGATCCAGAATGGCGCGGGCCTGGGCTTCCGACAGGCTGTACATGCCGTCGACCACGCTGCGGTCGGGCTCGCCCACCAGCGCGATATAGGGCGCGATGTCGCCGGCCGGCCAGGGCCGGTCCATCAGAGCGTCGCGGGCCGAGGCGCTGTCGGGGGAGGCCTTGATCAGCTCGACCACCGGGTCGAGGTTGACGACCGCCACGCCCAGGCCCATCAACACATGGGCCCGCTCGCGCGCCTTGCGCAGTTCATAGATCGTCCGGCGGGTAATGACCTCTTCGCGGAACTCCAGGAAGGCCTGGAGCATGTCGCGGAGCGTCATCATTTCGGGCTTGCCGGCATTCAGCGCCAGCATGTTCACGCCGAACGAGGTCTGCAGCGGGGTGAAGCGATAGAGCTGGTTGACGACCACCTCGGGCGTCGCATCGCGCTTCAGTTCCACCACCACGCGGACGCCGTCGCGGTCACTTTCGTCGCGCAGATCCGCCACGCCCTCGATCTTACGCTCCCGCACCGCTTCGGCGATGCGCTCGATCATCCGGGCCTTGTTGACCTGGTAGGGGATCTCGCGAACGATGATCGCCATGCGATCCTTGCGGATCTCCTCCACCTCGACCTTGCCGCGCAGCAGCACCGACCCGCGGCCGGTCAGCAGGGCCTCGCGGCTGCCGCCGCGGCCGACGATGATGCCGCCGGTCGGGAAGTCCGGGCCGGGCACGATCCGCAGCAGCTCCAGATCGGTGATCTCGGGCCGGTTGACCATCGCGATGGCGGCGTCGATCACCTCGCCCAGATTATGGGTCGGGATGTTCGTCGCCATGCCGACGGCGATGCCGCCCGCACCGTTGACGAGCAGGTTCGGGAACCGGGCGGGCAGAACTGTCGGTTCGCGGGTCGTGTCGTCGTAATTGTTCTGGAAGTCCACCGTCTCCTTGTCGAGATCCGACAGGAGGGTGCTGGCGGCCTTGGTCAGGCGGGCCTCGGTATAACGCATGGCCGCCGGGGGATCGCCGTCCATGGAGCCGAAATTGCCCTGGCCGTCGATCAGCGTCAGGCGCATCGAAAAATCCTGCGCCATGCGGACCATGGTGTCGTAGATCGCGCTGTCGCCATGGGGGTGATACTTACCCATGACGTCGCCGACCACGCGTGCCGATTTGCGGAACGGCTTGTTCCACTCGTAGCCGCTCTCGTGCATCGAGAACAGGATCCGCCGGTGCACGGGCTTCAGGCCGTCGCGGACGTCGGGGAGCGCACGCGCCACGATCACGCTCATCGCGTAATCGAGGTACGAGCGCCGCATCTCGTCTTCGATCGTGACCGGAGCGATGTCGGAAGCGATGGGCGGAACGGGCGTGTCGGACAAGGTACGATCCCGGAACTTGAACCGGTGCCGCCGTCGATGGACGGCGCCGGAAAAGGGGGCGACGCCTGCCGTCGAAACGCGGGGGCGCGGCGTCGGCGGGCGATCAGTCGAAGGCTTACACGCATCGGCCGGGCCGCTCGGAGATCCGCGCGTCACCGGCCGGTCGTGAAATCGTCCCCGAAGCTACCCAATTTTGCGCCGCCGAACAACCACGCCGGCCGGCCCCTGCATTCCGGGCGGATGCAGGGGCCCCGGAAGCCTCAGGCGACCTTCAGATCAACCTCGACATTGCCGCGGGTTGCCTTGGAATAGGGGCACACCTGATGTGCGGCTTCGACCAGCGCGTGCGCCGCAGCGGCATCGATGCCGGGCAGGCTGGCGGTCAGCATCACGGCCAGGCCGAAGCTGGTCTCGTCCTTGCCGATCGACACTGCGGCCGCGACCTGGGCGTCGTTGCCCAGCTTCACGCCCTTCTGACCGGCGACGAGCTTCAGCGCCGACAGGAAGCAGGCGGCATAGCCGGCGGCGAACAGCTGTTCCGGGTTGGTGCCCTTGCCGTTACCGCCAAGGGCGGCGGGCATGGCGAGCGGCAGGTCGATATGACCGTCGTCGCTGGCGGCGCGGCCGTCACGGCCGCCGGTGGCGGTGGCATTGGCGGTGTAGAGGATCTGCATGGCCTGTCTCCTTGGCTCGGCCGGCCCTCTCCGGTGCCGGTCATGTCGTCGTTTCGTATTTCATATTGGCATCAATTTAATTGTACGCAATATAAAAGAGTATGACACATCACCCATGCCCGACCTTCAGCTGCCGCTGTCGGGCTCGGCGGCGGCATCGCTCAGCCGCGCCTGAAGGGCGTGCAGGCGCCGGCGGAGATCGCCCAGCTCGTCGAGTTCCAGCCCCATGGCGCAGAACATCCGCTCCGGCACATGGCGCGCCCGCGCCTTCAGCGCCCTGCCCGCCTCGGTCAGGGCGACCCGCACCTGGCGCTCGTCGCGCGGGTCGCGACGCCGTGTCACCAGTCCTGCGGCTTCCAGCCGTTTCAACAGCGGGGTGAGCGTGCCGGAATCGAGCCCCAGCCTGCGCCCCAGATCACCGACCGTGACATCGTCGCTCTCCCACAGCACCAGCATCGCCAGATATTGCGGATAGGTCAGCCCCAGCCCTTCAAGCACCGGACGATAGAGTTTGGTCATGGCCAGCGAGGCGCCATAGAGCGCAAAGCAGAGCTGCGCGTCGAGGCGCAGCGGATCATTGATGTCGTCGGCCATGAGCGGCCCTCCGGTGGCGGCTGGTCCTGGGCGGAATATGGTCGCGCGTCCGGTTTTGCACAACGCCGCAGGCTGGCCAAGCCCCGGCCCGAGGCGCATGCTGTTGCCCCTGAACGCCGCCGCGGGGAACCGATCTCCCCGCCAAACAAGATGCAGGACGTCCGGAAATGATCCAGACAAGACGCCTCGGCAGCACTGGCCCAATGGTCTCCGCCCTCGGCCTCGGCTGCATGGGGATGAGCCAGTCCTATGGCGCCACCGATGACGCAGAATCGATCGCCACCATCCATCGCGCCATCGAGCTCGGCTGCAGTTTCCTCGACACAGCGGAAGTTTACGGACCGTTCCTCAACGAAAGCCTGATCGGCCGCGCCCTCGCCGGCAGCGACTCCACCGGTCCGCTGCGGGACAGGGTCGTCATCGCCACCAAATTCGGCTGGAAGATCGAGGGCGGCCGCAGCATCGGCGTCGACAGCCGGCCGGAGCGGATCGTCCAGGCGGTGGAAGGCTCGCTCTCGCGCCTCGGTACCGACCGCATCGACCTGCTTTATCAGCACCGCGTCGATCCGGTCGTGCCGATCGAGGAGGTGGCCGGCACCGTGGCCGATCTGGTAAAGGCCGGCAAGGTGCTGCATTTCGGCCTGTCGGAAGCCTCGGCCGCGACCATCACCCGGGCCCATTCGGTGCTGCCGGTTGCGGCCCTGCAGAGCGAATACTCGCTTTGGGAGCGTGACCTCGAAGCCGGGATCATCCCGACCCTGCGCCGGCTGGGCATCGCCCTGGTGCCCTTCGCGCCGCTCGGCCGCGGCTTCCTGACCGGTAGCGTCACCCGGGCCGAAGACTATCCCGAAGGCGATCGCCGTCGCACCGACCCGCGACTGATCGGCGCCAATTACGATGCCAACATGGCGGCCGCCGCCACGGTACGCGAGATCGCGACCGAACGCGGCGTCACCCCGGGCCGTGTCGCGCTCGCCTGGCTGCTCGGCCGGGGCGACGACGTGATCCCCATTCCCGGCACCCGCCGCCGCAGCCATCTGGAGGACAACTGGGCGGCCCTGGACCTGACGCTCACGGCAGAAGAGACCGCCCGCCTCGACGCAGCCCTGCCGCCGGGCATCACCGCCGGCCCGCGCTACGGTGAGCGCGAGATGGGATATGTCGACCGCTGATACCCGCACCTGAACGCAAAAAGCCCGGCTGATGTGTGTCGCATCAGCCGGGCTTTTCATGTCGGTCTGTCGATCTGGCGCAGCTCAGAACGGAATTTCGTCATCCAGATCGTTCGAGCTACCGCCACCACCGGCGCCACCACCGGCGCCGCCGCGGCCGCCACCGGACGAGCCGCCACCATAATCCGAGCCGTAATCGTCATAGCCACCGCCGAAGCCGCCGCCGCCCTGGCCACCGCCCATGCCTCCACCCTGGCCGCCGCGACCGCCGCCATAGCCGCCACCGCCAGCCCGGCGACCGCCGCCGCCCTGGCCGCCGCCGAAGCCGCCGCCCGACCCACCGCCGAAATCGTCGCCGCCGCCGAATTCAGCGCCACCGCCACCTTCGCCGCGGCCGTCGAGCATGGTCAGCTCGCCGCGGAACCGCTGCAGCACCACCTCGGTGGTGTACTTCTCCTGGCCCTGCTGATCGGTCCATTTGCGGGTCTGAAGCGCCCCTTCGACATAGACCTTCGAGCCCTTGCGCAGGAACTTTTCCGCCACTTCGGCCAGGCGTTCGTTGAAGATCACCACGCGGTGCCACTCGGTCCGCTCGCGGCGCTCACCGCTCTGACGGTCCCGCCAGTTTTCGCTGGTCGCGACCGCAAGGTTCACGATCTTCATGCCGTCCTGGGTGCTGCGCACCTCCGGGTCCCGGCCCAGATTGCCGATCAGGATCACCTTGTTGACGCTGCCAGCCATGGCTCTGTCTTCCCTCGACCTAACGGTTGGAGGCGCCGCACCGACAAGGGGCGCCCGCGAATTGGCCGCATCCTGCGACAGCCGGTTCCATCCTGCAATCGGCTATTCTGTGTCTGATGACTGGACCGCCCGCCACGCGCTAGGCTGAGCCTGCATCTCAACCGCCGGGGACCCTGCGCATGAGCGAACGCGGCACCACCATTGCGATCATCGGGGCCGGTTTCAGCGGGGCCCTGCTTGCCGTGCACCTGCTGGACCGCTGCCGGCGGACGGACAGGATCCTGCTGGTCGAGCGGAACAGCCAGTTCGGTCGCGGCGTCGCCTATGCCACCGGCAATCCGCACCACCTGCTCAACGTCCGGGCCGGCAATATGAGCGCCTTTCCCGACCAGCCGGGCCATTTCGTCCAGTGGCTGGAGGCGAACCGCAGCACCCTCACCGCCTTCCTGCCCGACGGCCCGGCCGGGCGCGACAGCTTCGTGCCGCGACGGATTTATGGCTCCTACATTCAGGATCTGATCGGCGACCGGATCTGGCGCCAGGGCAAGGCTATGAATCTGCAGCTGATCCATGATGCCGCCGTGCGGCTCGACGCCGTGGAGGGTGGCGGTTTCGCGATGCAGGTCGATGGCGGTCGCAGCTATCGGGTCGATGCTGCCGTGCTGGCGCTCGGCAACTTCCCGCCCGGCTGCGATATGCCGGCCGGCCCCGCCTATGCGCCGGATCCATGGGCGCCGAACGCCCTCGACGGGCTGGATCGCGAGGCCGACGTCATCCTGGTCGGCACTGGCCTGACTGCGGTCGACGTCGTGATCAGCCTGCTGGACCGCGGCCATCGCGGCACCATTCATGCCATCTCTCGCCGTGGGCTGCTGCCCCGTGCCCATGCCCCGGTGCCGGCCCCCATCCCCTCACTCACGCCGGAAACCGCGCCCGACCGGCTCAGCGCCCTGGTGAAGACCGTGCGTCAGGCCGTGCGGGCCGCAGAAACCGATCTGTCGACCCGCGGCCAAGGCGGCGGCTGGCGGGCGGTGATCGACGGGCTGCGGCCGGTGACACAGCCGCTCTGGCAGGGGCTGGCTCCCGAAGAGAAGCGCCGTTTCCTGCGCCATCTCCGCCCCTGGTGGGACAGTCATCGCCATCGCATGGCACCGGATGTCGCGGACCGCATCGCCGATGCGCGCGCCCGCGGCCAGCTGCTGATCCGGGCCATGCGCATCCGCGCCCGCCATGTGACGCCCGACCGGGTCGCCTTCGACCTGATCCCGCGGGGCGGCGGGGCGGTGGAACGCATCGTGGCCGCCCGCGCCATCGACTGCACGGGCCCCGGTTCCGACCTCGCCTGCACGCCCGAGCCCCTGCTGGCCGGCCTGTTCGCCCATGGCGCCATCCGGGCCGATGCGCTGGCGCTCGGCCTCGATGTCGATACGGATCTGCGGGTCATCTCGGCCGACGGCATGGCAAATCGCCAGCTTGCCGCCCTGGGGCCGCTCACCAAGGGCGTGTTCTGGGAAAGCACCGCCGTACCCGACATCCGCAACCAGGTCGCCGCCCTCGCCCGCAGCCTTGCGGGAGAGCTGATGGAATAAACTGAAACATACTGTGAAATAACTCATAAAACATCATGTCCGTGTTTAATTGTTGACATCCACGGCTACGGATGCACATTCTCGTCACACATCCCGGATGGGCTGCGGGCGCGAGGGAGAATATGTCCGAAGGCGACCGGCCTGAGGGCACGCCCCACGGCCTGCGCAGCACACCGGCCCGCGAGCTTCCCATCCCCGCCTTTCTGGAGCCTGCCAGATGAAGCGCCTCGCTTTTGCCGCCGCCCTCGCGCTCGGCCTCGCCGCCGGCGCGCCGGCGCGGGCCGCCGACGACACCCTCCTCAACGCGTCTTACGACATCGCCCGCGAGCTGTTCGCCGAGATCAACGAGAGCTTCGTGCCTGCCTGGAAGGCCGAAACCGGTCGCTCGATCGAGGTGAACCAGTCCCATGCCGGCACCTCGCGCCAGGCCCGTGCGATCCTCGAAGGGCTGAAGGCGGATGTCGTGACCTTCAATCAGGTCACCGACATCGACTTCCTGGTGAAGCATGGCGGCCTGATTCAGCCGGGCTGGCAGTCGGAACTGCCGAACAACGCCTCACCCTGGTATTCGATGCCGTCTTTCCTGGTGCGTAAGGGCAACCCCAAGAACATCAAGGACTGGTCTGATCTGGTCCGCGACGGGGTGGAGATCGTCTTCCCGAACCCCAAGACCTCAGGCAATGCGCGCTATACCTATCTGGCCGCCTATGCCTATGGTCTGGATGCCTTCAAGGGCGATGTTGCGAAGACCGATGAATTCGTGTCGCAGATCTTCGGCCATGTTGCGGTGTTCGACACCGGCGGACGCGGTGCCACCACCACCTTCGTCGAGCGCGGCATCGGCGATGTGTTGATCACCTTCGAGGCCGAGACCAACCTGATCCGCAAGGAATATGGCGAGGACGACTACGAGGTCGTGACGCCGTCGCAGAGCCTGGTGGCCGAATTCCCGGTCGCCGTTGTCGACAAGGTCGTCGACGAGCGGGGCAGCCGCAAGGCGGCCGAAGGCTATCTGAACTTCCTCTACGGCAAGCAGGTTCAGGAGATCGCGGCGAAGCGCTACAACCGCGTGGTCGACCCCGAGATCGCCGCGAAGTATGCTGGCCAGTTCCCCGAGCTGAAGCTGGTTCGCGTCGAAGACGTCTTCGGCGGCTGGGACAAGATCCAGGCCGAGCATTTCGCCGAGGGCGGCAAGCTCGACCAGCTCTTCGCGGCACAGAGCCGCTGATCCGGCCATGGCCACCGCTCTCTCGCGTTCCCGCGGCGTGCTGCCGGGCTTCGGCCTGACGCTCGGCATCACACTGTTCTACACCGCAATCATCATCGCGCTGCCGATCTTCGCCCTGGTGCTCAAATCCGCGAGCCTGGGACCGGCGGAGTTCTGGGCGATCGTGACCTCGCGGCGGGCGGTGGCCACCTATCAGGTGACGCTGGGCGCCGCCGCCGGCGCCACCGTCTTCAATGCCGTCTTCGGCCTGCTGCTCGCCTGGGTGCTGGTGCGCTACCGCTTCCCCGGCCGCCGGGTGCTCGACGCTCTGGTCGATTTGCCCTTCGCCCTGCCCACCGCCGTGGCCGGCATTGCGCTTGCCAATCTGCTCGCCCCCACCGGCTGGCTCGGCGCGCCGCTCAAGGATCTGGGCATCAAGGTCGCATACACCCCGCTCGGCATCGCCGTCGCCATGGCCTTCACCAGCATTCCCTTCGTGGTGCGCACGGTTCAGCCGGTTCTGGAGGACCTGTCGCGCGAAGCGGAAGAGGCCGCCCATTCGCTGGGCGCCCCCGATCGGGCGATTTTCCTGCGCGTGATCATGCCGGCGATCCTGCCCGCCTTCCTGGCAGGTGCCGCCCTGGCCTTCGCCCGCAGCCTGGGCGAGTTCGGCGGCGTGATCTTCATTGCCGGCAACCGCCCCTTCCAGACCGAGATCACCGCCCTGCTCACCTTCATCCGGCTGGAAGAGTTCGATTATCCGGCCGCCGCGGCGATCGCGACCATGATCCTGGTCTGCGCCTTCGTGATGCTGCTGCTGATCAACATCCTGCAATTCTGGGCGGCCCGCCATTCAGGCCGGGGATGACAAGGACAGGATGAGGACAGGACGATGACCGATATCCCCGCGACCGCAAACCGCCATCAGAGCAGCCGCACCCCCGAAGCCTGGAAGGGGGTGGCGGGCGAAGGCTGGCTGCGCATCCTGCTCATCACTCTTGCCCTCGGCATCTCCGCCCTGTTTCTGGTGGTGCCGCTGGCGGTGATCTTCGCCCAGGCCTTTGCCGCCGGCATCGAGGGCTGGGCCTCGAATGTCGTCGCCCCCGACACGCTGCATGCGATCGGGCTCACCATCCTGACCGCCATCGTGGTGGTGCCGATCAATATCGGCTTCGGACTCGCCGCCGCCTGGGCGATCGCCAAATTCACCTTCCCCGGACGCAAGCTGCTGATGACCGTGATCGAGCTTCCCTTCTCGATCTCGCCGATCGTCGCCGGCGTCGCCTATCTCTTCGTCTACGGCGCCCAGGGCCTGCTGGGGCCGACGCTCGACGCCGCCGGCATCCAGGTGATGTTCACCATCCCGGCCATCTTCCTGGTCAGCCTGTTCGTCACCAGCCCCTTCGTCGCCCGCGAACTGGTGCCGCTGATGCAGGCCCAGGGTACCGACGAGGAAGAGGCCGCCATCACCCTCGGCGCCTCGGGTCTCAAGACCTTCCTGCGCGTCACCCTGCCCAATGTGAAATGGGCACTGCTCTACGGCGCAATCCTGTGCAATGCGCGGGTGATGGGTGAATTCGGGGCGGTCTCGGTGGTCTCGGGCAATATCCGCGGCCAGACCAACACGCTGCCGCTCCAGGTCGAGCTGCTCTATAACGACTACAATGCCATTGGCGCCTTTGCGGCCGCCTCCACCCTCACCGTGCTCGCCCTGGTCACCATCCTTGCCAAGCTGATCGTCGAACGTCGGGCCGAAGGGGCCATTCGCCGCCGCGGCGGCGGTCATTGACAAGCGGCCACCAGCTCCATGAACCGTGCCGCCGGCGCCGTCATCGGTGCCGCGCGGTTACGCACGATCTCGATCGATGACCGATAGGCATAGCGTTCGGGCAGAATCGGCCGGATGCGCCCGGCATAGCCGGGCCGCCGGGTGAAGTGTGTCGGCAGGAAGGCCAGATAACGCCCTGACAGCACAAGGATCGCCAGGGCCTCGACGCTCTGTGCCTCGGCCGTAAACACAAAGCCGCGATGGGCATCCGGGGTCTGCTCGGTCGAGACATAGCCGCGATGGGCATGTTCGGCGGCCCGGACCATGTCAGGCGTCGGTTCCGCCACATCGAACAGCGGATGCCCCGCCCCGGCGCAGAGTTCCATCACCACCTCGCAGGCCGGGGCATAGGTGAACTGGGCAAGCCGGCGCGGGAAATAGCCGATCGCCAGATGCGCAGCCCCGCCCAGCACCATTTCCTCCAGCCGTGCCGGTGAGGCCGTGTCGATGCTGACCCGGACACCCGGCGCGCCGTCTCTGAAGCGCGCGATCAGCGCGCTCAGGCTGAAACTCGGGTGGGTGATCAGGTTCTCCATCACTGCGAGGTTCAGCCTGCCGGTCATGCCTCCGCCCAGACCGCCGATCCGGGCTTGAAAATCCTCGATCTGGGCAAACAGCGCCTGCGCCGCTTCGTGCACCCGCCGGCCATCTTCGGTCAGCGCGAAACCGCCGCGGCCGCGACGGCACAGCACCACCCCCAGCCGCTTCTCCAGCGTGCCGATCTGGATGCTGATCGTCGACGCGGCAACGTTGAGCGCGGCCTGGGCCGGCGCGAAGCCGCCCGCCTTCACCACCGCCAGGAAGACGCCCAGGAGCTTCAGATCCACCGTCGACAGGCTGGGCAGGGCCATGCTCCGCTTCCTTTGATATTTATCGAAACGAGATTTATCACATCGATATTTATCGAAGCAAACCGGCCTTCTACGCTCGACATCAGAGGCATAAGACCAAGGGAGGCCGGACCTCAGATGACCGATACCATCACCCCCGCATCCGCCGCCCCCGCCGGGGCACATACCGAAGGCTCGCGGCTTGCTCCCGCTCTGGCCGAGGCGATCCTCGCCTCGGTGAAACAGGGCTTTGCAGAGCAGATCGCCTTCACCCAGGATCTGATCCGCCTGCCGTCACTGCGCGGCCGCGAGCACACCGCCCAGGACTTCATGGCGAAGACCCTGCGCGACCGCGGCTATGCCGTCGACCGCTGGGCGATCGATGTCGACGAGATTTGCCATCACCCGGGCTTTTCGCCGGTGAAGGTCGATTATCAGAACGCCCTCAACGTCGTCGGCACCCACCGGCCGCGCAACGAGACCGGGCGCTCGCTGATCCTGAACGGCCATATCGACGTCGTGCCCGAAGGGCCGCACGACATGTGGACCAACCCGCCCTACGAACCGGTGATCGAGGGCGACTGGCTCTATGGCCGCGGATCGGGCGACATGAAGGCGGGCATCGCCGCCAATGTCTTCGCCATGGATGCCCTCCGGCGTCTGGGCTATCAGCCGGCCGCCACCGTCCATGTCCAGTCGGTGACGGAAGAGGAATGCACCGGCAACGGCGCCCTCGCCTGCCTGGTCCGCGGCTATCGCGCTGATGCCGCGATCATCCCCGAACCCGAAGACGAGATGCTGGTTCGCGCCAATGTCGGCGTGATCTGGTTCAAGGTCACCGTGCGCGGCATTCCCGTCCATGTCCGCGAAGCGGGATCGGGCGCCAATGCCATCGAAGCCGCCTACCGGCTGATGCAGGCCCTGCGCCGGCTGGAAGCCGACTGGAACGCGCGCAAGGCCGCGCATCGCTATTTCGAAGAGCTGGATCACCCGATCAACCTCAATTTCGGCAAGATCGAAGGCGGCGACTGGGCATCCTCGGTGCCGGCCTGGTGCACCTTCGATTGCCGGATCTCGATTTATCCCGGCGTGGATCCCCGCGATGCCGCCGCAGAAATCGAGGCCTGCCTGTCGGAAGCCGCCAAGGGCGACGCCTTCCTGGCCAACAACCCGCCCGAGATCGACTACAACGGCTTCTTCGCCGAAGGCTATGTGCTGGAAGAAGGCAGTGATGCCGAGAAGACCCTGGGGCGCGCGCATGCCCGCGCCTTCGGCCGCGGGTTGGAGAGCTTCGTGACCCCCAGCTATCTGGACGGCCGGGTCTTCGTGCTCTACGGCGATTGTCCCTGCCTCGTCTACGGCCCCGTCACGGCGGGCATTCACGGTTTCGACGAGCGGGTCTCCATCGCCTCCATAGAGCGCGTCACCGGCGCCATCGCTCTTTTCATCGCCGAATGGTGCGGCCTGGAACCCATCGACCAGTGACCTGATATATGCAAGGCACCTGAACCGTTGCGCGAATCCTATACGGTTCAGGTCGCCGTTTTTCTCGAACATCGATCGATTTTCTGGCGCACTTAAAAGAATTGATAAGGTTTTCGGGGCAGGATGATCCTCACCTAAGCCGGTCGAAGAAGGGAGTGTCCCCATGCCCCGTACCGTCATCCCTCCCCGTTCCCATCGCCGCGTGCCGGCCTCCACCGCCGCGCGTACCCCTCTGCCGCTGATGATGAAGGCCGGTCTCGCCGCCGGCATCGCCCTCGCAGCACTCTGCCTTGCCCTGCCGGTGCGTGCCGAGGGGCCGCCGGCCGAACTGGAGGCGGGGCTTGCGAAGGTCGATGCCGGCCTGATGCACCAGCTCGCGACCGATCCCGGGATCATCGCCGCGATCCGGGCGCAGAACACGGCCAATGCCGGGCTGACCGAGGCCGATATCCTGGCGCAGGACAAGGCCTGGCGCGCAGAGGTCGGCACCGCCAGCACGCCCACCATCTCGGCCGTCGCGGCTAATCCGGCCTCCGCCATTCTCCACAAGGCCAAGGAAGGCTCGGAGGGTCTGATCACCGAGGCCTTCGTCATGGACAACCGGGGCCTGAATGTCGGTATGAGCGACACCACCTCGGACTATTGGCAGGGCGACGAGCCGAAATGGCAGGAGACCTTCCTCAAGGGGCCGGGCGCCCGCCATGTCTCTGACGTCGATTTCGACGACAGCAGCCAGACTTACATCATCCAGCTCAGCGAACCGGTGATCGACCCCGACAGCGGCAAGCCGATCGGTGCCCTCACCCTCGGCCTCGATGCCGAGGCACTCGGCAATCTCTGACGGCCGACGCCCCTCCGAAGCCCTGATCGTTCCAGCCCCTGTGCCTGCCGACGGCCGCGATCTCTCCCCGGATCGCGGCCGCCCGGATGCCCCTTGCCCAGACGCCCCTTGCCCAGGCGCACTTTGCCCAGACGGAGGCCCGAAACATGTCCTCAAAGCTCCGCCGCCGCCCGGTGAAACTGCATCTGCGCATCACGATCATGACCGTCATCATGGTCGGCATGGTTCTCACCGCCGTCGGCCTTCGTGAAGCCTTCAACCGGGCCGACGCGCTCTCCGATGCCTTCCGCCGATCCGACCGGACGCTCACCGACATGCTTGCGGGCCAGGTGTCGGGCGGCGTGCAATACGCCAAGGCGGCCGGCATCCAGGCGATCGTCGGCCCGCTGATGGAGCGCGACGGCAACCGCCTCGCCTCCTTCGCCGCCTTCTCGCTCGACGGCAGCCAGATCGTCGCCGTGGATGATCCGCGCCTGACGGCAGCCGATCTCGCCGCCCTTCACGGCCGCGCCGCCGCGACCCTTGATCGGGGCGAGGCCTATGACGAAGAGACATCGGCAGCCACGCTGCTGGTGCGCCCGGTCTTCGCCGGCAAGGATCAGAAACTGGTCGGTGCCGTTGCGGCCGCATGGTCGCTGGCGGAGGTCGAGGCCGCAACCGCGACCGCCCTGCGGCAGAGCGCCCTTCTGACCGCGGCGGCCATGCTGGCGCTCATGATCGCCCTGATCCTGGGCCTGCGCACCCTGCTTGCCCGCCCGCTCGCCCGTGCGATCGGCGCCATGCGCGAACTGGCCGACGGCCACACCACGGTCGATCTGGGCGGGCTCGAGCGGCGCGACGAATTGGGCGAGATGGCGCGCGCGCTGCTGGTCTTCCGCGACGGCATGGCCGAAACCGAGCGCCTGCGCGAGGTCAACGAGACCCAGCGCCTTCAGGCGGAGGCCGAGAAAGCCGCCGCAATGGACCGCCTCGCCGCCGATTTCGAGCGCTCTATCGGCGAAGTGGTCGCCGCCGTGCGCCAATCTTCGGAACAGATGCGCGAGACCGCGCGCGCCATGAGTGCCGGTGTCGATCAGGCCCGCGAGACCAGTTCCGGCGTCGCCGGCTCGGCCGGTGAAACCGCCCGCAGCGTCCAGACCGTGGCAGGGTCTACCGAACAGCTGAGCGCCGCGATCAGCGACATCCTCCGCCAGGTGGCGGAAGGTTCGACCATCACCACCGAGGCGGTGGGTGAAGCCCGCCGCTCGAACCACACCGTGACCGGGCTGGTGGAGGCCGCCAACCAGATCGGCGAAGTCGTCCGCCTGATCAGCGACATCGCGGAACAGACCAATCTTCTCGCCCTCAACGCGACGATCGAGGCTGCCCGTGCCGGCGAGGCCGGAAAAGGCTTCGCGGTCGTGGCCTCCGAAGTGAAGAGCCTCGCCACCCAGACCAGCCGCGCCACCGCCGATATCGATGCACGGATCGCCCAGATCCGCACGGTCGCAAGCGAAGCCGCCACCACGATCAGCACGGTCGGTGCGACCATCGATCGGATCAGCCAGGTGGTGGAGGGCATCTCGGGCGCGGTCGACCGCCAGCGCAGCGCCACCAGCGAGATCGCCGCCTCGATCGGCCAGGCGGCGGCCGGGGCGGACCGGGTCAGCACCGAGATCGGCCGTGTCTCGCGGAGCGCCGAGGATACTGGCGTCATGGCGCGGCGGGTGCTCGACACCTCGACGGCGCTCGTCGAGGAAGGCCAACAGCTGACCGCCCGCGTCGGCGCCTTCATCCGCCATATCCGCGAGGCCTGAGCCGCGGCCCTGATACGCCACATCCCGGCGCAGCCATGCCGTCAGCGCATGGCTGCCGCCATGGCCGCGGCGAATATACCGGGCCTCCTGACATGATTTGCCACGTGACGATCAGGCATCCGTGCACTATTTGTTCGTGTGCTGCCCTGCAGCGCGGGGCGCTGGAACGACATCCGGCCGGCGAGGCACATGGTGCGGGATCAGATGCGCGACACGACCAGACTGATCAGCGTCCGCGGGGCGCGAGAACATAATCTCAAGGACGTCGACGTCGATATTCCGCGCGACCGGCTGGTGGTGATCACCGGCCTCAGCGGCTCCGGCAAGTCGTCGCTGGCCTTCGACACCATCTATGCCGAAGGGCAGCGCCGCTATGTCGAAAGCCTGTCCGCCTATGCCCGTCAGTTCCTTGAGCTGATGCAGAAGCCGGACGTCGAGCGCATCGACGGCCTGTCACCCGCCATTTCGATCGAGCAGAAGACCACCTCGCGCAACCCGCGCTCGACGGTGGGCACGGTCACCGAAATCTACGACTATATGCGCCTGCTCTGGGCGCGGGTCGGCATTCCCTATTCTCCCGCCACCGGCCTGCCGATCGAAAGTCAGACGGTCAGCCAGATGGTCGACCGGATGATGGAGATGGGCGACGGCACCCGCCTGCTGCTGCTCGCCCCCGTGGTGCGCGGCCGCAAGGGCGAGTACCGCAAGGAACTGGCAGAGCTGATGAAGCGCGGCTTCACCCGGGTGAAGATCGACGGCGAGATCCACGAGATCGAAGACGCGCCCGCGCTCGACAAAAAGCGCAAGCACGACATCGAGGTGGTGGTCGATCGCATCGTTATCCGCGAGGGGCTGGGCAACCGGCTTGCCGACAGCGTCGAGACCGCGCTCGACCTCGCCGACGGCATCATGATCGCCGAGAATGCCGATACCGGCGATCGCACGACCTTCTCGGCCCGCTTCGCCTGCCCGGTCTCCGGCTTCACCATCGACGAGATCGAACCCCGGCTGTTCAGCTTCAACAACCCCTATGGTGCCTGCCCGGATTGCGACGGGCTGGGGGTGAAAAGCCATTTCGATCCCGAACTGGTGGTGCCGGACCCGTCGCTGGGCCTGCGAGACGGCGCGATCGCGCCCTGGGCCAAGTCGACCACCCAGTTCTACAACCAGACGCTCGCCGGCATCGCCGCGCATTACAAGGTGACGCTGACCCAGTCCTGGGAGAAACTGCCCGACCGGGTCCGCCAGGCGATTCTGTTCGGCAGCGGCGAAGAGGCCATCAAGATCCGCTATGAAGACGGTGCGCGCAACTACACCGTCGATCGGCCGTTCGAAGGCGTGATCCCCAATCTGGAGCGGCGCTGGCGCGAGACCGACAGTGCCTTCATCCGCGAAGAGCTGTCACGCTTCCAGGGCAACCGCCCCTGCGAAACCTGCGGCGGCCAGCGTCTGAAGGATACGGCGCTCGCGGTCAAGATCGACATGAAGAACATCGCCGAAGTCTCCGCCCTGTCGATCGGCGAGGCACGATCCTGGTTCGGCGCCCTCGACGGCCGCCTGGATGCCAAGCGCCAGGAAATCGCCCAGCGGATCCTGAAGGAGATCAACGAGCGGCTGCGCTTCCTCACCGAAGTGGGGCTGGACTATCTCACCCTCGCCCGCGGCTCCGGCTCGCTGTCGGGTGGTGAAAGCCAGCGTATCCGCCTGGCCTCGCAGATCGGCTCGCGCCTGACCGGCGTGCTCTACGTGCTCGACGAACCCTCGATCGGCCTGCATCAGCGCGACAACGACCGGCTGCTGGCGGCGCTGAAGGATCTGCGCGATCTGGGCAATTCAGTGCTCGTGGTGGAGCATGACGAGGATGCGATCCGCGCCGCCGACCATGTCATCGACATGGGCCCCGGCGCCGGCGAGCATGGCGGCAAGGTGGTGGCGGAAGGCACCCCGGCCGAGATCATGGCCAATCCGGCGTCGCTCACCGGCCGCTATCTCACCGGTTCCAGGCTGATCCCGGTACCGGAGGAGCGGCGCAAGGGCACGGGCGAGAGCATCACCCTGGTCGGCGCCCGTTCCAACAACCTCCACGACGTCACCGCAAGCTTCCCCCTCGGCACCTTCACCTGCGTCACCGGCGTTTCGGGCGGCGGCAAGTCGACGCTGGTGATCGAAACGCTCTATCAGGCGATCGCGCGCCGCCTGAACGGCGCCCGCACCCATCCGGGCCAGCACGACCGCATCGACGGGCTGGAGCATATCGACAAGATCATCAACATCGACCAGTCGCCGATCGGCCGCACCCCCCGGTCGAACCCGGCGACCTATGTCGGTCTGTTCACCCAGATCCGCGACTGGTTCGCCGGCCTGCCCGAGGCAAAGGCGCGCGGCTACAAGCCGGGCCGCTTCTCGTTCAACGTCAAGGGCGGGCGCTGCGAGGCCTGCCAGGGCGATGGCGTGATCCGGATCGAGATGCACTTCCTGCCCGACGTCTATGTCCAGTGCGACGCCTGCAAGGGCAAGCGCTACAACCGCGAGACGCTCGAGGTTCAGTTCAAGGGCAAGTCGATCGCCGACGTGCTCGACATGACCGTCGACGAAGGGCTGGACTTCTTCCAGGCCATGCCGTCGATCCGCGAGAAGCTTCGCACCATCGCCGAGGTCGGTCTCGGCTATATCCGCCTCGGCCAATCCGCCACCACCCTGTCGGGGGGGGAGGCTCAACGTGTGAAGCTCGCCAAAGAGCTGTCGCGGCGGGCGACCGGACGGACACTCTACATCCTGGACGAGCCGACCACCGGTCTCCACTTCGACGACGTCCGCAAACTGCTCGAAGTCCTCCACACCCTGGTCGACCAGGGCAATACCGTGGTGGTCATCGAGCACAATCTGGATGTCATCAAGACCGCGGACTGGCTGATCGATATGGGCCCCGAGGGCGGGTCCGGCGGGGGGCGCATCGTGGCAGAGGGCACGCCCGAGGATGTGATCCACAATCCCGCCAGCCATACCGGACACTATCTGGGCCGGCATCTCGCCATGGAAGACGCAAAACGCGGCGGCGACCAGATCATTTCAGCTGAATGAAGGATAGATGCCGGATCAATTAAATCGGCCTTCATCATAAATTTCGCCGGATTTGCGAGATTTCCCGCGATTTTGCGCCTGTCACCTCCCCCCAACGGGCATGAATGGGCCGATTCCGCAAAAAATGTTGACTGTGGAACGCCGGTGACTTGCCGTCACCGGCATCCTGTCATAGCGTGGGCACAGGACGGAACGCGTCGCGACCAGAACTGCGCGTCCGGCTGGTAGCGGAACGTGATGATCGGGACAGACCGGGGGGTTTGCCACATGCTCGGAGCATCGGCGGCGAAGAACGATTCATGCGCGCAACATGCGGGCTCCACACGCCACGGAGACTCCGTCCATACATTGCCCGCGATACTCGCCGCCAGTGATCCCCGTGCCCCGGGCCTTGCCGGGCTGGCACCCGATGCCGCCGCCCAGGGCATCGCCCGTATCGGTCGCCGTCTGCTCACCGATGCCGCCCGTCCTGCGAACGGGGGCGACGCCGCCCATCCGGTCCAGGCACCGGCACCGGCCGACATGGCGATGATTGCCGACACCATCGCCGACCTGATCTCGCGCGGTGCCCAGCGTCGGGAGCTGACCCAGCCGATGATCGCGCCGGCCGAGGCGCGGCGCCGCGCCGGTCTGGTGACCGCCCTTCTGGTTGGGGGCGCGCTCTTCGCCCTCACCGGGCGCGACGGCGTCACCTCCGATGCCGCCCGCCCCGACGACGTGGCGGTGATCGTGGCGGCCCTTGGCCTTGCTGGCTTCCACGCCGCCACCGCACCCGCCGCTCTCGAATCCGCCAGCCGCGCACCGCGCCGGGTCTGACCGCAGGCCCGCAAGCTGCGGCTCCCGCTTGAGGGTCGGGCCCGACTGTAATATGTCCTGAGACGACGGCATGTCTCCGCCGTCGGCCACAGGAAAGGTTGGTGCCCGTGAAGACCTCTGCCCCGGTTCACATCGCTCCCGTCCATGTCGTGGGCGGCGGTCTTGCCGGTTCCGAGGCCGCCTGGCAGCTGCTGCAGTCAGGCGTGCCGGTGATCCTGCACGAGATGCGCCCGGTCAGGAAGACCGAGGCCCACGCAACCGACGGTCTGGCGGAACTGGTCTGTTCGAATTCTTTCCGGTCCGACGACGCCACCTCGAATGCGGTGGGCGTGCTGCATGCCGAAATGCGACGGGCCGACAGCGTGATCATGGCGGCGGCCGATGCCCATCAGGTGCCGGCGGGCGGCGCGCTGGCCGTCGACCGCCACGGCTTTTCGGCCGCGGTCGAAGAGCGGCTGCGCGCCCATCCGCTGCTGGAGATCCGTCGGGAAGAGGTCACCGGCCTGCCGCCGGCGGATTGGGGGCGGACGATCGTCGCCACCGGCCCGCTGACATCCCCCGCCCTTGCCGAGGCGGTGCGGGCGGCGACGGGCGAGGACAGCCTCGCCTTCTTCGACGCCATCGCGCCGATCGTCCATCGCGACAGCATCGATTTCGACATCGCCTGGATGCAGTCGCGCTACGACAAGCCGGGACCGGGCGGCACCGGTGCCGATTACGTCAACTGCCCGCTCGACCGCGAGACCTATGAAGCCTTCATTGCCGCGATCATCGGCGGCGAGAAGACCGACTTCAAGGAGTGGGAGAAGTCGACGCCCTATTTCGAAGGCTGCCTGCCCATCGAAGTGATGGCGGAACGCGGCCCCGAAACGCTGCGCTTCGGCCCGATGAAGCCGGTCGGCCTCACTGACCCGCGCACCGGCCGCTCACCCCATGCCGTGGTCCAGCTGCGCCAGGACAATGCCTCGGGCACGCTCTGGAACATGGTCGGCTTCCAGACCAAGCTGAAATACGGCGAACAGAGCCGGATCTTCCGGATGATCCCGGGCCTGCAGAACGCCGAATTCGCCCGGCTGGGCGGCATCCACCGCAACACCTTCATCAACAGCCCGCGGGTGCTGGACGGGGTGATGCGGCTGAAGGCGGCCCCGCATCTGCGGTTTGCAGGCCAGGTAACCGGCGTCGAAGGCTATGTCGAAAGCGCGGCGATGGGTCTGCTTGCCGGCCGCTTCGCCGCCGCCGAGGCGCTGGGCCAGGAGATCGTGCCGCCGCCCGCCACCACTGCCATGGGTGCCTTGCTCGCCCATATCACCGGCGCCGCGAACCCCGACACCTTCCAGCCGATGAACGTGAACTTCGGCCTGTTTGCGCCGCTCGACGGCAAGATCCGCAAGAATGAGCGCAAGCAGGTGATGGCCCGCCGGGCGCTCGAAGACATCGCAGCCTGGGCCGATGCCCGGCCCGCGGCCGCCTGAGGACCGATCCGCCGGTCTCAGCCCCGGGCAAGCAGCAGGGTGAAAGCCCGGCGTGCCGGGCTGAGCACGGCCGGGGCCGTGAACGGATCATGACCCGCCCGTGCCAGCCGTGCCAGATGCACCCGGGCGAGCGCCGCCTGCCCCGCCACAGGCCGTGGCAGGCGGCCGGCCTTGCGGGCATCGGCGATCAGCCCCCCGGCACGCCCGGCGAGATCTGCGACCATGGTCGCAATCACCGCCGTCACCGCCTGGTCGCGCAGATGCGGCTCGATCACCTGGCCGGTTCCCAGCCCGGCCGCCGCCATCCGGTCCCGGGGCAACAGCACCCGCCGGCGGCGCGCCTGGTGCGGCAGGGCCCTGAGCACACCCGCCAGACCAAAGCCGGTGCCGATCGCCTCAGCCGCATCCAGCCGTGCGTCATCGGTTACCCCCAGCACCCTGGCCTGCAGCCGCGCCAGCTGTCCCGCCGTGTCGCGGGCATAGGCTTCGACCGCGGCGGCATCGGCAAAGGGTGTCGGTTCGAAATCCGCCTCGCGGGCATCGATCATCCGCTCCAGCCGGTCCCGCGGCAGATCATGGGCCGCGATCGCCGGGGCCAGAAGGTCGATCACCTGATGGCGCCGCGGCGTGCCGGCCTCGATTCCGTCCAGGGCCTCGCGCCACCATTGCAGGCGGATGGCGCCGATCATGGTTTCGCTCACCACCTCGGCGGTCTTCGCAGTCTCGAAAGCAAAGCCGAGCAGGGCGACCAGATCGGCACGCCGCTCCGGATCGGCCAGCATCAGGCAGGCGAAGCGATCCGGATCCAGCCGGGTCAGCTCTTCCGCACTCGCCGTCAATGCCGCTGCGCGTTCGGTATCGGAAACCGTGGTCATCCGTCTCTCCGGGCCGGGCGTGGGGGCCGAAGCATGCTCCGGCGGGTTTTGGCCGACCATATAGGCTTCGGGGGCTCCACCGCAAACCGCGTGATGCTATTCTGAAGGCGCGCGACCTTCCTCATCCCGGATCCCTTCCCTGCCGGAGACCCGCCGCCGATGACGGCTGATGCCGATCCACGCCCATCCGCCGTCGCTACCCGTCTGACCGTGGCGTCCGCCGCCCCTGACCGGGTAACCCTGCCGGTGCGCGCGCTGGCCGCAGGGCGCGAGGATTTCCCCGTGCTGGGCATGGCCGCCCCTCCCGGGCCGGGCCGGGCGGCGGTTCAGGCCTTCTACCGGGCAGCACGGCGGCTCGACGACATCGCCGACGACCGCAACCTGCCGAAGGCCGACCGCCACGTCGCCATTGCCGCCTTCATGGATGGTCTGGAAGGGGACGGGCAGCCGCAGCTGACGGCGACGCCGGCCGGCGACGAACTGCGGCGGCTTGCGGCCGAGGCGGCCGCCGCCTTCGCACAGGCTGGCATCGACATCACCCCGCTGCGCGATCTGGCAGAAGCCTCGCGCCGCGATGTCGACGGGTTCGTTCCGGCAGACTGGGCGGCACTCGACGGCCATTGCCGGCTGTCGGCCGCGCCGGTCGCCCGCGTGTTGATGGCGGTGTCCGGCGACCAGGATCCCGCCCGTCGCCAGGCCGGCGACGATCTGGCCGTCGCCCTTCAATTGCTGAACCACATTCGCGATCTGGGGGCCGATTATCGCACCGCCGGTAGGGTCTGGCTGCCGGGCAGCTGGCTGGCCGATGCCGGGCTCGGCGCCGCGGTGCTGGGTGCGCCTGCGGCACCGCCGCGCCTGCTCGCCGCGATCGGGCGGATGCTCGAAGCGGTGGACGAGCTGCTCGACCGGGCGCGGCCGCTGCTCGCCACACCGGTGCGCCGGCTGCGCATTCAGGCTGCCCTCACGCTCGGCATAGCCCGCCGCCATCGTCGCCGCTTCACCGGTGCCGACCCCCTGGCCCGGCGCATCCGACCGCGCCGTCGGGACTGGGCAGGTGCCCTTGCCGATGCCGGCCTCGCGGCCCTGCGAGTGCCGGCGCCCGAAAGCCAGACCGCCGGCAGCAGCTTCGGCATGGCCATCCGCCTGATGCCGTCGGATGGCCGACCGGCCATGCAGGCCCTCTATGCCGTCAGCCGGCTGGTCGACGACATTGCCGACGGCCATGCACCCGCCGCCCGGCGGCGGCAGCTCCTGGACGCGATCGATGCGGATCTGCTGGCCCTCGGTGCCGACCATGCACCGACCGGGCCCGATGCGGCGCTGCTCAACGATGCCGTCCGCCACCATCATCTGCCGGTCGACGCCCTTCGACAGATCGTCGCCGGCTGCCTGAGCGATTGCAGCGATCATCCCGGCGGTGCCCCTGCCTGGGCGGATCTGTTGCGCTACGCCGATCGCGTGGCCGGCGCCGTCGGCGAGGCCGCCCTGGTGGCCTTCGGTGTTCCCCGGGCTGCAGGCCGGGCCTATGCCCGTCATCTGGGCCGGGCGCTCCAGCTGACCAATATTCTGCGCGACATCGACGAGGATGCGATCCACGGGCGGATCTACCTGCCGGCAGAGTCCCTGATGGCCGCCGGTGCCGATCCGCGCGCGGCACCCGTGGTCATCGCCGAAGGACCAGCACGCCTGCCGGCCGCACGCGCCCTTGGCCGTGCTGCCCGCGATGCCTTTGCTGCCGCAGATGCCGCCCTGCCCGATGATCCGCATCTGCGCCGCCGTCTGCGCCCGGCCATGGCCATGGCCGATGCCTATCGCGGCCTGCTGGCGGTGCTGGAGGCGCGGCGCTTCACAGCCCTGCCCCCGGATCTGCGCCGGCAGCTGAAACGGCGGGCAGTCCGCGCAGCCCTGCGCCACGCCGTGCTCGCCCGGATCGGCGGCTGACCGCCTTGCCCGCTCGTCCCCCGCGCCCGACCCGCGTGCTGGTTGCCGGCGCCGGCATTGCCGGCCTCGCCGCGGCACTCGATCTGGCCGAAGCCGGGCTGACGGTCGAGTTGCTGGAGACGGCGCCCCAGGCCGGCGGCCGCTGCCGGTCCTTCGACGACCCGGTCACCGGCCATCGGTTGGACAACGGCACCCATGTCCTGCTCGGCGCCAATCCGGCCGCGCTCGATTTCGTGCGCAGGGTCGGCGGGCGGTTTCGCGAGCTGCCGGCCATCTATCCCGCGGTCGCCCTTGATGGCCCCGGCGGCGAGATCACCAGCCGGCACGAGATCCGGCTCGGCAGTCCGGTGCAGCTGATGCGCAGCCTGGGGCTCGGTGCGGGCGATCTGCTGGCCCTTGCCGGTCTTCTGCTCGACGGCCGCGTGAACGGCCCACTCGGGACGGCCCGCCCCGGCCTGCTCTCGCGCAAGCTGGGTCAGGCGGTGCTGGCTCCGCTGGTCCGCGCCGCGCTCAACATCGATCCCGCGGCGGCCGATGCCCGGCTGGTCGCCCGCATGCTTCGCCGGCTTGCGCTCGCCGGCCCCCGCGGCTTCCGGCTGCACCTGGCCGAAGGCGGGCTGGACGCCGCCTTGATCGCCCCGGCAGTCGCGCGGTTGCGGGCACTGGGCGTCTGTCTGTATCCGACCACGCCGCTCGACCGGCTGCCGCCGCCCGATCCCGACCGGATGATCGTGCTCGCCTTGCCGCCGGCGGCCGCCCACCGCCTGCTGCCCAACATCACGGTACCCCGCACCAGCTCCGCCATCCTGAACATCCACTACGCCCCGGATCAGCTGCCCCCCGGCATGCCAGAGGCGCTGATGGTGACCGGCGGGATGGCCGACTGGATCTTTCATCGGGACGGTATCCTGTCCATCACCACCAGCGCCGCCGATGCGCTGATGGACCGGCCGGCAGAGGCGCTGGCGGCAACCGGCTGGGCGGAAATCCGGACCTGCCTCGCCATGGCCGGGCTCCCGGCCGCGATGCCGCCGGTCCGGGTTGTGAAAGAGAAGCGGGCGACCATGCGCCACGATCCGGGCGGCGAGGCCCTGCGTCCGGGCCCTGTCGATCGCACCCGCCCCCGGCCGGATGTTGTGCTTGCCGGCGACTGGACCGCCACCGGCCTGCCGGCCACGATCGAAGGCGCGGTGGTCTCGGGGCGGCGGGCGGCAGCGGCCGTGCTTCGCCGTCGCTGATCCGGCGCACCATCGGCACATAACAACCCGTGACATGTCGAAGGCAGCCCTTGGCCCGGGCCGCGACTCGCCCCATATTCGGGCGGAACGGTGACCCGGGCCCGCCAGCAGGCGGAACCGGGTGGCTGTTGAAGGGGTTTTGCCGCAAAGGCCCCGCCTGGGTCCATTCCGGTCCGAGGGTGGCCCGGCCCACCGATGGTTGGCACAGCGACGGTTGGCAGGGGGCGGCATTTCGCGGTATCACCCCATCGGGCTCCTCCCGACGGCATGCCGGTCTGCGGCATGTGGCCAGCGGGGCCTGTCATCCGGCGGCAGCCCACGACAAGAGGGGTCCGCCGCCTGGGCATAATGACAATTGAGGACGAGGATCGTCATGGCGTTCGAACTTCCCGCCCTGCCCTACGACAAGACCGCTCTGGAGCCGCACATCTCGGCCCAGACCTTCGAGTTCCATCACGGCAAGCACCACAACACTTATGTCGTGAACCTCAACAAGCTGGTCGAGGGCACCGATCTCGCCGACGCCAGCCTCGAGGACATCATCGTCAAGAGCCGCGGCGATGCGGCGAAGGCCGGCGTGTTCAACAACGCCGCGCAGGGGTGGAACCACACCTTCTTCTGGAATTCGATGAAGCCGAATGGCGGCGGCGCCCCCTCGGGCGACCTTGCCAAGCGCATCGATGCCGATTTCGGTGGCCTCGACAAGTTCAAGGAGGCGTTCAAGAACGCCGCCACCACCCAGTTCGGCTCGGGCTGGGCCTGGCTGGTGGTGAAGGACGGCAAGCTCGAGGTCGTGAAGACCGGCAATGCCGAGACCCCGGTCGGCACCGGCGCCACGCCGCTGCTCACCATCGACGTCTGGGAGCATGCCTACTACCTCGACTATCAGAACCGTCGCCCGGATTTCGTCCAGTCCTTCCTGGACAATCTGGTGAACTGGGACTTCGCAGCCGAGAACCTCGCCAAGGCCTGATCCGGCCGGCGCAGGTTGTCCTGCATATGAAAACCCCCGCCCGGCAGCTCCGGGCGGGGGTTTTCGTTTGGCGCCGTTCTGTGGTCAGAGAACGATCAGGGCGGGCGCCGCCTTGCGGTCTTCCATGGTCATGACGTTGTAGGTGCGGGCGGCGGCGCCGGTGTCCATGCCTTCGACACCGATGCCGGCGGCCTTCAGCGCCTCGCGCAGCGGCCGCGGCACCAGCTGGGTACGCGGGCCACAGCCGATGATCAGCACTTCGACCAGCCCGGCGCGGCCGGCGGCCAATACCGGCTCCAGGCTGTCGACCGAGGCGGTGGCGAGATCCGCCACCTGCCAGGCCTCGACCACACCCGGCATCACCAGCACCGAATGTGGAAAAATCTCGCCGCCGATACGGAAACGGCCTTCCGCATAGCCCTGCACCACCTTGGCGCCGTCGGCGAGCTTGGGGGTCAGGTCCATCATCGGTGGAATACTCCGGTCTGAGGGGAAATGGGCTGGACGGTGGCGGCGTCAGGCCTTCACCTCGGCCTCCGCCTCCCCGTCACCGTTGCCATCGGTGCCCACACGGCCCCGCTGGCGCTTCTGCAGGTTCAGATAGACCAGGATCGGCACCGCGATGAAGATCGTGGAATAGGTGCCGATGAACACGCCCGCGATCATCGCGAAGGTGAAGCCCGCAAGCGCGGAGCCGGCCACGAAATAGAGCGCGAACAGTGCGATCAGCGTGGTGAACCCGGTCATGATCGTCCGCGACAGCGTGTCGTTGAGCGCCCGGTTCAGTAGCTCCAGGATCGTCATGTCGCGGTACTTGCGCAGATTTTCGCGCACCCGGTCGAAGATGACCACCGTGTCGTTCAGCGAATAGCCGATGATCGTCAGCACCGCCGCAACACTGGTGAGATTGAACTCATAACCGGTCACCGCATACATGCCGATGGTCATGATCACGTCGTGGAACAGGGCCGCGACGGCGCCCACGCCGAACTGCCATTCGAAGCGGAACCAGACATAGATCATCATGGCCGCAATCGCGACCACGAAGGCGATCACCGCCCCTTCGATCAGTTCCTGACCCACTTTCGGGCCGACGAATTCAGCACGCTGGATCTGGATATTCGGGTCGACCTTCTCGGACAGGGTCTGGCGCAGCGCCTCGACCATCCGCCCCTGGGCGTCGCCTTCGCCGGCATCCTGGCCGAGGCGGATCAGCACGGCGTTGTCGGCCCCGAAATTCTGCAGCGACACATCGCCGAAGCTGCCGTCGCCCAGCGCTTCGCGCATCGCCCCCAGATCGGCAGGGCCGGAGGTCTCGACCTCGACCAGCACGCCGCCGGTGAAGTCGATGCCGAAATTCAGCCCTTTGCCGACCACCAGACCGATGGTGGCGACCGTCAGAAGGGCGGTGAAGACCAGGGCCGCGATCCGGTAACGCAGGAAGTCGATATTGGTCTTGCCGGGGTGGAGCGAGAACTTGAACATGTGATCGATCCCGGCGCGGTCAGAGGGCAAGGGTCTTCGGACGCGCCCGATGCAGCCAGCTGGCCACAAGCAGACGGGTCACGAACACGGCGCTGAACAGCGTGGTCAGAATGCCGATCGACAGCGTGACCGCGAAACCCTTGACGGGCCCCGAGCCGAACTGGAACAGCAGTGCCGCGGCAATCAGCGTGGTGAGGTTGCTGTCGATGATGGTGGTCATCGCACCCTTGAAGCCCGCCTCCACCGCGGCGATCACCGATCGTCCGGCAGCGCGTTCCTCGCGGATCCGCTCATAGATCAGCACATTGGCGTCGACCGCCATGCCCATCGTCAGCACGATGCCGGCAATGCCCGGCAGGGTTAGCGTCGCCTGCAGGGCCGACAGGGCGCCCAGCAGCAGCACCAGATTGGCGAGCAGTGCGACATCGGCGTAAAGGCCGAGACGACGGTAGTAGAGCGCCATGAAGGCGATGACCAGAACGAAGGCCAGCACGCTCGCGAATTCGCCGCGGGCAATGGCGTCGGCACCCAGGTCGGGCCCCACCGTGCGCTCTTCGATCACGGTCAGCGGTGCGGGCAGAGCACCGGCACGCAGCAGGACGGCCAGATTGTTGGCTTCCTGAACCGTGAAGGTGCCGGAGATGACGCCCGAACCGCCCAGAATGGGCTCGCGGATCACCGGCGCGCTGATCACCTTGTCGTCGAGGACGATGGCGAGGTTGCGGCCGACATTCTGCTGGGTGGCCTCGCCGAACCGGCGGGCACCGACGCTGTCGAAGCGGAAGCTCACCACCGGCTCGTTGTTCTGGAAGCTGGGCTGGCTGTCGGTCAGGCGTTCGCCCGACACCAGAACCCGGCGCTGGACCACATATTTGGTCGGCTGGCCACCCGGGCCGGTACCGTCCAGCAGTTCCGAACCCGGCGGCAGCCGCCCGCCCGAGAGCACCTCGGCCGCGCTGACCGTGGGGTCGAGCAGGCGGAAGCTCATCTTGGCGGTGGTACCGAGCAGGGCCTTGATCTCGCCCGGATTCTCGACGCCCGGCAGCTGAACGATGATCCGGTCGTCGCCCTGGCGCTGAATCGAGCTTTCGCGGGTGCCGAGTTCATCGACGCGCCGGCGCACGACCTCGATCGACTGCGCGAGCGTCTGGTCGCGGCGATGGGCGATCTCGGCCTCGGTGAAGGTGGCGCGGATCACGCCGCCATCGGTCGACACGTCGAGGCCGGCATTCAGGCCGCGCATCGCATCCGCGATCTTGCCGGCATCGGCGGCATCACGCGCCCGGACCACGATGGCGTCACCGTCGACGCCGATCGCGGCATAACCGGTTCCGTCCTCGCGCAGCTTCGAGCGCACATCATCGGCAACCGAGGCCAGGCGCTCGCGCGGCACCGCCCCCATCTCGACTTCGAGCAGCAGGTGCGAGCCGCCACGCAGATCCAGCCCCAGGCTGAGGCGCTGTTTGGGCAACCAGTCGGGCAGCGCGTCGAGCGTCTGCCGGCCGATCAGGTTCGGAGCGGTGAAGAGAACGCCGATCAGGCAGATGCCGATGATCAGCGCCGTCTTCCACTTGGCGAATTGCAGCATGGATACCGTCGTCTGGGCGGAAGGCAGAGAGGCGGCCGGGAAGCGGACCTCGGGGAGACGTCTTATCGGGAAGGCCGCCGCCGGATACCTCCGGCGGCGGCCTGGTCGTCACTTCCCGCTCTTCTCGGCGTCGGCGTCGGCGTCGGCGGCCTCGTCGGCCTCCTTGCCCTTGCGGGCCGAGCGGGCCGGCTCGGTCGCCGCGATCTTGTCGGTGATGGTGTGGCGCATCACCTTCACGCGCACGTCGGGCGCGATCTCGAGGGTGGCGTAGGTGTCGTCATCGACCTTGGCGATCGTGCCGACGATGCCGCCCGCGGTCACCACACGGTCGCCGCGACGCAGCGCCGAGATCATCTCGCGGTGCTGCTTGGCCTTCTTCTGCTGCGGCCGGATCAGCAGGAAATAGAAGACGACGAAGATCAGGAGCAGCGGCAGCAGCTGCATGAGCATGCCGGCACCGCCGTCGGCACCGGCGGCCTGCGCATAGGCCGGAGAGATGAACATCGATACGTCCCCGTGGGTGTATATTGCGTTGGCAAGAGGAGGCCGCAGCCGCAAACCGGCTCCGGCGCAGTCGTGAGCGGACTATAGCGGTGCCCCGCAGCTTTGCAAAGCGAACCCGGCGGTCAGGGGACCGGGCCGGTACTGCGGTGTGGGGGTCCCCATCGTGGCCCGCCGCTTGGGCCCGCATCATCAACGCGATATAACACCGCGTCACTGCCCTCTGTCCGACATCCGCCTGCAGGATCCTGCCCCGATGACCGATACCGCCTCTGCTTCCCCCGACTTTCTGTCGGTGCTCGACCGCATCGCCTCGGCACTGGAGCGCATGGCGCCGCCGCCGGCCGCCACGATCGATCTCGATGCCGCCGACGCCTTCGTCTGGGTCTCGACCAATCGCAGCCTGCAGCCGGTCCCCCGCGTCTCGCGGGTCGATATCGGCCTGCTGGAAGGCGTGAACCTCGCCCGCGATCAGCTGCTCGAGAACACCCGGCGTTTCGCCGCCGGCCTGCCGGCCAACAATGCCCTGCTCTGGGGTGCGCGCGGCATGGGCAAAAGTTCGCTGGTCAAGGCGGTGCACGCTAAGATCGTGTCCGAGACGCCGGCCGGCCACCGGCCGATCAAGCTGATCGAAATCCACCGCGAAGACATTTCGCAGCTGCCCGATCTGCTGGCGGTTCTGCGCGGGGGTGATACCCGCGCGCTGCTGTTCTGCGACGATCTCTCTTTCGATCACGACGATACCGATTACAAGTCGCTGAAGGCCGTGCTCGACGGCGGCATCGAAGGCCGGCCCGACGAGGTGCTGTTCTACGCCACCTCCAACCGCCGCCATCTGATGCCGCGCGACATGATCGACAACGAGCGCTCGACGGCGATCAACCCGTCGGAAGCGATCGAAGAAAAGGTCTCGCTCTCCGACCGTTTCGGCCTCTGGCTCGGCTTCCATGCCTGCGATCAGAAGACCTATCTGGCGATGGTGCACGGCTATGTCGCCGCCTATGGCCTGGGCGCCAGGGATGTCGATGTAGAGCGGGAGGCCCTCGCCTGGGCCCAGACCCGCGGCGGCCGGTCGGGCCGTGTGGCCTGGCAGTATATCCAGGATCTGGCCGGCCGGCTGGGCCGCCAACTGGGAACCCGCAAGGGCTGAACCACCCGAAGGGCCGCGCTTGACGCGGCCCGTTTTTGATGGTCCTGTTAAGTCAGTTGACTAACTAAAACTGGATGAACCACCGGCGTGCGCCTCCCTGCCCGAGACCGCCGTGAGCGCCTGGCGCGAGCGGCGGCTGATCTCTTCCATGAACGGGGATATGATGCCGTCAGCCTGCGGGACATCGCCGCCCGGGCCGGCGTGCCGGCCGGTGCCGTGTTCTATCATTTCCCGACCAAGGCAGCCCTTGCGACGGTGGCGGCCGATGCGCAACTAAACCGGGCGGAGGAGATTCTGGCCCGGGCGGCCGAGGGCCGGTCTCCGGAAGAGCGGCTGACGATCATCGCAACCGGGCTGGCCGCCGGTGCCCCCCTCGCCGCCCGCCATGGCTGCCCGATCCAGCGGCTGGCCCGCGACCTGGCCAATGGCGGCGAGGCGGAGCGCGCCGCCCGCGAGACATGCATCCGGGCAGCAACCCTGTTGCGCACCAGCGTGGCCGCCGAACTGACGGCGGGCGGTATCGACGCAGACAGGGCGGACATCGCTGCCCGCGATTTCACCGCACGCTGGGCCGGCAACGCCGTTCTCGCCTTTCTCGCCGGCGATCCCGCGCCGATGACCGACGGGATCGCCGCAGCCCTCAACGACCTCAGGACGCTGCTGTCCTCAGGGTCAAGATGAAGGACACCCCCATGAGACGCATCGTCGTCACCGGTATCGGCGTGGTCTCGCCGCTCGGTCAGGGCGCGCCCACGGTCTGGCGGCGCCTGATCGAGGGGCGCTCGGGCATTCGCGCCCTGCCCGAGACCATGGTCCAGGATCTGCCGGCGAAGATCGCCGGCGTGGTGCCGGATGCAGCCGAGGATGCCGAGGGCGGTTTCGATCCCGCCCGCACGGTGCCGCCCAAAGACCACAAGAAGATGGACCGCTTCATCCTGCTCGCCCTGGCCGCAGCCGAAGAGGCACTGGACCAGGCCGGCTGGCTGGAGGCGTCACAGGCGGAACGCGATCGCACCGCCACCATCATCGGCACCGGTGTCGGCGGCCTGCCCGCCATGGCAGAGGCCGTGCGCACCACCGACGGCAAGGGCCCGCGGCGGCTTTCTCCCTTCACCGTTCCGTCCTTCCTGCCCAACATGGCGGCCGGTCAGGTTTCGATCCGCTTCGGGCTGCGTGGCCCCCTCGGCGCGCCGGTGACCGCCTGCGCCGCCAGTGTCCAGGCGATCGGCGATGCCGCCCGACTGATCCAGTCCGGCGAAGCCGATATTGCCCTGGCCGGCGGCGCCGAAGGTAGCATCGACCGGGTCAGCCTTGGTGGCTTTGCGGCAGCGCGCGCCCTCTCGACCGGCTTCAACGACCGCCCGGCCGAAGCCTCCCGGCCCTTCGATGCGGCGCGCGACGGTTTCGTGATGGGTGAAGGTGCTGCCATGCTGGTCATCGAGGCACTGGATCATGCCCTGGCGCGTGGCGCGGTTCCGATCGCCGAACTCACCGGTTATGGCACCAGCGCCGATGCTCATCACATGACCGCGGCCCCGGAAGACGGTGAAGGCGCCCAGCGGGCGATGCGGGCGGCACTCGCCTCTGCCCGTCTCGATCCGAAAGAGATCGGCTATCTGAACGCGCATGCGACCTCGACACCGGTCGGCGATGCCGGCGAGCTGGCGGCGATCCGCGCGGTGTTCGGCGAGGGCGCGGGCGTGTCGATCTCTTCGACCAAATCCGCCACCGGCCATCTGCTCGGTGCCGCCGGCGCGATCGAGGCGATGTTCTCGGTGCTGGCGCTGCGCGACAGCATACTGCCGCCGACGCTGAACCTCACCGATCCCGACCCTGCGGCGGCCGGGCTGGACCTGATCGGGCCCGAGGCCCGGCACCGCTCCGTCGATCATGTGCTGTCGAACGGCTTCGGCTTCGGTGGCGTCAACGCCTCGGTGATCTTCAGCCGCTATCGCTGACAGCCGGCCCCATCATCGACACCCCAGCCTGCCCCGGCTCATCGCCGGGGCAGATAACGTTCGGGATCAACGGCTTCGCGGCCCCGGCGCAGCTCGAAATGCAGCTGCGGCTGATCGACATTGCCGCTGGAGCCGACCCGGGCGATCACCTCGCCCTGCTTCACCCGCTGGCCGCGATCCACCAGCACCGCCTGGGCATGGGCGTAGGCGGTCAGCCAGTTGCCGCCATGGCGGATCAGCAGCATGTTGCCGAAGCCCTTCAGGTCGCTGCCGGCATAGACCACCACGCCGTCGGCGGCCGCGCGGATCGGCGTGCCGCGCGGCGCCTGGATGTTCACCCCGTCATTGTGCAGACCCCCGGCCTTGTCGCCATAGCCCGAAACGACCCGGCCGTTGACCGGCCAGACGAAACGTTTCGGCGCCGGCCCCAGATCGCCGGTTTCCACGGGCTTGGCCTTCACCGGCGCAGGCGCCGGTTCAGCTGCCGGCTGGGCCGGTGCAGGTGTGGGTGCGGCCGCAGGTGCCGGTTCCGCCTTGGGCGGCTCCACCGGGGCCGGGGCAGGCTGCGGCACGGCTACGGCAGCCGGTGCTGCAGGAGGTGCCGCGGCTGGCGGGGCGGCGTCTTCCGCGCGCGGAGCAAGCGTCACCGGCGCGCCACCGGTCGCGGGCTCGCCGGCCGAAGCCGGTGCCGTCGTGACGGGCGCAACCGTCGTCGATGCCGCGGACGTGGTCTCGGTTCCGGGCGGCGGCAGAGGAGCGGCCGAGATGCCGGTGCCTCCGGTGGCAGCGGTTCCCGCGGATGCGACGGCCGTGCCGCCGACCGCGGGCGACACCGAAATCGTCTCTGCCCCCTCGATCCGGGTCGAAGGCGGCCGGCCTTCCGGCCCCGCTGCGGCCACGGCCGCCGCCGCTGCCCGGGTCCCCGGCCCCTGCCCTTCAGGCACGACCAGGCGCTGGCCCGGCACCACGGGATAGGGCGGCTGCAATCCGTTGGCCTGGGCGAGCGCCGTCATCTCCACACCATAGGCCCGCGAAATGCCGTAGAGCGTCTCGTTCTGGCGCACGGTATGGATGCGGTTCGCCGGCAGCACCAGCCGGTTGCCGGGATAGATGGTATAGGGCGGTTGCAGATGGTTCGCTTCGATCAGCGCCCGCAACGGCACATTGTTGCGCCGGGCAATGGCATACAGCGTATCGCCCCGCTCCACGACGATCTCGCTCGCCCCAGCGGGGAGCGCGATCCCCGCAGGCTGGGCACCGCGAAAATCGACCGGCGCCGGCTCGTCGCGCCCGGCACAGGCGGCAACAAGAAGCACGAGCGCCGCTGCGGCGGCATGGCGAAAGGACAGGCTGGGTCTGATCATGGCGGCCCCGTTCATGGCGCGCCCAGTCTAAGCCGCATGTCGCACTGCGGCAACGGAAGCGTGATCCGGCACAAGCCGCCAGCGCGTGTCAACCCGCCGGCGAGCCCGGATCATCTTCGCGCGGCACGCCGGGCATCAGCGGCACGAAACGGACGCGGGCAATCTCGACGTCGTCGACGCCATCTTCGTTGCGGATCAGCTTCATCAGGCGCTGTTCGCGGCCATGGCCGCCGACCGGCATCACCATCAGCCCGCCGATCGCCAGCTGATCGAGCAGGTCTTCGGGCACTTCGTCCGAGGCGGCGGTGACGATGATCCGGTCGAAGGGCGCCTGTTCCGGCCAGCCCCGCATGCCGTCGCCGATCCGGTTGACGACATTATGCATCGCCAGCTCGCCGAAGCGGGTCTGTGCCTCCCGCGCCAGGCTGCGATGACGCTCGACCGTATAGACCCGGCGGGCCAGCCGCGACAGAATCGCGGTCTGGTAGCCGGATCCCGTGCCGATCTCCAGCACCTTGTGCCGGTCGCCCAGCTCCAGGGCCTGGGTCATCAGCGCCACCACCTCGGGCTGGCTGATGGTCTGGCCCTGCCCGATGGGCAGGGCGCGATTGGCATAGGCCTTGGGCACCAGAGGTGTCGGCACGAAGATCTCGCGCGGCACCGTTTCGATGGCCTTCAGCACCCGCGTGTCGGTGATGCCCGCCGAACGCAGCTGCATCAACAGCTTGATCTTCGCTTCGGCGAGCGTCTCCATCGTCAGGCCCCCAGCACGTCCTCGAGCGCGCCCATATAGTCGCGGGCGGTCAGGTCGATATGCAGCGGCGTGACCGAGATGGCGCCCTTGCGGATCACCGACAGATCGGTGCCTTCGGTCTCGTGACCGTCGCGGCGCAGTCCGCCGATCCAGTAATAGGGCACGCCACGCGGGTCGCGGCCTTCGACGATCATCTCCCCCAGAACGCGCTGCCCCTGGGAGACCACCTTGACCCCGGTCACCGCCTCGGGCTCGACCGGCGGGGAGTTGACGTTGACCAGCACGCCCTTGGGCCATTTGGTGGCGATCAGCTTCTCGACCAGCGCGGGGCCATGAGCACGAGCCGTGCGCCAGGGCACATCCTGCGGATCGACGAAAACCTGGCTCATCGCGATCGCCTGCAGGCCCAGCAGCGTGGCTTCCTTGGCGGCAGCGATGGTGCCGGAATAATGCACATCCTCACCCAGATTGGCGCCCCGATTGACACCCGAGAGCACCAGATCCGGCGCGGTCTCGTGCATCAGCCGGCGGGTGGCGATCAGCACGCAATCGGTGGGGGTGCCGCTGACGCCATAGCGCTTGTCGGCGATCTTGCGCACACGCAGCGGGTTATGGATGGTCAGCGAATGCGACACGCCGCTCTGATCGGTCTCAGGCGCGACGACCCAGACGTCGTCGGACAGCTCGCGCGCGATCTGCTCCAGGATTGCGATCCCGGGGGCGTTGATGCCGTCGTCGTTGCTGATCAGGATGCGCACGTGCCGAACTCCTTCAGGATCGGGAAAGTCGGGCTTGGATACCCGTTCTTGGCCTTCATGGGAAGTGCCGCCGAGGGGGCGGCGGCACTCGTTTCCGGTATTCCGGTATGATGTGATGCGTATCGTCTGCAGGGGACAGGCGAACGGATCAGGCACCGACGACCTCGGCGCCGCCCAGATAGGGGCGCAGCGCCTCCGGGATGCGGATGCTGCCATCCGCCTGCTGATGGTTCTCGACCAGCGCAATCAATGCGCGACCGACAGCAACACCCGAGCCGTTGAGCGTGTGAACGAAGCGGGTATCGCGCTCGCCGGCCTTGCGGCAGCGGGCCTTCATCCGCCGCGCCTGGAAATCGCGGGTGTTCGAGACGCTGGAGATTTCGCGATAGGTGTTCTGCGCCGGCACCCAGACTTCGATGTCGTGGGTGCGCGCTGCGGCAAAACCGGTATCGCCCGAACACAGCACCACCACCCGATAGGGCAGTTCCAGCAGTTGGAGAACCTTTTCGGCGCAGGCCGTCATGTAGTCCTGCTCGTCGCGCGAGGCTTCGGCGGTGGTGATGGACACCATCTCCACCTTCGAGAACTGATGCTGACGGAGCATACCGCGGGTATCACGACCGGCGGAGCCTGCTTCCGACCGGAAGCAGGGGGTGAGTGCGGTCAGCCGCAGCGGCAGGGCCGCCTCGTCCAGGATCTCGCCGGCCACAAGATTGGTCAGCGGCACCTCGGAAGTGGGGATCAGCCAGCGGTCATCGGTGGTGCGGAACAGGTCCTCGGCAAATTTGGGCAGCTGGCCGGTGCCGTAGAGGGCGTCGGTGCCGACCAGAAGCGGCGGCTGAACCTCGATGAAGCCATGCGTGCCTGTGTGCAGGTCCAGCATGAACTGCGCCAGCGCCCTCTCCAGCCGTGCCATCTGGCCGGCCAGAACCACGAAGCGCGCGCCCGAAAGCCTGGCCGCCCGCTCGAAATCCATCGCCTTCAGAACCGGGCCGGCAGCCATCATCTCGCCCAGTTCATAATGGGCGCGCGGCGCGAAATCGAAGGCGCGGGGCGTGCCCCAGCGGCGCAGTTCGACATTCGCGGTCTCGTCCGGCCCGTCGGGCACGTCCGCATCCAGATGGTTGGGCAGGCTGGAGAGCGCATCGTCGAGTTCGCGGCCAAGCGCCGCCTCTTCTGCCTCCAGCTCGGGCATCCGTTCCTTGATCGCCTGAACCTCGGCGACCAGGGCCGCGGCATCGCCGCCGGTGCGCTTGATCTGGCCGATTTCCTTCGAGGCGACATTGCGCCGGGTCTGCAATTCCTGCAGCTCGCGGATCAGGGCGCGGCGCCGTTCATCGAGCGCCACGAGACGCCCCGACGACGCATCGAGGCCACGACGAGCAAGGGCGGCGTCGAAGGCGTCGGGCGCATCGCGCAGAAGGCGTATGTCGTGCATTGGTTCGCTCGCTGAATGAACGATGGTTCCGGAAACGACGAAGGGCGCGCCGGCCATCTGGCCGAAGCGCGCCCATCTAACGGCCCCGATCCCTTCGGGTCAAGCGCCGCTGTCGTCCTTGTCGGCGAGCGTCGCGGCGAGTTCCGCCTCCTCGGCCTTCTCCCGCTCTGCCCGCGCCCTCTCGATCCGCCGCGCGATGAAGATCGAAATTTCATAGAGGACCAGCAGCGGCACGGCCAGAGAGCACTGGCTGATCAGATCCGGCGGGGTCATCACCGCCGCAGCCAGGAAGACGATGACGATCGCAAACCGGCGCTTCTTGGCCAGAGCTTCGGCGCTCACCAGCCCGGCACGCACCAGCAGGCTCAAGGCCACCGGCAGCTGGAAGGCCAGACCGAAGGCGAAGATCAGCGCCAGCACCAGCGACAGATACTGATCGACCTTCGCCTCGAGCTCGATCGCCATATTGGTTTCGCTACCGGTGGTCTGGAAGCCGGCAAAGAAGCCCCAGGCGAGCGGAAAGACGAAGTAATAGGCGAGCGCCGCACCGAGCACGAACAGGAACGGCGTGGCGATCAGGAAGGGCATGAACGCCTTGCGCTCGTTCCGGTAGAGCCCCGGCGCCACGAACATGTAGAGCTGGGAGGCGATGATCGGGAACGAGATGAACAGCGCAGCATAGAACGAGACCTTCACATAGGTGAAGAACGCCTCGGTCAGGCCGGTGTAGATCAGGCGCTTGTCGTGGCCGAGCACCTTGGCGAGGGGCTCGACCAGGAAGCCGAAGATGTCCTCGGCGAACATGTAGCAGACGCCGAAGGCGATCAGCAGCGCCACGACCGAATAGATGAGCCGGTTGCGAAGCTCGATCAGATGCTCGAGCAGCGGCGCTTTGGAGTTCTCGACCTCGTCGTCATCGTCATGGGTCGCCATGAAGCGTCAGGCCTTCGGGGTGGTGGCATCGTCGGGTACCGCATCCGGCGCGGCCGGTTTCGGTCCGACCGGTGCGGCGGGCGTGGCATCCGTCGGTGCCGCAGGTGCGGGGGCCGAAGATGCGGGCGCCGGAGATGCAGGAGCCGGATGGGCGGCAGCCTGGGCCGCGGCAGGCGTCGCCGCATCCGCAGCCGCGGGCTTCGCGGCCGGGGCGTCATCATCCAGACGAACCGGAGATGTCGCCCGCTCCAGCGCGCCATCGGGATCGATCGCCCTGCGGGTCGCCTCGCCCATGTCGAAGCGCGACGCCTTCTCGGCCCGGTCGCGCAACTCCTTGAGTTCGGATTCGCGCAGAACCTCGTCAACGCTCGACTGGAATTCGCGCGCCATCCGCCTCAGCCGTCCCATCCAGACGCCGGCCGCACGCAAAGCGACAGGCAGGTCCTTCGGGCCGATCACGATCAGGGCGACGACGAACACCAGGGCGAGTTCCGCCCAGCCGATGTCGAACATGGAGTCACGCAGACGAACGCAGCAGCCTGCGTCCGCTCCTCGAATGCGTCACCGGATCAGGCCTTCGGGCCGCTGACCTCATCACGACGGACCTCGTCCGCCATGCGCGCATCCTGCGGCTTGTTCAGCACTTTCGGATCCTGAGACGACGAGCTGTTGTTCTCGGTCTCCTCGTCCTTCATGCCGGCCTTGAAGCTCTTGATGCCCTTGGCCACGTCGCCCATCACCCGCGGCAGCTTGCCTGCCCCGAACAGGATCAGGACCAGAACCAGGATCAGGACGATCTGCCAAATACCGATGCTCATCGGGTACCCCTCCTCCGCAGTCCCCCGGACTGCCTAATCGTGCGGCGCATGATGGCAGAAGCACGGGGGCTGTGCAATGCAGCCGTCAGCGCCCATCCGCTGCGAATACGAAAGTCTGGCCCAGGTCGAGAGTCAGCCTGAGACGATCGCCCCGGCCATGGCGCGGCACACCGCCGAGCCGCAACCCCAGCCGGCCGGGCCAGCCCGCAACCCGTATCCCCAGCGCCGTCACCGGCCCGAGCGCCCGGACCTCGACGACCTCGGCCTCGATCACCCCGGACGCATCCTCGATCAGCGCCTCGGGCCGGATCATCACCGTCACCGCTGCGCCATCAGCAAAGCCCGGTGCCGGCAACGGGCCGAGCGGCGTTGAAACCCGCCCGCCCGCAACTCGCAGGCTGATGGCATTCAGTTCGCCGAAAAGTCTGGCAACAAAGGGGGTTGCCGGCGCCTGATAAAGTTCTGTGGCATGTCCCGCCTGGACGATCCGACCGCCATTCATCACCGCGATCCGGTCGCCCATGCGCAGGGCTTCATCCGGATCATGGGTCACCATCAGGGCCGCGGCACCCACCTCGCGCAACACCGCCAGGGTATCGGCGCACAACCGGTCGCGCAGCGCGATGTCGAGCCCCGAGAACGGTTCGTCCAGCAGCATCACCTGCGGCTCGGGCGCCAGCGCCCGGGCCAGGGCCACGCGCTGCTGCTCGCCGCCGGACATCATATGCGGGTAGTCCCCTCCCCGACCGCCGAGCCCGACCAGATCGAGCAGCGCCTCGCTCCGCCGGCGGCGTTCGGCGGCGCCGGCCTGTCTCAGGCCGAAGCCGACATTGTCGCGCACGGTCAGATGTGGAAACAGGGCATAGTCCTGGAAGACCAGCCCCACTCCCCGGGCCTCGGGTTTCACCGCCCGGCCCGGCTCGGCCACTGTCCGGCCATCGATGATCACCCGGCCGTGCTGCACGTCTTCAAGCCCCGCCGCAAGCCGCAGACAGGTGGTCTTGCCGCAGCCCGACGGGCCCAGCAGGCACAGGATTTCGCCCGCCGCAATACCGACCGAGACATGGTCGACCGCCACCCGCCCGTCATAGGCATGGACGATGTCGTCGAGGATCAGTCGCGAAGGCGTGGTGGAAGACGGGTTCATCAATTCCGGGCACCGGGACGGGACCGGGCGATCGCCCGGGACAACAGGATCACCGGCAGGATGCCGGCAGCGACGATGGTGAGAGCGGGCAAAGAGGCATCGGCGAGGCGTTCATCGCCGGCCAGTTCATAGGTGCGCATGGCCAGCGTGCCGATGCCGAAGGGCCGGAGGATCAGGGTCGCCGGCAATTCTTTCAGCACATCGACGAAGACCAGCAGGGCCGCGGTCAGCAGGCCGCCCGAAACCAGCGGCGCATGAACCCGGACCAGCGTCGCCCCGGGTCCCAGGCCGAAGACCCGCGCGGCATCATCCATCGACGCCGTCACCTTGCCGAGGCTCGCCTCCACCGTGTTCAGCGACACCGCCAGGAAGCGGACCATATAGGCGTAAAGCAGGCCGACGAGCGTGCCGGTCAGAACCAGGCCCGGATTGCCGAGACCAAGGGCACGGGCGATGTCGATGATCACCCCGTCGGCCGCCGCCAGGGGGACCACGATCCCGACCGCGATGACCGCCCCCGGCACGGCATAGCCCATGGCCGCCACCCGCGCCGCCAATGCCGAGGCACGACCGGGGGCCAGCCTGCGGGCATAGGCGACGATCAGGGCCGCCGCCACCGCCATCACCGCCGCTGCGGCCGCCAGCAGCAGGCTGGTGACCACAAGGCGCGGAAAGCCGCTGCCGGAATCGAGCCGCGAGGTCAGCGCCCACCAGCCGAGCGCCGCGGCCGGGATCAGAAAGCCGCACAGGATCGGCAGGGCGCAGGCCGCAACGGCCCCCGCCTTGCGCAGGCCGCGGAGCTGCCAGCCCGGCAGCGGCCGATAGCGGCGCGAGGTGTGGTGGAAGCGCCGTTCGCCGCGGCTCGCCCGCTCCAGCAGCACCAGGATCAGCACCACCGAAAGCAGCACCGCAGCCAGCTGCGCCGCTGCGGCCCGCTCTCCCAGGCCGAACCAGGTACGGTAGATGCCGGTGGTGAAGGTGTCGACGGCGAAATAATCGACCGTGCCGAAATCCGCCAGCACCTCCATCAGCGCCAGGCTGACGCCGGTAACGATCGCGGGACGGGCCAGCGGCAGGGCGATACGCCGGAAGCAGGACCAGGGGCCATTGCCAAGCGTGCGGCCGATCTCCAGCACGCACATCGATTGTTCAAGAAAGGCCGCCCGGGCGAGCAGATAAACGTAAGGGTAGAGCACCAGCGTCATCACCACGATGGCGCCGCCCAGGCTGCGGATCTGCGGAAACCAATAGTCGCGGCGGCTGGTGGCGCCGATCAGGAGACGCAACGTCTCCTGCACCGGCCCGGAATAGTCGAACAGGCCGGAATAGGTATAGGCGATGACATAAGCCGGCACCGCCATCGGCAGCAGCAGCGCCCATTCGAAACTCCGCCGCCCGGGAAAGCGGCACATGGTCACCAGCCAGGCCGTGCCCACACCCAGCGTCAGCGTACCGGCACCGACCCCAAGCGCCAGCCAGAGAGTGTTGACCAGATACCGGCCAAGCACGGTGTCGATCAGATGGGACCAGACGGCGAGATCGGGGGTGAGCCCGGCGCTCAGCACCACCACCACCGGTACCGCCACCAGCGCCGCCAGCAGCATCGCCGCAAGCGGCCAGGCCAACCCGCCCCGCCCGCCGCGACGGGCCTGCAGGACCGGTGCTACAGCGGCGCGGCCGGCCGCGGGCGGCTCGTCCTCCGGCTTGCCTGCATAGATGGTGGCCATGGGGCGGATACGCCTCCGTCAGCTGCCGTGGGTGCCAGGCGTCCTGCCTGTGGAGCATGTCGTGATCGTGACTGCGACACATCCGCAGCCCCGGGATCGAAGATGGGTACACGTCACCCGGCGATGGATCAAGTATTGCCGGCCTGAAACGATGAAAGGGGGCCGCGACACTGCCGCCACGGCCCCCTTTCCGAAACGTTGCTGCCTGGTGGATCAGCGCCAGCCGGCGCGGTCCATGATCTCCACGGCCTGACGGTTCAGCTCACCCAGGCGGGTGATCGCCACGGTGTCTTCCTTGAACGGCCCCCAGGACTGGATGATCGCCGAGGACGGCACGCCGGGCCGCACCGGGAACTCCTGGTTCACTTCGGCGTAGAACTTCTGAGCCTCTTCCGAGACCAGGAATTCCAGCAGCTTGACCGCCGCCTCACGATTGGGTGCGGTCTTGACCACACCGGCGCCCGAAACGTTGACGTGGGTGCCGCGGCCGTCCTGATTGGGGAAGAACACGGCCACCTTCTCGGCAGCCGCCTTCTGGGCCTCGTCCTTGCCGGCGAGCATGCCGCCCAGATAGTAGGTGTTGACCACCGCGATATCGGCCTCGCCCGAGGCGACCGCACCAATCTGGTCACGGTCGCCGCCCTGCGGCTTGCGGGCAAAATTCTCCACCAGCCCCTTCGCCCATTCCTCGGTCTTCTCGGGCCCGTTGGCCACGATCATGGCCGCGGTCAGCGACTGGTTGTAGGTGTTGCTCGACGAGCGGATGGCGAGACGCCCCTTCCACACCGGGTCGGCGAGCTGTTCGTAGGTCGACAGCTCTTCGGGCTTCACCCGATCCTTGGCGTAGACGACCACACGCGCGCGCTTCGACAGGCCGAACCAGGCATTGTCGCTGTCACGCAGATGCGCCGGTACCGCGTCTTCCAGCACCTTGGACGAGACGGGCTGGAAGATGCCTGCTTCCTTCGCCTGCTCCAGCCGCGCCACGTCGACGGTCAGCAGAATGTCGGCGGGGCTGTTCTCCCCCTCGGCCTGGATGCGCGCCAGCAGCTTTTCACCGCTGTCGGAGAGCAGGTTCACCTTGATGCCGGTTTCGGCGGTGAAGGTGTCGAGGATCGGGCGGATCAGCTGTTCCTGGCGCGCCGAGTAGAGGTTGACCTCTGCAGCGGACGCCGCCGGACCGGCGACCAGCAGGGCAAGGGCCGCGGCAGCGCCGCCGATGCTGCCGAACAGGCGATGACGGGCGGGACGGCGAAACATGTCGGTCATGGCAGTCTCGTCGATAAGCGGGGCAGGCGGAATCCGGGCCGCCGGGCCCAATGCGCCGGCGACGTGCGAATGCGAATTCCTATCAGCTCTTGCCTATCATTCCGGAAGCGTCGCTTCAAGCGCGGGTGAGACTGATTTGCGATACGCGGCGATTCGCCGCCCTGCGATATCGGCCGTCGGATTTCGTGGACTTCGCCGTTTACAGCACAGCCCTGCATGGAGATACTGCGACGCGAAAGGATCGTTCCACGGCCTTCTGGTGCACAGAGGCGCACAGTGAAACATAGATGTCCTTTCCCCACCTGATCGGGACGCGATCTACGCTCCTGCCCGGTGCATGTGCTCCCGCCTGATCGACGAGGCGCCTTCGCGATGACCATCCGCTGCCTTCGTACCGCCCGCCCCGGGCGGATCCGTCTGCACAGCATCTTCCTGGCCGGTCTCATGGCAGGCGTGTTTGCGGCCGCACTCCCTTCGGGCGAGGCCCGCGCCCAGGACGCCACACGATCTTCATGTCGATCGGCCGTGCAGACCCTGGCGAAGCTGGTGGCCGATCCGCCGCGGCGGGATCGTCGCGTCGCCGACTACATCGCGGCGCGTCAGCATCTGGATCGCGCCAACCGCGCCTGCGACGGCAATCAGGGGGAACGCGCGATGGCGGAGGCCGATGCCGGCATCCGGCGTCTGGCCCCCGATCTCCGCGGCGGTGTGCTGCGCTAAGCCGGCACCTGCGGCTCAGATCCCCTCGCCCGGCAGCACATCATCCACAGGCCGCAGCCGGATCAGCACCTTGTCGATCCGGCGGCCGTCCATATCGACGACTTCGAAGCGGATGTCCTGCCAGTCGAAGGCGTCGCCGGCCACCGGCACCCGCTCCATATGCCAGAGCAGGAAACCGGCGAGGGTCGCGTAGTCTCCTTCGCCGTGAAGGTCCTGACGGTCGAGCAGGCGCTCCACCTCGCCGATCGCCATGCGGCCATCGGCAAGCCAGCCGCCCTCGGGCCGCGCAACCGCCGCAGGCCGGTCATCATCCCAACCCAGCGCGGTCTCACCCGCAATCGCCGACAGGATGTCGGTGGCGGTCACCACGCCCTCGACACCGCCATACTCATCGACCACCAGGGCCATCGGCTCACGTTCATCACGGAGCATGGCGATCATTTTCAACAGCGGCACCGCTTCATGCACCACCAGCACCGGCCGGGCAAGCGTCGCCATATCGGGGGTGCCGCCGGCCAGCACGACGTCCAGGATGTCGCGCGTGGCGACGATGCCCACCGGCTCGTCCAGGCTGCCGCGGGCAACCGGATAGCGAGAGCGCGCGCTGCCCGAGATCCGGTCCAGCTGTTCGCCGAAAGGCCGGTCGGCATCCAGCCAGATGACGTCGTGGCGCGGGGTCATCACGGTGCGCACCGGCCGGTCGTCGAGGGCAAAGACGCTGTCGATCAGGTTCTGTTCGGCACGATCGATGGCACCACTGTCCGCCCCTTCGCGAACCATGGCCCGGATCTCGTCCTCGGTGACCGCTTCGGCCGAGGCGGTGTCGACCCTGAGCAGCATCAACCCGCCTTCGGTCGACACACGCAGCAGCCAGATCGCCGGGGTGGCGATCACCGCCAGCACCGACATCGGCCGCGCCACCGCCATGGCGATCGTGGTGGCATGGGCAAGCGCCAGCCGCTTCGGGATCAATTCTCCCACCACCAGCGACACATAGGTGACGCCGGCGACGACAAGGCCCACGGCCACCGGCCGCGCATGGGGTTCGAAGCCCGGAATGGTCGCCAGCATATCGGCCAGCGGCCCGGCGAGGGGGGCGCCGGAATAGGCACCGGCCAGCACGCCCACGAGGGTGATGCCGATCTGCACGGTGGACAGGAACCGGGTCGGGTCGTCGGCGAGCCGCAATGCGGCGGCTGCCGACCGGTCACCGGCCGAGGCCCGCTCCATCAGCCGCGGGCGGCGGGCGGAGACCAGGGCCATTTCCGACATCGCGAAAACCGCATTCAGCAGGATCAGCGCGAAGACGATCAGTATTTCGAAGATCACGACGGTGCGACGTTGCTCATGGCCCGGCGGCGACGCCGGCGGCTCTTGGCCAGGATGTTGAGACCTTCGACCAGTGCCGAGAAGGCGATGGCGAAGTAGAGATAGCCCTTCGGTATATGGAAATGCAGCCCGTCTGCGATCAAGGCCACGCCCACCAGAAGCAGGAAGGAGAGGCAGAGCATTTTCACAGACTGATGCCGCTCCACGAAGCGGCCGACCGGGGCGGCGGCCACGATCATCACGATCATGGCCGCGATCACCGCGGCCACCATGACCGGCAGATGCTGCGCCATGCCGACCGCCGTGATCACGCTGTCGAGCGAAAACACGATGTCGAGCAGGGCAATCTGTACCACAGCAGCGGCGAGGCTGAGATGGATCTTCGGCTCCCCTGCCCCGTGTTCTTCATCGCCGTCCACCGTGTGGTGGATCTCGGTCGTGGCCTTGGCAAGCAGGAACAGGCCGCCGGCGATCAGGATCACGTCCCGCCAGGACAGGGCGAAGCCCTGGATGTCCACCAGCGGTGCAGTCAGGCCGGCCACCCACGAGATGGCCGCCAGCAGAATCAGCCGGGTGACGAGGGCCAGCGCCAGCCCCACCCGCCGGGCGGTGTCCCGCCGTTCAGGGGCCACCCGTCCGGCAATGATCTGGACGAAGAGAAGGTTGTCGATACCGAGGACGATCTCCAGCACCGCGAGGGTGAGGAAGCTGAGAATGACCTGCGGATCGGTGAGCAGATCGAGCATGGAGCCCGTGCGCCTTCCTGAAACAAGAACATGCCGTTGCGGTCAGCATAACCGTCGGAGCCTTGCCGGCGATGCCGACAATCCACCGGGGGGTGACGATTTTCGACGACATGGCACCGAAGACACAGCTGCCGGGAGGTCCCGGCCCGTTCAGGCCGCCTCGGGCAATGGCAGCGCCACCCCATCCTCACTGCCGGCCTCGAACTCGGCCTCCAGCCCTTCCACCAGGCTGCCCAGCATCCAGAACAACCGCTCGCAGAGATTGGTTGCCAGCAGCAGGCGCCCGCGATCGGCCGGTGCCAGCGCCTCTTCCGCCGCCAGATAGCTGCTGCGGATGCGCCCCATGGTCTCGGCGCGATCGCCGGTCATCGCCCGCAGCAGCATCCGCTCGTCCGCATCGGCGCTCTGCGCCACCTCGGCCAGCGTCATCACCACGGCATCGATGCCGTCCAGCATGCCGCGCGAGACCCGCCCCATCACCCCCGGATCGGTCAGCCGATCGATGAGCATGCCGGCCAGCTCGGCGAAGGTGTGGATCACCCCGTCGAGACGCTGATGATTGGCCACCGCGCGGGCCAGCCGCTCATAGGCGGCAGCGGAGATGTCGGCGGCGCCGAGATCCCGCAGCACCTCGGCGATCCGCCCATGCAGGGTCAACAGCCCGTCGACCCGCTGGGCCATCGCCACCCTGCCGGCCGCCGGATCCCCCGGATCGGCCGCAATCGCCGACAGATGCGCCAGATGGGCGACCAGCCGGCGCTGCTCCAGAATGGCCAGATCGAGCGCACCGGCCGGGTCACGCAGCATGCCGTCTTCCAGGAACGCCGGCTGGGCATCGGCCTCCACCCGCGTCACCGGCCAGCTCCGTGCCAGAACCGGCGCGATCCAGGGCAGCAGCAGCCCCGACAGCCCGGCCCCGATCAGATTGAACAGCAGAAAGGCCCAGGCGACGCTGCGCCCCGCATCACCGGTCAGCGCCGCGATGACGCCGATCGGACCGAAGGCGATCAGCCCCGCGCTTTCCGCCAGCAGCAGCGGCAGGGTCACCGCCGTGCCGACAAGGTTGACCAGCACCTGGAACATGGCGAGCTGGCGGGCGCGGCCGGCCATGCCGCGGGTCAGCAACGCCATGTTGAGCGCCGTGCCGAAATTGGCACCGAAGGCGAGCGCGATCGCCTGTTCGGGCCCGAACAGGCCGGCACCGGCCAGCGAGATGCCGATCATGCCCACGGCCGACGACGACTGCACCGCCAGGATCAGCAGAGCGGCCGCCAGGAAGACCAGGATGTCGTGGCCGCTGATCGCCGCCATGGTGCCGGTCACGATCTCCAGCCCGGCGATCGGCACCGTGCCCTGACGGAGCAAGCCCAGCCCGAACAGCAGCAGCCCGGCGCCGAACAGGGCCGAGAACTGGTCCCGCCAGGGCGCGAAGCGGGCGCGGGTCATCGCAATGCCCGACAGGCCGATGACGGCATAGACCACGATCCGGACATCGAAGGTCGCCACGAACAGCAGGCCGCAGACCCCGACATTGACGCCGGTCATGACCATCATCGCCCGTTCGGCCCGGATCAGCGCCGCGCGGATCATGCCCGCCAGAATGAAGGTGGCGACCTGGGTGGACTGGGTGACGGCCGCCATCACCAGCCCCATGCCGGCCGCCTTCAGCGGGCCGTCGGTGCTGCGGGCGACCGCCACCCGGACCCGGCGGCCCGCCAGGCGTTTCAGGGCATCGCCCAGCGTGCGGGCACCGAGGAAGAACAGGCCCAGCCCGGCCAGGGCCGTGGTAACGTCGAGCAGCATTCCACCTGAGCCGCAGAAGATCGGGACCAGACCACCGGCCCCGCAGGCTGCGGAGTGTGCCGCACCGCCACACCTGCCGCAATCCTCACCCCGCAACGTCATTCAACTGTCATATACTGTCGGGACCGGACAAAATCCCTTGGGCAAAGAGCTGCCACCTGATATGGAATCCGGAACGGTTCCAGGGGCCGCGCGTCAGTGTTCTTGACGGCTACCGGCGGCCCCGGGCTCAAGTTGACGGGAGCGAAGATGCAGATCGAGCGTCAGTCCATCGGAACGGTCGTCGTCCTCAGCCCGAAGGGCCGGCTGGACGGCACCAGTTGTCCGGCTTTCGAAGCCGAGGTTCTGGCGGCGCTGGACTCCTCCGCGGGCCGGCTGGCGGTGGATCTTGCCGGGCTGGACTATATCAGCAGTGCCGGCCTCAGGGTGCTGCTGATCGCCGCCAAGCGGTCCAAGGCGAGCGGCGGCAAGGTCGTGTTGTCGGGCATGCGGCCCGAGATCCGCGAGGTCTTCGACATCAGCGGCTTCAGCGCGATCTTCCAGATCCTGCCGGGCCGGGACGAGGCGATCGCGGCTTTCGCCTGATCGCTCACCCCTCGCGCGGCCGGCGGGCCCGGCCGCGCCACACGCGCCCCGGATCAGGGAACCGCGCCATGACCGCAGTGACCGAACTGGCCCTTGCGGCCGATCTGAGCGAACTGACCCGGCTTGCGGATGCGATCGAGACCTTCTGCGACGCGCATGCGCTGCCGCCGGCGGTTTCGTACCAGATCTCGCTCGCGGCTGACGAACTGATCACCAATGTGATCAGCTATGGCTTTCCCGATGGCGCCACCGGCCTGCCGATCACGGTGCGGCTTGCCGCCGGAGAGGGCGACGGCGCCTCGGTCACCGTCGTGATCGTCGATGACGGCCCCGCCTTCGACCCCTTCGCCGAGGCCCCGCCGCCGGTGCTCGAGGGCGATATCGAAGACCGCCCGATCGGCGGCCTGGGCGTGCATCTGGTCCGCAGTATGATGGATCAGGTGGACTATGCCCGCATCGACGGCCGCAATGTGGTGACGCTCCGCAAGCAGATCCCGGCCGGCATGGCCGACGACTGATCGTCCACGAACGGATCATCGCATATCGGGCCCGGCATCGCCGGGCCCGTTTTGGTTTCCGCCTTCGTTTTCCGCCCGCTCCCGCCCCGGTTTCCGCAGGCCACCCCCCTTTCGACGCCACTGCGCTGCGCAGCACTGTTGTTCTCTGCCGAAAAGATGGGCAGGATTCAGATGGGGAGCGGCCGGTTTCCGGGGAAGATCCGGCCGCAGATCGATGGCACGGCATTTGCTGGTCATGCCGTCGAACGTCAACACGGCGGAGGATGCTCTCTTGAGCAATACGACTGACATCCGGATCTTCGACGAGATGAACGGCTGGGCGACGGCGGGGACCGATGCGCCCGAAGAAGCCTGCACACCGGACGAAGTCAGGTCACCGGAGGACGTCAGAGCTGCCTATGCGGAAATCAGAGCCTGGTTGACACAGACACCGCATGACCGCCTGCAACTGAAGCGCCGCGAGGCCGAGGTGCTGTTCCGGCGGATCGGCATCACCTTCGCGGTCTACGGCGAAGGTGGCGACCCGGAGCGCATCCTGCCCTTCGACCTGGTGCCACGGATCGTGACCGGCGAGGAATGGTCCACGCTGTCCCGCGGTCTGGCCCAGCGCGTCCGGGCGCTCAATGCCTTCCTGACCGACATCTATCACGGCCAGGACATCCTGAAAGCCGGCATCGTTCCGCCGGATCTGGTGCTGCGCAATGTGGGCTATCTGCCGCAGATGCAGGGGCTCAAGGTCCCCGGCAATGTCTATACCCACATAGCCGGCATCGATCTGGTGCGGACCGACGAGAACGATTTCTTCGTGCTGGAAGACAATGTCCGCACGCCCTCGGGCGTGTCGTACATGCTGGAGAACCGCGACGTGATGATGCGGCTCTTCCCCGATCTGCTGTCGGCGCATCAGGTCCGCCCGGTCGACCATTACCCGTCCAGCCTGCGCGACACGCTTTGCTCGGTGGCGCCGCCGAACATGGCCGCCGGCCAGCCGACGGTGGTTCTCCTGACGCCCGGCATCTACAACAGCGCCTATTACGAGCACACCTTCCTGGCCGACCAGATGGGTGTCGAACTGGTCGAGGGCCCCGACCTCTTCGTCTCGGAAAACAAGGTCTTCATGCGGACGACCGAGGGGCCGAAGCGGGTCGACATCATCTACCGCCGCATCGACGACGCCTTCCTGGACCCGCTGGTCTTCCGGCCCGACAGCCAGCTGGGCGTGCCCGGGCTGATCGACGCCTATCGTGCAGGCAATGTGACGCTTGCCAATGCGGTGGGCACCGGCATCGCCGACGACAAGATGATCTATACCTTCGTGCCGGATATGATCCGCTTCTATCTGGGCGAGGAGCCGCTGCTCAACAACGTGCCGACCCGCTGGTGCGGCCGGAACGACGACTGCCGCTATGTGCTGGAACATCTGGACGAGCTGGTGGTGAAGGAGGTCCGCGGATCGGGCGGCTATGGCATGCTCGTCGGCCCGAAATCGACCCGCGCCGAACAGGCGGCCTATGCCGAGCGGATCAAGGCGAACCCGGAAGACTTCATCGCCCAGCCGACCCTGGCCCTGTCGACCTGCCCGACCCTGGTCGAGGAAGGGGTGGCCCCGCGCCATGTCGACCTGAGGCCCTTCCTGCTGGTCGGCGCCAACGGCGTCTCGCTGGTGCCGGGCGGGCTGACCCGCGTGGCGCTGAAGAAGGGCTCTCTGGTGGTGAATTCCAGCCAGGGCGGCGGCACCAAGGACACCTGGGTGCTCGCCCGCTGAGGCGCCGCCCGGCGCCCGCCGTCAGCCCTGCCGCAGGGGCCGTTCCGGCGGCCCTCTCGACCGATCTTCCCGGGGAACCCCCTCGATGCTCAGCCGTACCGCCGACAATATCTACTGGCTCTCCCGCAATATGGAGCGGGCGGAAAATCTCGCCCGTATCATCGAAGCCGCCCATCGTATGGCCCTGCTGCCCTCATCCGCCGCTGAGGGCGGCTATGACGAGTGGAAGTCGGCCCTGATCAGCGCCGGTGTCGCCGGCGGCTTCGTGGCCCGCCATGGCGAGGAGGCCGTCGATCAGCGCCGGGTGGTGGACTACATCGCCTTCGATCGCGACAACCCGTCGAGCATCCGCAGCTGTGTCGAAAACGCCCGCCGCAATGCCCGTTCGGTGCGCACCGCCCTCACCTCTGAAATGTGGGAGAGCATCAACAGCACCTGGATGGAGATGAACCGCCTCGACCCGTCCGCCATCACCGGCACGGAGCTGCGCAACTTCCTGGACTGGATCAAGGAGCGCGTCACCCTGTTCCGGGGCAGCGCCTACGGCACCATGATCCGTGACGACGCCTATGCCTTCGTGCGGCTTGGCACCTATGTCGAACGCGGCGACAACACCGCCCGGATTCTGGACGTGAAATACAACATCCTGCTGCCGCCGGAAGAGACCGTCGGCGGCGCGGTCGACGAATACCAGTGGATGTCGATCCTGCGGGCGGTCTCGGCGCATCGCTCGTTCCACTGGCTGTACCGGACCAATGTCCGGCCCTGGCTGGTGGCCGAGTTCCTGATCCTGCGGCCCGAGATGCCGCGATCGCTGGTCGCCTGCGTGGGAGAGGTCGATACCCAGCTGGACTACCTGGCCAAGCTCTACGGCCGCAGGGCCGAATGCCACCGTCAGGCCGGACAGCTTCACGCCCAGCTGACCTATGGCCGGACCGAGGACATCTTTCAGGCCGGCTTGCACGAGTTCCTGACAGACTTCATCATGCGCAATGCGCGGCTCAGCGACGAGATTCAGCGCTGCTATCTGTCTTGACCGGGATCTGCGGCGGGTATACCCCGTCGCTCCCGTCCATATCGTCGAGGGATTCATGCGCCTGACCGTCGAGCACCAGACCATATACACCTATGGGCGGCCCGCCCGGTATGCGATCCAGGCGCTGCGCCTTACCCCGCCCGACCTGGCGGCCCAGCGTGTGATCTCGTGGCGGATCGAGGTCGAGCCCACTGCCCATCTGGTGCCGCTCACCGACGGTTTCGGCAACCGCGTCCATCAATTGACCCTCGATCGCGACCACGACCGGCTGGCGGTGACGGTACGCGGGATCGTCGAGACGACCGACACCGCCGGGGTCGTCGGCAGTGACCTGCCCGACACGCTGTCGCCCGAGGTGTTCCTGCGCGAAACGCCGCTGACCACCGCCGATGACGCGCTGAAGGCCATCGCCGACGAGGTCCGCCCGGTGCTGGAGGCCGAAGGGGCGGTGGCGGCCATGCATGCCGTCCTGCGCCTGACCGCGGGGCGCGTGGCCTATGTCAAGGGCGCCACCGATGCCCGCACCACCGCCGCCGAGGCGCTGGCCCACGGGCGCGGCGTGTGCCAGGACCATGCGCACGTCTTCATCACTCTGGTGCGGGAGCTGGGCATTCCCGCCCGCTATGTCAGCGGCTATCTCTCGCCCAATGACGACGACCACGCCGAAAATCCCGGCAGCGAAGCCAGCCATGCCTGGGCGGAAGCCTGGCTGGACGGGTTGGGCTGGGTCGGCTTCGATCCGTCCAACGGCATCAGCCCGACCGGATCCTATATCCGCCTCGCCCACGGTCTCGACTATCTGGATGCAGCGCCCGTGCGCGGCATCCGTATCGCCGGCGACGAGGAACACCTCGCCGTCCGCGTCCACGTTACGGAACAGGCCCAACAATGAAGGCGGGACGAAGCCGGGTTCCGACAGCCCGCCCCTTCGACACCGCGCCCCTCAGACGGATCCCCACCCTCATGACATACTGCGTCGGATTGAAGATGCGCGCCGGACTGGTGATGCTCTCCGACACCCGGACCAATGCCGGCGTCGACAACATCTCGACCTATCGCAAGACCACGCTTTGGGGACGCCCCGGCAAGTCGGTGCTCTGCCTGACCGCTGCCGGCAACCTCGCCATCACGCAGGCGGTGGTCAATCGCCTGCGGCGCGGGCTGGAAGACGGCCGCCACCTGGACGATGCCCCGGACATGGTTTCGGCAGCCGAGATCGTCGGCGAGTCGATCCGGGCCGTCCACCGTGCCGACGGCCCGGCGCTGGAAGCCCATGATACCGCCTTCAACGTCACCTTCCTGCTCGGCGGCCAGATCCGCGGCGGCGAGATCCGTTTGTTCCAGATCTATTCGGCCGGCAATTTCATCGAAGCGATGAGCGATACCCACTACCTCCAGATCGGCGAGCACAAATACGGCAAGCCGATCCTCGACCGGGTGATGGGGCCGGAGACCCGCATTCACGACGCGATCAAGCTGGCCATGATCTCGATGGACAGCACCTTGCGCAGCAATCTGTCGGTGGGCATGCCGATCGATCTGACCGTGATCCGCACCGACACCTTCGAATACGACCTCGAGCGGCGGATCGACGAGACCGATCCCTATTTCCTTTCCATCCGCCAGCGCTGGTCCGAGGCCTTGCGTGCGGCCTATCTGGATCTTCCCGATCCGGAGTGGTGACAGCGCCCTTCAACAACGCCGCATGAAAAAGGCCCCGATCCGGCCAAGGATCGGGGCCTTTCCTTATGACGGGCGGCCTCAGCGACGGCTGATGACCCACACCGCATGGATGATGCCGGGCAGCCAGCCAAGCAGCGTCAGCAGGATGTTGATCCAGAAGTGCTTGGTCAGGCCAACCTCCAGCAACACGCCCAGCGGCGGCAGGATCACCGCGACGATGATGCGGAACAGGTCGCCCAGAAAGCTGTCGTTGCGTCCCTCCATGGATGGACCTCCGTCTTTCGGGAAAGGCGGCTCGCGCAGGGTGCGAAAGCTGACCGATATGTGAGGAGGGCGGCCGGTCACGTCGACCGTACCGCCCCGTGATATTTTTGCGACGGGAACCGTCGGTGTGGCGATCAGTCGCCGATGTCGATGTCGTCCTTGTCGGTCAGCGCGCCGGTCAGGCCACCGGCCGCACCGCCGACCAGGGCGCCGCCAAGCACGCTGCCGCCCGTGGCGGCACCGATCGCGGCACCCGCACCGGCACCCAGGCCGGCACCGGTCAGACCGCGGCGTTCAGGCGAGTTACCGCAGGCAGCCAGGGCAAGGGCCGCAACACAGACGGCGGCGGCGGCAAGGGCTTTGGGGCTATGCTTCATGGCGGACATGGTTTCGGTGCTCCTCCTTCAGGGGACCGTCGCCGGGAATGGGCCAGCCATTGCATGATCTGGTTGCAAGAGCGGTGCGCATCGGGGGACGCGCGGGCCGGTTCGACGATCTGTAGCGCCACGGTCGATGTCTTGACATCAGCAGGTCGTGTGCGCCTCGGCTATGAGGAGAATGTAGGGTCGACCGGCTTCGATTGCATGAAGCAAAGATAGGGCCTTGAACCGCCGCATCTTCCTCTACACCACAATACTCAGCGACACGCCACGCCCTTTTCATGACACACCGGACAGGAGGTGTGCTTTACAGCACGTGGCGCGGCGGGATCTGTGTCATATTCAGTATGCAGGGAACTTTATGGCGAATGGGCCGACAGGGTCAGTCGGCGGTAATCCGGTAGCCGACACCCGGCTCGGTGCGGATCAGGTCCAGATCCCCAGCGCCGCGGTCCAGCTTGCGGCGCAGGCGGCTGATCAGGGTCACCACCGTGCGGTCGGACACCGCATCCGCCCGCTTCGACACCACTTCCAGCAGATATTCCCGGGTGACGGGCCGACCGCCCGCCTGAACGATGGCGGCCAGCAGGTCGAATTCCCCGCGGGTCAGCCGCACCACCTCACCATCCGGATCGGCGATCTCGCGGCGGGTGAGGTCTATGGTCCAGCCGCGGACATGGCGGATGTCGGCGCCGATCGTCTCGGGCACCATGCGCCGACGCCTCAGGACCGCGCGGACCCGGGCGGTCAGCTCCCGCAGGCTGAAAGGGCGGACCAGGAAGTCGTCGGCGCCCATGTCGAGGCCGATCACCCGCTCCACCTCGTCGTCACGCTTGCTGACGAACACGAGACCGGGCTGACCCTGCGCAAGAATCCGCCGGCCGAGCGCCAGGCCGTCGACGGTGCGACCATCGCAGTCCAGCACCACCAGATCCATCGGCCGTTCGGCAAGCTGATCACAACTTGCGCGATTGGCGATCAGGGCGACAGATATTAATCCTGAAGTTTTAAGGTAGTCGGCAATGCGACGCGCCTCGCCGATGTCTTCCGACAGCACGGCAACGCGATCTCTAGGTTCAGACGGAAGTGCCGCCCCGTTATGCCGCAGAGTCACGCCTCTGCCCCCGATCCATCCCGCACGGCGGATAGTCCTCCGCCAGCCTCTACCCTTGGACTGCTTGTTATCTCGCCTTATATACCGGGGCGCCGAAGCTTGCATCCTGAAAAGGACGTCAGGCGGGTCAGACCACCACCGATGGCCTGACGAACGCAACGCTTCGCGCAACAGGCGCGACCTTCCGGCCACAGCCGGCATGGCATCGTACGTCAATGCGCATGATATCTTGCATGTCGCATAAACGGCCATTGACCCAGGCAGTGGTGGGATTTACCAAACAGGTCGATCATAGCGTTGAATGCGAAAGCGGGCGCGTGCGGGCTCCGCAACAAAGGGCCCATCGCGGCGGGAACATGGACAAGGGCACAGCCTCTCACGATCAGGTGACGGACGAATTGCGCAAGCGCATTGGCGACATCATCGACCATGCCTGGCGGGATGCGGAATTCCGCGCCCTGTGCAGGACCGATCCGCGTCAGGCACTGGCGGCCCATGGCATCGACCTGCCGGCCGATGTCAGCCTCGTCGTGGTCGAAAATACGCCGGATCGCGTGCATCTGGTCATTCCGCCGGTCGCCCAGGATACCGACGGAGGCGATCTGGCGGATGATGCCCTCGATGCCGTCGCCGGCGGTGTCGGTGGTCCGGTCGTTGCACCCGTTGGAGACGACATGCTGTTGGTTTTCGGCTCCGACGGCGTGACATTCACTCTGGGCGGAAGGTGACAGGTCGTGAGTGAAGTGACCCGGATGCTGGCCGATCTGCTGCGCCGTGCCGCCAGGGACGCCGCCCTTCGCGACCGGCTGAAGGCCAATCCGGCCGCTGTCCTCGCCGAAGCCGGGCTGGACGTTCCCGAAGGCTGCGAAGTCGTGGTGCTGGAAGACCGGCGTGACCGGATGCATCTGGTTCTGCCCTCGCCGCTGATGGCCTATGACGACATCGACCAGGCCGCCGATGTCGGCGGCGATGTGGTCACCGTCGGCGATGCGGCCTTTGCCGCGGGTCTCTTCCCGAGGACCGACAGCAGCCGATGAGCGCCGGGTCCCCGATCCGGCACCGGCCAGGCCGGCAGCCTCATGCCTGGCCCTTTGCCGTCATCCTCACCGCTGTCATGGCCGTGACAACGCCGGCCTGTGCACAGACCCTGCGTGAAACCCTGGCCGCCGCCTATCTCGCCAATCCGGATCTGGCGGTCGGGCGGGCACGGCTCGACGTCGTCAACGAGCAGCGCCCGCAGGCGCTCGGCGGTTTCCTGCCCAGCCTGTCGGCCGCGGCCAGCCGCGACGTACAGGACCTGACCTATGACGGCGTGGTCAACCGCACCAATCGCCAGGACCAGCAGGCGCTGACGCTGAACCAGCCGGTCTATAGCGGCGGCGCCGCCTCCGCCGGGCTCGACCGGGCCGAGAACACCATCAGGGCCGAGCGGGCCCGCCTCAGAACCACCGAGAGCGAGGTGCTGCTCGCCGCAGTCACCGCCCATGTGGATGTCGCGCGGGACCTGGACGTCCTGAACCTGAACCGCCAGGCCCGCGACCTGCTGGTGCGACGGCTGGATCAGACCCGCGCCCTCCACGATCTGGGCGACGCCACGGCCGCGGATCTTGCCCAGGCCCGTGCGCGCGTGGCCGATGCAGAGGCACGGGTGGTCGCCGCCGAAGCCGCTCTCGCCAAATCGCAGGCCACCTATCTTGCGGTGACCGGCCAGGAGCCGACGGATCCGGCCCCGGCCCCCTTGCCGGCCCATCTGCCCGACACCCTGGGCGCCGCCCTGCTCCGTGCCAGGGAAGCCAATCCCCAGATCGTGGCCGCCGGTTATGACACCGAGGCGGCGACGGACGGGATTGCGGTCAGCCGCGGCGCCCTACTGCCCAAGGTCTCCGTCACCGGAAGCCTCAGCCGCAATCGCTCCAGCCTTGATGTCAACCCGCGGGAGACCGAAGCCGCAGCGGTCGGCCTGCAGCTGACAGTGCCGATCTACAGTGCCGGCATCGCCGAGAGCCGGCTGCGCGAGGCCCGCAAGACCGCCGCCGAAGCCCGCCTCTCCCGCATTGCCACCGAACGCAGCATCGTGGAGCGGACCGAGCGGGTCTGGCGCGACATGCTGGCGGCCCGTGCGGCCATCGCCGCGCGCGAGGCGCAGGTCGAGGCGGCGACCACCGCACTCGACGGCGTCGCGCGCGAGGTCGATCTGGGCCGGCGGCCGCTGATCGACCTGCTCGATGCCCAGCGCGACCTGCTCGATGCGAGCGAGGCGCTTGCCGGCGCGCGCCGCGACGTGGTCGTGGCCGCCTTCGGGGTTCTGGCGGCGACCGGCGGGCTGGAAGCGCGCGCACTCGCGCTCGATGTGCCGTATCATGATCCGACTGGCGATTATGAGGCGGTCAAATGGCGCGTGTTCGTAAACCCGGTCACCGGGGAATAGAGACGGCATCGGCATGGCTTCTGGCGATGCTGATCTGCAATGCCCTGCCGCATGTCGCCCGCGCCGAAGAGATCTATGGCTCCACGCTCGATGCCCAGGCAAGCGCCGCACGTGCGGCAGCCGCCGAAGACGGCGTCGAGGTCTCACAGCTCGCCGAGGCCTTCTGTGCCGTCTATCCGGACCTCCACGGCGGCGGTCTGCCGTCGCCCGCTGCACAGCATGCCCTTGAACCTTTGATCACCCTCGGCCTGGATGGTGCGCTCACCGCCGCCCGGCATCTTCACGATGCCGCCATCCGCCAGGCCCCGGGCGACAAACCGCCCTTCGCCGATGGCGATCTGTTCTCCAGCCTGTTCGAGGGCGCCACGAGCTGCCGTGTCGGCGCCGTGACCCTGGCGCGCAACACCGCCTCGGTCGAGCTGCGCTATGCCTACGAGGCCGGCACGCTGATGACCAGCTGGACCGATCGCCTGTCGATCCTGCGCGGCGATGACGGCTGGCGGATCGATGACGTCGTCTATGACGGCCGCTGGGATTTCGCCAACACCGGCAGCCTGCGCGGCATGATCGAGAGCGCCGCTGCAGCCGAGGCCGGTCTGCCGACGGCGGATTGACGACCGTGTCCCCTGGCTGAGGGCCTACAGCAGCTGGCGCCGGGCCAGGGCCGCGAATTCGCCATCCAGCGCCATCAGGCTGCGATAGTCGCCCTGCTCCACCAGCCGGCCCGATTTCATGACATAGATCTGATGGGCGTCCTGAATGGTCGACAGGCGATGCGCGACCACGATCCGGGTCATGTTCAGCTTCGAAATGCTGTCATTGACGATCGCCTGGGTGCGGTTGTCGAGCGCGCTGGTCGCCTCGTCCAGCACCAGGATGCGTGGCCGGTGGACCAGGGCCCGGGCGATCATCAGCCGCTGGCGCTGCCCGCCCGAGAGTGTGCCGCCACCTTCCGACAGCACCGTGTGCATGCCCATGGGCAGGGCCCGGATATCCTCGTCCAGGCCTGCAAGCCGCGCCGCCGCCCAGGCATCGTCCTGGGTCAGCGGCCACGAGCCGACGATGTTGTCGAAAATGCTGCCCGACATCAGCCGGCCGTTCTGCAGCACCACGCCGATCTGCCGACGGAGTGCCGTCAGGTCCAGGCCGGCCTGATCCATACCGTCGAAATAGACACCGCCCGATTGCGGCAGCTCGAAACCGAGCAGCAGGCGCAGCAGGGTCGACTTGCCCGAACCGCTTTCGCCGACGAAGGCGATATAGCCGCCCGATTCGATCGTCAGCGACAGATCGTCCAGCACCGGCGGCGCATCGGGTGCGTAGGCGAAGGTGACGTGAGAGAACTCGATCCGGCCGGTGATCTCGCCCGGATGGGCCCGGTCGGGGGTGATCTCGGGCATCTCGGTCAGGATCGGCGTCACCCGTTCGTAAAGCGGGACGATGGCGAGCACGGTGCCGGCCGTCGCGACCAGAGAGGTCATCGCCATGGTCAGCTGGCCGAAAGCGGCGGTGAAGGCCATGAACGGGCCGATGCCGAATTCCGGCCGGCCGTCGGGCCCGGTCAGCAGGGTCGCGACCGAGAGATAGACCGCCAGCGTACCCAGCACGGGGAAGAGCTGCGCCAGCGCCCCCTGGGCCGCCGCATTCAGCCGCACCCGATAGGTCAGCCGCTTGCGCACCGAAAACTCTTCGGCCCAGCGGGCGAAGGCGCGCGGTTCGGCAGCAGACACACGCAGCTTGGACAGCCCCGTCAACAGCTGAAAGACCAGCCCCTCGATCCGCCCGCCCAGGCTGAGCAGCGCCCGCTGATCGGGCAGCTGGATCCTGAGCAGAATGCCCGTCACCAGCACCTGGACCAGCAGCACGCCCAGTGCGACCAGGGCAAGCTTCGCGCTGTACCAGAACAGCAGGGTCAGGCTGACCAGCGAAAACAGGGCATCCAGCCCCACCTGCAAGGCCGAGCCGGTCAGCAATTCACGGATCGCCGAGACGCTGTTGGCACGATCGGCCAGATCGCCGCCGGTGAACCGGCGGAAGAACGGTGCCGGCAGGGCAAGCAGCCGGTCCCAGACCGCCGATTGTACCGAGCTGTCCATGGTCGCCTGCAGCCGCAGCAGCGCAATGCCGCGCACCACGGCGAAGGTCAGGATGCCGACCGCACCCGCCAGCAGCGCCAGCACCACCCAGAGATGGGTCTGCAGATCGGCCCGCGGGATGACGTTGGAAAACAGCGCCCCGCTGGCGATCGGGGTCAGCAGACCGGTCAGCGCCGCCAGCAGACCGCAGGCCATGATCGTGCGGACATCGCCTTTCAGGCCGTACAGGCCGAACCGCCAGACCTCTCCCACCGACATCGGCTTGGCCGGGAACGGCCGGTAGAGCATCCAGCCTTCGCCGCTCAGGCTGTCGACCTCGGCACGGGTGACCGGCCGGCCCGGACCGTCCGGCCCGTCGGTCTCGGGATCGACCAGCCGCCAGCGGCCATCGGCAGCGGGCAGCAGGGCCACGGGCCGGCCGCGCTCCCCCGCCCCGGTCTCACCGATGAAGGCGACGAGGGGCGCGCCCGGACGGCGCCACCAGTCGCCGCTCAGCGTCACCCGCCGACAGCGGAGCCTCAGGCTCTGGGCGATGTCGAGCACCCGTCTGCCACGCGGTTTTGCGCCGCGTGAGGCCGGATCGATCCCGGTCTCGCGGGCGACACGATCGACCGCGGCGATGAGCGGCCCGGCGCCCTCGGCAAGGCCAGCCGTCTCCGTCTGCCCGTACCGGTCGAGCAGGCGTCCGATGCGGCCGAGCGAAGTCTCGAACCGGCGCCGGCTGGCATCCCGACGGGTTTCCAGCCGGCCGCCATCCTGCTCGGCCGCCTCGGCAAGCCGCCGGGCGGTGGCCGTCAGCACCATGTGGTGGAAAGCGTCCAGCGCCTCCCAGGCCATGTCGCGGAACAAGACCGTCGGCGTATAGGCCGGCGAGAGGATCGCATCCTCGGCCGTCTCGACCCAGAGATGGCGCGCGACCGGTATCGGCGGGTCATTGCGACCGTATTCCAGCTCCGGCAGGCCCATCAGCCGCACCCGGCCGCTGTTGCACTGAACCCAGATCACGTCTTCGGGCTGCGGCCCCAGCACCCGGCCGGCCGGCACCTCCTGGCCCGGGTCGGCTTCCAGAAGCTCGGCCGCGCGGGCACCGGCGCCCGGCACCGCAAGCCCGGCCATATGGCCGATCCAGCGGTCCAGCCAGTCGACCACGATCAGGTCGAAATCGCCCTCGGCAACGTCGGCGCGCTTCGCCTCGAAGAGTTCGGTGCCCATCACGGCGACAGCGCGGAGCGCCAGATCGGCCCCCTCTTCCGCCGCGACCAGCGCCCCTGCCGACGGCACCAGGCCGGGCGAGAACACCAGTTCGCCGGCCGGCACCCGGCCGACATGAATGCCGACGCCGATCACCTCGCCGTCACGCACCGGCACGGCATAAAGATCGACCGCGCCTTCCAGCACCAGCCAGATGAGATCGGGCCGGTCGAGCAGGAAGGGATTGTGATAGCCGACCTGGCGCCGCACGCCATCGATCTTGGCCAGCAGCTCGGCCTTGGCCTCGACGAGCTCCGGATCGATCGCCGGCAAACCGGCGCTTTCAGACGATGCCGCTGTCATCCGCGCCCCCTGGCCGCATCGGCCTGTTCGGATCGGATCAGCCGCGCATAGGGGCCGTCCTCGCGGATCATATCCTCGTGCCGGCCGCGCTGGGCGATACGCCCCCGTTCCAGCACGATGATCTCGTCGCAATCGCGGATGGTCGACAGCCGGTGGGCGACGATCAGGCAGGTGCAGCCGCGGTGGCGCAGGCGCTCGTCGATGATCTTCTCGATCTGGGTGTCGAGCGCACTGGTCGCCTCGTCCAGGATCAGCACCGCCGGGTCGCCGACCAGCGCACGGGCGATCTCCAGCCGCTGACGCTGGCCGCCGCTGAAATTCGCGCCGTTCTCGGCCACGGGTGAGTCGTAGCGGCCGGGCCGTGCCTCGATCAGATCCAGCAGCGCCGCGTCCCGCAGCGCCCGGGTGACGGCGGCCTCGCCGATGGTATCGTCCCACATGGTGACGTTTTCGCGCACCGTGCCCTCGAACAGGAAAATGTCCTGGTCGACCGAGGCGATGGAGCCGGCGAAATAGGCATGGGGCAGGTCTTCGGCGGGAATGCCGTCGAACAGCACCCGCCCGCTCCACGGCCGGTAAAGCCCGCAGACCACACGCGCCACGGTGGACTTGCCGCTGCCCGATCCACCGACCAGCGCCACGCGCTGGCCCGGGCGGATGGTCAGGGAGAAGTCGTCGATCAGCGGCGCTTCGGCCTTGTTGTAGCCGAAGGTCAGATTCTCGATCCGCACCTCGCCGCGCAGACGCTGCGGCAGCCTGCGGCCCGAGGGCGCATCGATCCGCATCACCTTTTCGGTGGTGTCGAGCGTGGGATCGACGTCATAGCGCAACACGTCGTCGATGCGCGCCACCTGGCCCTTGATCCCATGCAACTCGCCGCCGAACTGCATCAGCCCGGCAATCGGCGCCGAAAAGCTGGCGAGCAGGCTCTGCACCGCCACCAGGCCGCCGACCGTGATGGCGCCCGACATCACCTTCCAGACCGCCGATGCCCAGGATCACGGCCGAGGTGAGTGCCGCCATGAAGGCCGGCACCGCATTGACCCACGAGGTGATCCGGCCCACCTGCTGCAGGGCGTTCAGATAGCGGGCATGGACACCCGCCCAGCGGGCGAAGAAATCGCTCTCGCCGCCGCTCGCCTTCAGGGTCTCCAGCAGCTGGATGCCGCTCATAGAGGTCGCCGCCAGGGCGCCCTGTTCGCGAGCAAGACGCCGGCCGCCATCTTCCCGCGCCCGCTGGGCCAGCTTCAGCACCACCGCATTGACCAGGGCGAGGCCGATGCCCACGGCCCCCAGCAGCGGCGAATAGCCGATCATGACCACGGCATAGAAGACCATGGTGACCAGCCCGACCGCATTGGTCGCAAACTCGCCCGACAGCAGCTGGGCGATCCGGTCGCCGGATTCCACCCGCATCGCCACGTCGCCGTGGTAGCGCTGAAGGAAGAACTCCACCGGCAGCCGGAAAACATGCCAGAGCAGCTTGGCCGAGCCCGAAATCGCCAGCTTCAGTTCCAGTCGGGCCAGATAGCGCATCTGCGCCCAATCGAGCCCGGCCCGGATGATCGCGGTCAGCCCGATGCCGATCAGCAGCGGTTTCAGCCAGTCCTGCTCGTCGCCGATCAGCACACCGTCGACGAAGAGCTTGGAGAAGACCGGCAGCGCCAGCCCCGGCAGCACCAGCATCAGGGTCAGCATCAGCACCATGGCGAGCGCCGGGCCGCTGCCGCGCAGCCGTTCGGCAAAGGCCTTGAACAGCCCCGGCGGGCGACCGCCGCGCTTGAACTCCGGCATCGGCCGGAAGGCCAGACACACGCCGGTGAAGCCCTGGTCGAATTCCTCCACCGTCATCGCCCGCGGCCCCATGGCCGGATCATTGATCCAGACCCGGTCGCGCTTCGCATCCACCCCTTCCAGAACCACGAAATGGTTGAAGTTCCAGAACACGATCATCGGGAAGGGCAGGTTGACCACGCTGTCGGGCTCGCGCCGGTAGCCGCGGGCCTCGAAGCCGTAGCGACGCGCGGCCCTGAGCAGATTGGCGGCCTTGGAGCCGTCGCGCGACACGCCGCATTCCCGGCGCAGCACCTCGAGCGGTAGCCAGAGCCCGTGATGGGCCATAATCATGGCAAGCGAGGCGGCACCGCATTCGGTCGCCTCCATCTGCAGAATGGTCGGCACACGGAAGCGGCGCCCGCCCTGCGGCGCGTTGGGCTTGATCAGGCTTTCAGGAGCGGCGGGCGCCGCGGCAGGCGCGGTCACAGCCCGGTCCACTCCTTGAGCAGCGGGATCACCATGTCGATGGGCCGCTCGGTCGCGGTCTCGACCTCGACCGAGGCCAGCGTACCGGCCGAAAGCGCAAGATCGCTGCCCTTGGACGAGGTCCAGCGATAGCCCGAGCTGCTCGACGGATCCCGATCGATGCGGACCCGGGCCAGGAAGGGCGGGCCCGCCTGAACGAAGCTCTCGACAAGTCCGGGATTGTCGACGATCGCCCGGATGCCGTCGGTCGAGACCGGGAAGTCCGACACCGAGACCAGTTCGCCGGTCAGCGTACCGAAGCTCTCGCGCGGCGCCGTCGACGGGCTGATCTGCACCGGCATGCCCGGCCGGATCGCCTTGCCGTCGGCCGGCGGCACGAACATCACCACTTCCAGCGTCTCGCCGCCGGTCTGCAGGGCCAGCACCGCCTGGCCGGCGCTCAGCTGGGCGCCGGGCAGTTGCTTGATCTCGGTCACCCGCCCCGTCTCGGGTGCCGTCACCACCGCGCCGCGGGCGGCCCGGGCCTCCAGCTCGGCAACACGGCGCTCCGCCTCGGCGATCGCCTCGTCGGCCTCGCGGCGGCGGCGCTCGGCGGCGATCTCGGCCTCGATCTTCCGTGAGCGGAGATCGGCGGTGCCGCTTTCGACCTCGGCCAGATCCTGGCGGGCCTGGGCGACCTCGTCCCGGGCCCGGGCGAGCGCATCGCGCGTCACCACCTTCTGGGCCAGCAGGGCCTCCAGATCCGAAAGACGCCCCTGCTGATAGGCCAGCCGGCTGCGCGCGGCATTGAGGCGGGTATCCAGCGCCTCGCGCTGGGCGGTCAGGCTCGCCTCCCGCAGGCGCGCTTCCTCGGCAAGATCCTGCTCCAGCCGGGTGCGGGCATCGCGGCGTTCCGCCACCACCGCCCGCAGATTGGCAAGCTGCAGGGCGAGATCCGGGTTGGAGATCCGCGCCACCGGCTCACCGGCCGTGACCTCGTCTCCCAGCCCGACCAGAAGCTCGGACAGCGTCCCCGCCCCAAGCGCCGGTGCATCCAGAACCCGGCCGCCCTCGGCGATCAGCAACCCCTGCCCGGCCTTGCGCACGGGGATCGCCCCCACCACCGACCAGACCACGACCCCGGCCATCGCCGCCGCCACGACAAGCGCCGCCGCCCAGCCCCGCGGGCTGGCGACGGTCAGTGTCTGATCAAGCTGTTCGGGGGAAGACAGACGGTCGAGGGCCGCCTTCCGGAAAATACCGCTGGCATTCATCGTCGGACCGACATCCCCCCCGTACCCGCATCCCGCCCCAAAGCTAGCCGCCGGGGCCAATGCTGTCCATCGACCGCCGAACCTTCCCTGCCGACGGCAGCTCTGCAAGCGCTGACGTTGACCGGATCAATCATTGTTGACGTCGCCACCCTCGAGCCCCGCGGTGAAGCCGCCAAGCCGTCCGCTCGGCTTCGGGCGGGGTTCCAGCGGCAGGGTCGGCTGTTCCTGATCGGCGGCATAATCGGCGATGCCGCGCCCCTGCCCCAGCAGGCCGGCGGCTTTCAATTCGTCCAGCCCCGGCAGGTCGGCCAGCGACGCCAGGTCGAAATGATCCAGAAAATGGGGCGTCGTCGCCCATTCGAGCGGCCGCCCCACCGCCTGCCGCCGGCCACGGGGGCGCACGAAACCGGTTTCGATCAGCAGATCCAGCGTCCCGCGCGCCAGGGCCACACCGCGGATTTCCTCGATTTCGGCCCGGGTCACCGGCTGGTGATAGGCGATGATCGCCAGCACCTCCAGCGCCGCCCGCCCCAGCCGGCGCGGCTCCACCACCCGCGCCTGCAGATGCGGGGCCAGATCGGGGGCGGTACGGAAGGCCCAGGCGTCGTCGCGGCGCACCAGCTCCACCCCGCGCCCGGCATAATCGGCGGCAAGACTGTCCAGCACGGCATCGATCGGGGCCCCCGCCGGCAGATACTCGGCCAGCCGGTCACGACCGAGCGGTTCGGCGCTGGCGAAGAGCACCGCCTCGATCACGCGGCGCGCATGGGCGAAACGCTCCGTGTCGTCACCGCTCATCTCCGCCCTCCTCGTCATCCGTCGGGATCTCGTCCATGGGGGCCCGGGCGTCCGGATGCACCATCAGCGGCCCGCCGCCTTGCCTCTGCGCCACCGCAAGCCGGCCCTGACGGGCCAGTTCCAGCACCGCCACGAAGCTTGCCGCCAGGGCAGAGCGTCGCTCCAGCCGTCTGGCGCGCGCGGCCGCCGCCTCGGCCGCAGCCAAGGCCAGCGGATCGCCCGTCGCCGGCAGCGGCCGGGGGGCCGGCAGATCGGGCAGCAGGCCGATCAGCGGCACCCAGCGCCGCGGCAGCCCCGGCAGCAGGGTCCCGAGCCGTTCGATCGCCTGATCGATGGTCATCAGCCGCGACGGGGTCACCGTCAGCACATTGCGAAAGCGCCGCTCCGCGATCCGGGCATAAGCGGCGATCAGGTCGCCATAGCCGTCGGTCGCCTGGCGCTCCACGATTCTGACCGCCGCCCCTGCCCCGCCCGCGGGAAACCGGTCCAGCAACAGCCGCGGGCGGGCGCGCAGCGCCTCGCCCGCCCGCCGCATCGCCTCCAGCCGGCGCAGCCGCAGGGCCAGGGCCGCCGCCATCTCCTCGGCCGACGGCTCGTCTTCATCCGCAGACGGCGCCTCGTCCGGCAGCAGCAGACGCGATTTCAGGTAGGTGAGCCAGGCGGCCATCACCAGATAATCCGCCGCCAGTTCCAGATGGCGGCGGCGGGCCTCGGCGATGAAGCCCAGATACTGATCGGCCAGCCGGGTGATGGAAATCTTCTGCAGATCGACCTTCTGGTCGCGGGCGAGCGACAGCAGCAGGTCGATCGGCCCTTCGAAACCGTCGAGGTCCAGGACAAGCTGCATCGGACGCGGCGGTGATGCCGCATCCGATGCCGTCATGTCCGATGTGAGGCCATGCCCGATGTCGCCGGCCATGTCACCGGCCCCCGAACCCGGTCAGTCGCCGATCAGGCCGGCAAGCGCCTTGCGATCGGCTGAAACATCCAGCTGGGCCGAACGGCGCTTCGCCGCCCAGGCCGCCGCCGCCGTCAGCCGCCGCCGGGCTTCGGCCGTCACCAGGGGGGCCGCTTCCAGCACCGCACGGGTTTCGGCCGTGTTGCCGTTGCAGTGGAGCACCGCATCGCAACCGGCCGCCAGGGCCGAATTCGCCCGCCAGGACATGTCGCCCTCCAGCGCCGCCATGCAGACGTCGTCGGACAGCAGCACGCCGTCGAAGCCGATTTCGCGGCGGATCACTTCGTCGATCACCTTTGCCGACAGGGTCGCCGGCAGGTCGGGATCGATCGCCGGATAAGCGACATGGGCGGTCATCGCCCAGGGCAGACGGTTGAGCGCCAGGAAGGGGGCGAAATCGGCTGCCCGAAGCGCGTCCAGATCGGCATCGACCACCGGCAGTTCCGCATGGCTGTCGGTCTCGGCCCGGCCATGGCCCGGGATATGTTTCACCACCGGCTGCACGCCGGCCTCGCCCAGTCCCGCCGCCATGGCGCCGGCCAGCGCCGCCACCTTGACCGGATCGGCGCAATAGGCACGATCGCCGATCACTTCATGGGCGTGGGCGAAGCGAATATCGGCCACCGGCGCACAATTGACGTCGATGCCGAGCGCAATCAGGTCGTGACCGATCAGCCGCCCGGTCAGCCGCGCCGCGGTCAGCCCCGCTGCCGGATCCTTGGCATGCAGACGGCCGATGACCCCCGCCGCCGGCACCACACCCCAATGCGGCGGCTTCAGCCGGCGGACGCGGCCGCCCTCCTGGTCGATCAGGACGGGGGCATAGGGATTGCCTGCCGCCGCACGGAATTCTGTCACCAGTGCCGACAGCTGCTCGGGTTCGTCGACATTGCGGGCGAACACGATCAGCCCCAGCGGGCGTTCGCCGGCGATGATCGCCCGTTCCTCTGCGGTCAGCTTCAGCCCCTGGCAGCCGATGATGATCGGGCGCAGATCGGCCGGACACGAGGGGGTTGCGGGCGTGCTCATGGTGCCACCGGGAAGCAGGCGAGCTTCGCCTGGGCAAAGCGGCCGCAGAGCGCCTTGGCGGCGGCACCGTCGGCCAGCGGACCGGCCTGGAGTCGATACAAGGTACCCTTGTCCTTCACCTTGACCGGAACGATCACCGGCTGCAGGCCAGCGACCAGTTCCTTGTTACGGGTGCGCAATGTGTCCCAGCCCTTGCGCGCGCCGGCCTCGTCGCCGAAGGCGCCCAGCTGAACCTTCCAGCCGGCCAGCGAGGCCGTCGCATCGGCGCCGGTGCGCACGTCGCGCAGATCCGGAGACTTCGGCGGCTCGACAGGCTTCGGGGCTTCGGCCGGCTTCGTCTGCTCGACGGGCTTGGCCTGCTCGACGGGTTTGGCGGGCTCCACGGGCCTGGCCGGCTCGACCGGCTTCGGGGCCTCGGGGGCGGGTTTCGCCTGTTCCACCGGTTTCGGCGTCTCCGCAGGCGCCTGAGGCTGCGGCTGGGCGGGAACCGGCGCCGCCTGGGCCGGCGCCTCCTGCACGGCCGGCTGCTCCGGTGTCTGGTTCTGGGCCTGCGCGACCTCCTGCCCGGCCGCGTCCGGCGCCTCGGCCACCAGCGCACCTTCATCCGGTTCGGGCAGGATGGGGTCCTCTGGCGGCGGCATCAGCCGCTCCACCGGCGCCCGCTCGGGCTCGGTTCCTGTTTCGGTGCCGCCGCCGAGCGCGTCGTAGACGGTCTTGTCGCGATGCGGCACTTCCATACCGCCGGGATCCTTGGGCAAGGATTTCATCGGCGTCTGATCGGCGGTGATCAGCGGCGGCGGGGCATCACGCATCGACACGTCGCGCTGATCGAAGGCGTACCAGACCAGGCCGCCGAACAGGATCAGCGCCGCCGCCACGGCGACCGGACGCAGGCGATGGCGCCGCGGCAGCGGGACATGGCCGGCGGGTTCGAAGTCGTCGTCGCGCGGCGGCCGCGGCCCTGCGGCGGGCCGGCGCGGCTCGGCGCGAAGCCCGCCCTCGTCGTCGCCGTTGAGCGGCGGTTGCGGCATCAGTGCAGCTCCTCGACCGGTTGCACACCCATCACGCCGAGCCCCGAGGCGATCACCAGACGGGCGGCCTCGATCAGTGCCAGGCGGGCGGCGACGATCTCGGGATCGTCAGCCACGATGATCCGCAGGCTCTCATCCTCTCGGCCTTTCGTCCACAGTCCGTGAAGTTCTGCGGCCAAGTCCTGGAGATAAAAGGCGATTCGGTGTGGCTCATGTGCATCGGCTGCGCCCTGCACCACCCGCGGCCATTCGGCCAGGCGGCGGATCAGGCCCAGTTCGGCATCATGGGTCAGGCGATGAAGCGGTGCGGCATCGGCGGCCGGCGCCTCGATGCCCATCTGGTCCTTCGCATTGCGCTGAACCGATCGGGCGCGGGCATGGGCGTACTGAACATACCAGACCGGGTTGTCGCGCGACTGCTCCGTCACCTTCGCCAGATCGAAATCGAGCGTCGCATCGTTCTTGCGGGTCAGCATGATGAAGCGGACCACATCGCGGCCGACCTCGTCCACAACCTCGCGCAGGGTGACGAAGGTGCCGGCACGCTTGGACATCTTCACCGGCTCGCCATTGGCCATCAGATTGACCAGCTGGCAGAGCTTGACGTCCAGTTCTGCCTCGCCACCCGAAATCGCCTTCACGGCGGCCTTCATCCGCTTGACATAGCCGCCATGATCGGCGCCCAGAACGTCGATCTGTTCGGGCCAGCCGCGACGGTACTTGTCGAAATGATAGGCGATGTCGGCGGCGAAATAGGTATAGGCGCCGTCGGACTTCTTCAGCGCGCGGTCGACATCGTCGCCGAAATCGGTGGCGCGGAACAGGGTCTGCGGGCGCGGCTCCCAGTCGTCGGGCAGCTTGCCCTTGGGCGGCTCCAGCACGCCTTCATAGATGTGCCCGGCCTCGGTCAGCGCGGCCAGCGCCGCGTCGATCGCGCCATTGTCGTGCAGTACCTTTTCCGACGAGAACACATCGTGCCGCACGCCCAGCGCCGCCAGATCGTCGCGGATCAGGGCCATCATCGCCTCGACGGCACGGGCCTTGAACACCGGCAGCCATTCGCAGTCGGGGGCCGCCGTCCAACGGTCGCCGAACTCGGCGGCCAGCGCCTGGCCCAGCGGCACCAGATAATCGCCGGGATAGAGGCCGGCCGGAATCTCGCCCACCGTCTCACCAAGCGCTTCGCGGTAGCGGATATGGACCGACCGTGCCAGCACCTCGATCTGGCTGCCCGCATCATTGATGTAGTATTCGCGGCAGACGGTATAGCCGGCCTTGATCAGCAGGCTGGCCAGCACGTCGCCGACCACGGCGCCACGGGCATGGCCGACATGCATCGGCCCGGTCGGATTGGCCGAGACATATTCGATATTGACCCGCCGGCCCGCGCCGGCAGTCAGATCGCCATAGGCGGTCCCGGCGGCCAGCACGCCCCGCACCACGCCCTGCCAATAGGCGGGCGACAGGCGCAGGTTCACGAAACCGGGGCCCGCAACCTCCACCGTCTCGACATCGCTGTCGGCGCGCAGCCTCTCGGCCAGCGCCTCCGCAATGTCGCGCGGCTTCATGCGCGCGGCCTTGGCCAGCACCAGAGCGGCATTGGTCGCGAGATCGCCATGGGCGGCATCACGCGGCGGTTCCACGGAGATGTTGGCGGTGTCCAGATCGGCCGGCAGGCGGCCCTCGGTCCCGAGCGCCCCGACGATGCCGGCGATTCTGGCGCGAAACTCTTCGAAGACGCTCACGTCACGTCCTGACGAATGGGTTGAACAACTTTTCGTACTCGTCACGGGCATGCCTGTCGGTCATGCCCGCCACATAGTCCACGACCACCCGGGCGGTGGCGGCATTCCCCGGCCCTTCCGCCCGTTCACGCCACCCGTCAGGCAGGCATTCCGGTTCGGCCAGGAACAGCGCCACCAGGTCCCGCACCACCCGGCGCGCCTTCGATGTCATCCGGTTGACCCGGACATGTCGATAGAGCGCGCCGAACAGATAGGCTTTGATCGCGTGCCTGTCTTGGTCCATCTCGGCGGAAAACGCAACCGTCGGCGCGCCCAGCGCCCGTGCATCATCCGCATGGGCGATGCCCGCCGCAGCGATCCGGCACCGGGTTTCCGTGATCAGATCCGTGACCATGCGATCGATCAGGCGGCGCAGAAGTTCGCCGATCAGCCGGCGCTGTTCAAGCCCCGGATAGTCCGCCACCAGCTGCTGGAGCAGTGGTCCCGCCAGCGGCTGCTCCGCCACATCCGCGATCGACAGAAATCCTGCCCGGAGCCCGTCATCGATGTCGTGGGTGATGTAGGCGATGTCGTCGGCAAGCGCCGCCACCTGCGCCTCGATCGACGGCCAGCCGTCCAGATCCAGCGGCTTGATGCTGCTGATCGCGGCCAGGGTCTCGGTCACCACCGGCGGCTTGGGGCGGGGATCGGCCAGCGGCCCGGTCATGGGCCCGTTATGCTTGGCGATCCCCTCGATGGTTTCCCAGCTGAGGTTCAGCCCGTCGAAGGCGGCATAGCGCCGCTCGAACATGGTGATCACCCGAAGCGCCTGGACATTGTGGTCGAAACCGCCGAAATCCGCGGCCGCCTGGGCTAGCGCTTCTTCGCCGGCATGGCCGAAGGGCGGATGGCCCAGATCATGGGCCAGCGCCACCACCTCGGCCAGATCCTCATCAAGGCCCAGCACCCGGGCGATGGTGCGGCTGATCTGCGCCACCTCCAGGCTGTGGGTCAGGCGGGTGCGGTAATGGTCGCCCTCGTGGCTGACGAAGACCTGGGTCTTGTACATCAGCCGCCGGAAGGCCCGGGCGTGAACCACCCGGTCTCGATCCCGCTGAAAGGGCGAGCGGATCAGGCTTTCGGGCTCGTCGATCAGTCGGCCGCGGGTCGGGCGACAGGCATAGGGGGCGAGACGGGACGATGTGTCCCGGGGGTCCGCTGCGGCCATGCTCTTCCTCGTCGACCTCTCGGCATCGCCGGCACCAGGACGGCACCGGCAAGCCGCTTCAGGCTACGCCGAAGCCACCGGGCCATCAACAGGCACAGGGCAGGCCGTCGTTGACCTGGGCGCCATGCTTCCCTACATCTTGGATCCAATAAACGGGTGAGAAACCCGCGATCCGGTATCGACCTGCGAGGAGGTCCAGCAGATGGCCGCTTCCGACGCCGCCCTTACCTCGGGCAACGGCTCCGCCGGCGCGCCCGGCCTGCCGCCGCTGACGCTGAGCGCCCGCGCCGCCCGCCACATCAACCGCATCGCCGAGAAGGAAGGCGTGACCGTCCGGCTGCGCATCGCCGTCTCGGGCGGTGGCTGCTCGGGCTTCCAGTACGAATTCTCGATCGACAAGGACGGCGTGCAGCCGGAAGACGTGGTGATCGCCCGCGACGGCGCCGAGGCGCTGGTCGACGAGGCGTCGATCCCGTTCATCATCGGCTCGGAGCTGGATTTCGTCGAGGATCTGACCGGCTCGCGCTTTGCGGTCACCAATCCGAATGCCACGGCCTCCTGCGGCTGCGGCACCTCGTTCAGCGTGTTCTGAGGCAGCCCGCCCCCGATGATCATCGCCACCTGGAACGTCAATTCGCTCAAGGCCCGTCTTGGTCATGTGCTCGACTGGCTGGCCGAAGCGACGCCGGACATCGTGCTGCTTCAGGAACTGAAGCTCGAGACCGACAGGTTCCCCGCGGCGGAGATCGAGGCGGCCGGCTATCATTTCGCCGCCCACGGCCAGAAGACCTATAACGGCGTCGCGATCCTGGCCAGGGCACCGATCACCGACGTCACCCGCGGCCTGCCGGGCTTCGAGGACGAGCAGGCGCGCTGGATCGAGGGCACGGTGGCGATCGGCGACCAGGGCGTGCGGGTGGCCAGCGTCTATGTGCCGAACGGCCAGTCGGTGACGTCGGAGAAATTCCCCTACAAGCTCGCCTTCCTCGACGCCTTCGTCAGCCATGCCCGGTCGATGCTGGGCGATGCCAGCCGCCCGGCGGTGATCGGCGGCGATTTCAACATCGCGCCCGAGGCCGGCGATCTCTACGACCCCAAGGGCTGGGCCGGCGACGTGCTGTTCCATCCGGAAGAACGTCGCCGCTTCCGCGCCGTGCTCCACCAGGGTTGGACCGATGCCTTCCGCGCGCTTCATGCCGAAGCCGGCCGCTACAGCTGGTGGGATTACCGCGCCGGCATGTGGCAGAAGGATCACGGCCTGCGCATCGACCATCTTCTGCTCTCGCCCGAAGCCTGCGACCGGCTGGAAGCCGCCGATATCGATCGTGCGCCACGTGGTCGCGACAAGGCGTCCGACCACACCCCGGTCTGGGCCCGGCTCGCCGATCAGGCGCGCATCAACGCCCCCTATGGTGCCCCGGAAGGCGAAGCCGCCGCCTGAGACGGCGGCTTCACCCCGGGAAGGGCTCAGTCGGTCACAGCCCCCTCGCTCGCCGGACGGGCCAGCCTGGCGAACTTCGACAGCACGCCGCGGGTATAGCGCGGTGCAGGCGGCGTCCAGGCCGCCCGTCGGGTCTCCAGCTCGGCATCGCTCACATTCAGCTGAATCAGCTGGCGATGGGCGTCGATGGTGATCTCGTCGCCCTCCTTTACCAGCGCGATGGTGCCGCCCTCGCTCGCCTCGGGCGTCACATGGCCGACCACCAAGCCCCAGGTCGCGCCCGAGAACCGGCCATCGGTGATCAGCCCGACGCTCTCACCCAGCCCGCGGCCGATGATCGCCGAGGTCGGCGCCAGCATCTCGGGCATGCCCGGGCCGCCCTTCGGGCCCAGATAGCGCAGCACCACCACATCGCCCGGGCGGATCCGGTCGCCCAGGATCGCCTCCATCGCCGAAGGCTCGTCGTCGAACACCCGCGCCGGCCCGGTGATCACCGGGTTCTTCAGCCCGCTGATCTTGGCGACGGCACCTTCGGTCGCCAGGTTGCCCTTCAGGATGGCGAGATGGCCCTCGTCATAGATCGGCCGGCTGATCGGGCGGATCACCTCCTGATCGGCCCGCGGCTCGTCAGGCACATGCTCCAGCTCCTCGGCCAGCGTCCGGCCGGTGATGGTCATGCAGTCGCCATGGATCAGCCCGGCATTCAGCAGGATCTTCAGAACCTGCGGCACGCCACCCGCCTTGTGCAGATCCACCGCCATGAACCGGCCCGAGGGCTTCAGGTCGCAGATCACCGGCACCTTGCGGCGCACCCGCTCGAAATCGTCCAGCGACCATTCCACACCGGCGGCATGGGCGATCGCCAGATAATGCAGCACGCCATTGGTCGAACCGCCGGTCGCCATCATCAGCGCCACGGCATTCTCGATCGATTTGCGGGTGATGATGTCGCGCGGGCAGAGGTTCGCCTCCACCGCCTTCACCAGCACCTCGGCCGCCCGTGTAGCACCCGCCACGATCTCCTCGTCCGGATTGGCCATCGACGAGGAATAGAGCAGCGCCATGCCCAGCGCCTCGAAGGACGAGCTCATGGTGTTGGCGGTATACATGCCGCCGCAGGATCCGGTCGACGGGCAGGCGTTGCGCTCGACGCCCTCGAAATCCTCTTGTGACATCCGGCCGGCCATGAAGGCGCCGACGGCTTCGAAGGCCGAGACGATCGACAGGTCCTGGCCTTTCCAGCGTCCCGGCTTGATCGTCCCGCCATAGACATAGATGCCCGGCACATTGCAGCGGGCGAGCGCGATCATCCCGCCCGGCATGTTCTTGTCGCAGCCGCCGACGACCAGCACCCCGTCCAGCCACTGGCCCTGGACGCAGGTCTCGATGCAGTCGGCAATGACCTCGCGCGAGATCAGCGAGTACTTCATGCCCTCGGTGCCCATCGCCATGCCGTCCGAGATGGTGGGCGTGCCGAAGACCTGCGGATTGGCCCCTGCCGTCCTGACGGCAACCGTCGCGGCATCCACCAGCCGCTGCAGCCCGGCATTGCAGGGCGTGATCGTGGAATGGCCGTTGGCGATGCCGATCATCGGCTTGTCGAAATCGGCCGCCTCGTAACCCAGGGCGTAATACATCGCCCGGTTGGGCGAGCGCGCCACGCCCTGGGTGATGTTGGCGGACCGCCGGTTGTTCGCCATCTCCTCGTCTCCTCCCGCTTTGTGCCGCGGCATTCGGGGCTGCGGCTTCGATCCGCCCATTGTCGATGGATCGAAGGCAGGAAGAAACAGCTTCCGACGCCACGTGGACCCGTCAGGGCACGAGCACGGCCGCCCCCTGAAACCGGCCATGGCGCAGATCGTCGAGCGCGCGGTTGGCATCGGCCAGGGGGTAGATGGTCGTCGAGGTCTTCACGCCGGCCCGCGGCGCCAGCTCCAGGAATTCATGACCATCGGCACGGGTGAGATTGGCGACGGACACCAGCCGGCGTTCGCCCCAGAGCAGGCTGTAGGGGAAGGACGGGATGTCGCTCATATGGATGCCGCCGCAGACCACGATGCCGCCCTTGCGCACAGCGGCCAGCGCCTTCGGCACCAGATCGCCGACCGGCGCGAACAGGATCGCCGCATCCAGCTCCGCCGGCGGCGCCTGATCCGAGCCGCCGGCCCAGACCGCGCCCAGGACCCGGGCATGAGCCTGCGCCGCGCTGTCGCCCGGGCTGGTAAAGGCAAAGACCTCCCGCCCCTGCCAGCGGCAGACCTGGGCGATGATATGGGCGGCGGCGCCGAAGCCGTAGAGCCCGATCCGGTCGGCCTCCCCCGCCATTTTGAGCGAGCGCCAGCCGATCAGCCCGGCACACATCAGCGGCGCCGTCGCCACCGGGTCCAGATCATCGGCCAGCGGAAAGGCGAAACCGGCATCGGCCAGCATGTGGGTCGCGAACCCGCCATCGCGGGTGTAGCCGGTGAATTCGGGGAAATCGCACAGGTTCTCGGCCCGCATGCCGCAATAGCGGCAGGTGCCGCAGGCATGCCCCAGCCAGGGCACCCCCACCCGCCGCCCGGCAAGCGACGGGTCGACGCCGGCGCCCAGCGCCTCGACCACGCCCACCACTTCATGCCCCGGCACCACCGGCAGTTTCGGGTCCGGCAGGTCGCCGTCGACCACGTGCAGATCGGTGCGGCAGACCGCGCAGGCCAGAACCCGGACCAGGATCTGCCCGGGGCCCGGTTCGGGATCAGGCCGCGTCTCCATGACCAGCGCCGTTCCCGGCCGCTGCAGAACCATCGCCTTCATCTCGCCATCTCCCGCAGTGCCGTCACCTCGGCAGGCACTCTCGCACAGGGGCCGGGAGGGCGATTTGACCCCGGTCAAATCCGGTCAGGCGGTGCCGGCAATCATCGCCTTCAAGGTGTCGCCGTCCAGGGTCTCCTCTTCCAGCAGCCGATGGGCGGCACGGTCGAGCAGCGCCCGGCGTTCGGTCAGCGCGGCCACCGTCCGCTCGAAAGCCTGATCGACGATCTGGCGGACCTCGGCATCGATCGCCGCCGCCGTCACATCCGAAAAATCGCGCGGCCGCGGCATGCCGGTCAGATCCTCCGGGCTGAGGAAGGATCGCCGGTCACGCTCCAGCGCCACCTGGCCCAGCGTCTCCGACATGCCATAGCGGGTGACCATGGCGCGGGCGATGTCGGTCACCTTAGCGAGATCGTCGGCCGCACCGGTTGAAAGATGATGATAGACCACCCATTCCGCCGCCCGGCCACCCAACAGCACCGCCATCTTGTTTTCAAGCTCGGTCCGGGTCATCAGGAAGCGGTCCTCGGTCGGCCGCTGGATGGTATAACCGAGCGCGCCGATGCCGCGCGGGATGATCGAGACCTTGTGGACCGGATCGACCCCGGGCAGCACGCTCGCCATGATCGCATGGCCCATTTCGTGATGGGCCACGATCTCGCGCTCACGCGGGTTCAGCAGCCGGTTGCGCTTCTCAAGCCCCGCGACGATCCGCTCCACCGCGTCGTTGAAATCCTCCATGGTCACCGCGTCGCGGCCATGGCGGGTGGCGAGCAGCGCCGCCTCGTTGACCAGATTGGCGAGGTCCGCCCCAGTGAAGCCCGGCGTCAGCGCCGCCACCCTGGCCGCATCCACATCCGGGGCCAGATCGACCTTCTTCATATGGACGTTCAGGATCTGGATCCGCCCGGGCTTGTCGGGGCGGTCGACCAGAACCTGACGGTCGAAGCGGCCGGCGCGCATCAGGGCCGGATCCAGAATTTCCGGCCGGTTGGTCGCCGCCAGCAGAACCAGCCCCGATGACGGGTCGAAGCCGTCGAGTTCGACCAGCAGCTGGTTGAGGGTCTGCTCCTTCTCGTCCTGACCGCCCGACATCGGCCCGATCGCCCGGGCGCGGCCAAGCGCATCAAGCTCGTCGATGAAGATGATCGCCGGCGCCTTCTCCCGCGCCTGGGCGAAGAGGTCCCGCACCCGTGCCGCGCCCACGCCCACGAACATCTCGACGAATTCGGAGCCCGAGATCGAATAGAACGGCACCCCCGCCTCACCCGCCACCGCCCGGGCGAGCAGGGTCTTGCCGGTGCCGGGAGGACCGACCAGCAGAACACCCTTGGGCATGCGTGCGCCCAGCCGGCCATAGCCCTTCGGATCCTTCAGGAAAGCGACGATCTCTTTCAGCTCGTCTTTTGCCTCGTCGACGCCGGCGACATCGTCGAAGGTGACGCCGGTGTCGCGTTCGACATAGACCTTCGCCTTGCTCTTGCCGACCTGCATCATGCCGCCGCCGAGCCCTGCCCCCATCCGCCTCAGGATGAAGATCCAGACGCCGGCGAACAGGGCGACCGGCAGCACCCACGAGAGCAGATCACGGAAGAAAGTATTCTCCACCTGCCCCTTCACCACCACACCCTTGTCCTGAAGCTGGCGGGCGAGGTCGGGCTCCACACGGGTGGTGACGAAGCGGGTCTGGCCGCCTTCCAGCGGCTCCTTCAGCGTGCCCTGAATGAAGCGGTCCGACACCGCGACCTCGGCGATCTTGCCTTCGGTCAGATAGGTTTCGAACCGGCTGTAGGGGATCTCGGCGACCTGCTGGGCGGTGGTGAAGACATACTGGAACACCAGCAGCGCGAACAGGGCCGCGAACCAGTACCAGAGGTGAAACTGCGTCTTCTTCTCCATCACCCGTCACCTTACCTCGTGCGATCTGCAATGATGCTAGCACTATCTGCCGGGGTGCGGGTGGCCGGGATCGCATATCAGCGACACGCCCTCACCTGCTTGCCAGAACGGGTTTCTGCCGGTTAGGATAGGGATGTTTCCCTTTCGTTCCGGAGCAGCCGCTGATGTCCAGACGCGCCGGCAGTGCCGACCTGCCGCTTCATGGCGGCCGGGTGCCCGCCTGGCTGGGCCAGCGGATGACGAAGCTCGGCACTGTGATCACGCAGGCGATCATCCTGCATTACGGCCGTGACGAGTTCCTCCGCCGCCTGGCCCACCCCTTCTGGTTTCAGTCCTTCGGCGCAGTGATGGGCATGGACTGGCATTCCTCGGGGATCACCACCTCGGTGCTGGGGGCGCTGAAGCGCGGGCTGACGCCGCTGTCGGCAGAGCTTGGTCTGCATGTCTGCGGTGGCCGAGGCCGCCATTCCCGTGCCACACCGGATGAACTTCTGGCCGTCGGCAACCGCACCGGCCTTGATGGCAGCGCCCTGGCCCGGACCAGCCGGATGATCGCCAAGGTCGACAGCGCCGCCGTGCAGGACGGGTTCGACCTCTATCTTCACGGCTTCATCGTCGCCGATGACGGGCGCTGGGTGGTGGTGCAGCAGGGCATGAACGACGGCACCCGCCTCGCCCGTCGCTATCACTGGCTGTCGGAAGATCTGAAGAGTTTCGTCGAAGCCCCGCATGCCGCGATCGACGGCCGCAATCAGGGCCGGATCGTCAACCTCACCGACCGCCGCGCCGCCGCCTCGCGCATCGGACAGCTGGATCTGCTGCGGGATCTGGGGCCCGACGGCATCGTCCGGGAAGCCGCGGCCCTCACGCCTGCCCCGCCCGCACCCGCCACGGCCCAGCCGGAGCTGCCGCATCTGGTGATGCCCGATCGTCACGAGGTCCGGCCGGGAGACGTGATCCTGCGCCGCCTGCACGGTGCGCTTGCCGCCGCCGCCGAGGCAGGCCCCCGGGATTTCGCCGAACTGCTGATGGTCCCGGGCGTCGGCGCCCGGACGGTGCGCTCGCTCGCCATGGTCGCCGAGCTGGTCCACGGCGCGCCCTGCCGCTTCGACGACCCGGCCCGTTTCTCGCTCGCCCATGGCGGCAAGGACCGGCAGCCTTTCCCGGTGCCCGTGCTGGTCTATGACCGGACCATTCAGGTGATGAAATCGGCGGTCGAAGCCGCATCCCTCGGCAATGACGAAAAGCTCGACGCCATCCGCCGCCTGGACGCACAGGCACGGCGGCTGGAGCAGACCGCCGACGGCCCGTCGCTGGACGCCTTCATCGACGGGGAACGCCGTCGCTCCCACGACTATGGCGGCCGGAGCGTTTTCGGCCATGAACCGCCGCCGGCGGAAAGGACATCCCGCACAGGCAGGGCGGGCGGCTGAAAGAACGGTGCGTTTCCATGAGGCAGGACAGACAGTCCCCGATGCTCCGCCTAGGATGACTGCCCCTGCCTGTCCGTTCCAACCACCTGTCCGTTCCGACCTGTTGAAGGACGCCCCGATGGCCGATCTCTCCGCCTTCCCGATCACCCGCAGCTGGCCCGCCACCCATCCGGACCGGATCCAGCTCTATTCCCTGGCCACGCCCAATGGCGTGAAGGTGTCGATCATGCTGGAAGAGACCGGCCTGCCTTACGAGGCACATCTGATCGACATCATGAAGAACGAGACCTGGACGCCGGAATTCCTGTCGCTCAATCCGAACGGCAAGATCCCGGCGATCATCGATCCCGCCGGCCCCGACGGCCGGCCGGTCGGCCTGTTCGAATCCGGCGCCATCCTGCTTTATCTGGCGGAAAAGACCGGCTGCTTCCTGCCCGCCGATCCCGCCGCCCGGATCGAAACCATCCAGTGGGTGTTCTTCCAGATGGCGGCGGTCGGGCCGATGTTCGGCCAGCTCGGCTTCTTCCACAAATTCGCCGGCCGCGAGATCGAAGACAAGCGCCCGCTGGAGCGCTACCGCGCCGAAAGCGAGCGCCTGCTCGGCGTGCTCGAATCCCGGCTCGACGGCCGCGACTGGATCGTGGGCGACGACTACACCATCGCCGACATCTCGCTGCTGGGCTGGGTGCGCAACCTGATCGGTTTCTACGGCGCGGGCGATCTGGTTCATTTCGAAAAGCTGGTGAATGTTCCGGCCTGGCTGGAGCGCGGCCTTGCCCGCCTGGCGGTGCAGCGGGGGCTCGAGATCCCGAGGCGGCCGGCCTGATCGCTGCGTCAGCCAAATGACGAAACACGGCAGGCCCCGCCGATTGACCGGGCCTGCCGTGTCGTCATTGTGCTTCATACTCCAGAAGATCACCGGGCTGGCAGGCGAGCGCCTCGCAGATCTTCTCCAGCGTCTCGAAGCGGATGCCCTTCACATGGCCGCGCTTCAGCAGGGAGAGATTGGCCTCGGTAATGCCGATCTGTGCCGCCAGATCCCGGGAACTCATCTTGCGGCGGGCCAGCATCACATCCAGACGCACGACGATGGCCATCAGACGATCTGCGCATGGTCTTCCGCCATGCGTGCTGCCCGATGCATGATGTCGGCGATCAGATAGACCACGGCCCCCAGCACCAGGGTCAGCAGCGGCCCGCTGCTGATGCTGATTGCCAGCTGGCGCTGGCCGGGGGCGGCCAGAACGGTCGCCCCCAGCACCACAACCGTCGGTGCGATCAGCCCCGCAATCCCGCCGAGCGTCACCAGACCGGCGATCCGCCGAAGGGCGGCCACGGTCTCAATGGTGAAGATGGCTCCCCGGCCGACCGCCAGAAAGCAGCGCCGCGCCACCAGCAGGGCCAGACTGACCGGCAGCACCGGCGCCAGCATGCCGGCCAGAACAATGCCGACCTGCCACCAGACCAGCGCCGCAAGGTCGATCGTCTTCGAGAGGCCCGGAAGATCCGGCACCTGTCCCGCCGCACAGCTCACGACCACACCAACCGGCAGGGCCACGGCAAAGGCGGCGCAGAGATGCGCCAGGCGACGGCTGCGGCGGCAGAGGGCCCCGTCCTCCCGGCCCTTACCATCGTCGTCGAGCGTCTGATTGGCGGCGGGCAGGCGCATGATCCTTCACCTCTCGGCTGTGCCATCCATCGATACCCGCATGTTGCGGCAAAAATTTTCTGTTTTACAGAAAAATTTTGCCGCCAATTCCGATTCTGATCTGCCGGTCAGCCCTCCCGCACCGTCACCTGACGGGCCGGAAGACGCCCAGCCGTCCAGGCGCTGAACACGGTCGCGGCGTCCCCGATCCCGAAACGGTTCGCAATCTCGGGGACCAGCACGCCGTCGGCCGCCAGTCCGGCGATCCGATCGAGCTGACCGCCGCCACCTGCCAGGGCTGCGAAACCGGCCTCGACGCCCGCAGGTACCGCCGCATCTTCGGGCAGCGGCTCGGCGATGGCCAGGAAGCGGGCACCGGGGCGCAGACGGGCCAGCACCTGCCGCTGACGCGGGCCGCCGACGGTGTCGATCACCACCCCGGCCCCGGCGATCGCGGCGGCGAGGTCGGCCCCCTCTGCCGCAAGCACCTGCACCCCAGGCGCCGCGAGCCGGGCGGCATGGCGGCCGCTGACCGTCACGGCACGCCCAGGGCGGGCGATCTGCACCAGCGCCGTGCCCACCGCACCACTGCCCAGGATCACCAGCGGATCATCGGCGCCGGCCACCTCGTCCAACGCCTGCAGCGCGATGGCTGCCGGTGTGACCAGGGCCGCCGCGGTTGCGGCATCGATCACCGCCGGGCGCCGCGCCACGAAGCCGGCCGGCAGGGTGATCGCGGGCCCGAAGGCGCCGCCGGCAACCGGATCGCTGCGCCCGAAGACCTCGTCTCCGGCCGTGAAACCCGTCACGCCGGCGCCGACGGCCACCACCCGACCGGCGAAATCGGTGCCTGGTACCCAGGGCAGTGCGATCGGAAACCAGTCGGCCAGATGGCCCCGGGCGAGCTTGGCATCCAGCGGGTTCAACGCCGCCGCCTCTATGTCAACGCGGAGCTCTCCCGGCCCCGGCTCCCGCGGCGGCAGCTCCGCAAGGCCAGGCTCGGGCGTGGCCCCCATGCGGGTGAGGATCAGGCTCCGGGTCATGCCGCCGCTCCTTCCATCAGAGGCCAGGCGCCGATCTGACGGAACAGGCCGAACAGATCCTCCATATGGTGGGTGACCGCGATACGGTCGTCCTCGAAGCGATGGAATTCGTGGATGGTGAGACTGACCCGCCGGCCGCTGGCCGGTACGCCGAACAGCGGCCCCAGATGGGTACCGGTCGCCATCAGGCGTACGGCCGCCCGGTCGGGGCCGGTCAGCACCTCGACAATCTCGACCGCCAGATCGGGAAAGGCCTGCCGGAACAGGCGGAAGATCGGCTTGATGCCGGCAGGCCCCGCGCCCTGGCCGGGCATGGGCGGAATGTCCTGCCAGTCCGCCGTCAGCGCCAGATCGACCAGATCGACGTCGTCGGTGCCGAAACCACCATAGAGATGTTCCAGTGCAAGGCGCCGGCCAGGGGAAAGATCCGGCGCTTCGGCCGGGGGAATGCGGGCGATATCCGTGGGCATGATGCCTCCATCATCGGGTGACGATGGAGAAGGTGGGACAGCCTGTGTCATCATTGAAATCGATGCAGATCATATAAGGACATAGATCTGGTGGATCACAACGGTTTCGACCTCAATCTGATCGCCGCCTTTCAGGCGCTGATGGCGGAACGCAACGTCACCCGGGCCGCCCGGCGGATCGGGCTGACCCAGCCGGCGATGAGCGCGGCGCTCGCCCGACTGCGCCGCGCCACCGGCGACGAGCTGTTCGTGCGCAGCCCCAAAGGGCTCGCCCCCACCCCGCGCGCACTGGACCTTGCCCGCCCCTTCGGGCAGATCCTGGAGACGGTGGACATCGCTCTGGACCACAGGCCGGGTTTCGACCCGGTCTCTGCCAGTACCAGGGTGACGCTTGCGCTGTCGGAGCATCCGGCCCATCGCCTGTTGCCGGGACTGGGGCGGCGCCTCGCGGCGGCGGCACCTGGGATCGACCTGCAGGTGCTCGGCTTTCAGGGGCGCGAAGATGCGATCCGCCTGCTGGACGAGGCGGTGGCAGATCTTGCCGTCGGCGTGCCGCCGGGCCCGGAAGCGCGCATCCTGTCAGCACCGCTGTTCACCGAAGCTTTCGTCTGCATCGCCCGCAAAGGTGGGCCGGCAGAGGCGGCCCTTGCCGATCTCCCTTCCTTCCTCGACGCCCGCCACCTGCTGGTCTCCCCCGAAGGCGACGGCTTCGGAGTGGTGGACCAGGCCCTTCAGGCGCAGGGCCTCCGCCGCCGGGTCGGCCTGATGCTGCCGCAGATGTATGCAGCCCCAGCCATCATCGCCGAAACCGACCTGGTGGCCACGCTGATGGCCGGCGTGGTCGCGGGCGCGCGGCCGGATCTGGCCGTGTCTGCGCCCCCGCTGGCCCTGCCGGCGATCCCCTTTCATCTGCTCTGGCATCGGCGCACCGACGATCACCCGGCACAGCGCTGGCTGCGGCAGCAGGTGATCGAGGTCGCCGCCGAGCCGGCGCAGGATGAGGTCTTGTTATTTTAGAGACGATCGGTCTAAATTCATCGCATGACCGATGCCACCATCTCTGCCGCCCCCGCCATGCCTGCCCGCCGCCGGGGCCGTCCGCCCAAGGCCGGGCTGGTCGATGCGCGGGACCGGCTGGTGCGCTCGGGCGTCGCCATCCTGACCGAGAAGGGCTTCTCAGCCGTCGGGCTGGACGAGATCCTGAAATCGGCCGGCATCCCGAAGGGATCCTTCTACCATTACTTCGACGGCAAGGAGGCCTTCGGCGCCGCGCTGATCGACGCCTATGCGGCCTATTTCGCCCGCAAGCTCGACCGCTGGTTCCTGGACGACAGCCTGACGCCGATGACCCGGCTTGGCCGCTTCATCGCCGATGCCGAGGCGGGCATGGCCCGCCATGGCTGGCGGCGCGGCTGCCTGGTGGGCAATCTGGGCCAGGAGATGGGCACCCTGCCCGAAGGCTTCCGCGCGCAGATCGCCGCGGTGTTCCAGGACTGGCAGGCCCGCACCGCCGCCTGCCTGCGGGCGGCACAGGCCGCAGGCGAAATCGACCCGGCCCATGACTGCGACCGCCTCGCCGCCTTCTTCTGGATCGGCTGGGAAGGGGCGGTTCTGCGCACCAAGCTCGACCGCGACCCGGCGCCGCTCCGGCTGTTCGCCGCCGGCTTCTTCGCCCTGCTCGGCCATGTGCCGCCGCCGGTGCCGGCCACGTCATCAATCTGACCCCATCACCCGAACGGAGCCTCTCCCCGATGTTCAAGGCGATCCTGATCGACAAGGACGACAGCGGCTACCATGCCCGGCAGACCGATCTCGACGACGACCGGCTGCCCGCCGGCGATGTCACGGTCAAGGTCGGCTGGTCGACGCTGAACTACAAGGACGGCCTCGCCATCACCGGCAAGAGCCCGGTAGTGCGCAGCTTCCCCATGGTGCCCGGCATCGACTTGGCCGGTGTGGTTGAAAGCTCGGAACATGCCGACTGGAAGCCCGGCGACCGGGTGGTGCTGAACGGCTGGGGCGTGGGCGAGGTGCATTGGGGCGGGCTTGCCGGCAAGGCCCGGCTGAAGGGCGACTGGCTGGTGCCGCTCGCCAGCCCCTTCACCCTGCGTCAGGCGGCCGCCATCGGCACGGCCGGCTACACGGCCATGCTTTGCGTGCTGGCGCTGGAGCGACACGGCGTCACCCCCGACAAGAGCGAGGTGCTGGTCACCGGTGCGGCGGGCGGTGTCGGCTCTGTGGCCGTCGCCGTGCTGGCGAAGCTCGGCTACAGGGTCGTGGCCCTGACCGGCCGGCCCGAAGAGGCCGATTATCTGACGCGACTCGGCGCCGCCGAGATCATGGACCGCGCGCCCTTTGCCGAGCCGGGCAAGCCGCTTGCGAAAGAGCGCTGGGCCGGTGCGGTCGACGTGGTCGGCGGCCAGACCCTCGCCAACATCTGCGCCCAGATGAAGTATCGCGGCACGGTCGCCGCCTGCGGCCTGGCCGGCGGCATGTCGCTGCCGGCGACCGTCGCCCCCTTCATCCTGCGCGGCGTGACACTTGCCGGCGTCGACAGTGTGATGTGCCCCAGGCCCGACCGGCTGGAGGCCTGGCAGCGCCTCGGCCGCGACCTCGACCCGGCGCTTCTCGACGAGCTGACCACCGAAATCGGCTTCGACGAGGTGATCCCCACCGCCGCCCGCATTCTTGAAGGCAAGGTCCGCGGCCGCGTGGTCGTGCCTGTGAACCCGGAGCTCGGCTGACGATCGCCTCCGCCCGCCCCTTAAGAATCCCTCCCCAACGGAAACGCCCCGCCATGACCGACACCGCACCCGCCACCCTGCCGATCAGCCGCTTCCCGGTGCCCTCGCTCGACGAGATGCCCGAAGACATCCGCGACCGCCTGCTCAAGGTGCAGGAGAAATCGGGCTTCATCCCCAATGTCTTCGTGGTACTGGCGCGCCGGCCGGATGAATTCCGCGCCTTCTTCGCCTATCACGACGCGCTGATGGACAAGCCCGGCAACCTGACCAAGGCCGAGCGCGAGATGATCGTGGTCGCCACCAGCAATCTCAATCAGTGCCAGTATTGCGTCGTCGCCCATGGCGCCATCCTGCGCATCCGGGCCAAGAACCCGCTGATCGCGGATCAGGTGGCGATCAACTATCGCAAGGCAGACATCACCGAACGTCAGCGCGCCATGCTCGATTTCGCGATGAAGGTGTCGTTCGAAGCCTATGCGGTGGAAGAAGCGGATTTCGCCACCCTCGCCGCCCACGGCTTCACCGAAGAAGATGCCTGGGACATCGCCGGCATCGCCTCGTTCTTCGGCCTGTCGAACCGCATGGCCAATGTCACCCGCATGCGGCCGAATGACGAGTTCTACACCCTCGGCCGTTGAGGGCTGCGGCTTCCGTTTCAAGCGATGAAGAAGGCCGGCATCCAAAGATGCCGGCCTTCTTCATCAGCCGTTCATGCGCCGACGCGCCTGCTCTCAGCGCCTCACCATCACGCCTCCGCTCCTGACGCCACCCGTGATGAATTCAGTCCTCCCAGGAGGTCACATAATCGACGATATACGTCGCCAAGAAGTTGGAGGCATAGTTGATTGCGACGAGAACAACGACCGGGACACGAGGGCCTCGTGCCTGTCTTGGGCTGCCCCAGAGCATATACATGACGCCTGACGTCAGCGCGACGGCGATACCATTGGTTACTTGATTCTGAAGATATTCTCCAATCGGAATCGAGAGCAATTGCCCAGCGGATACGTCCTCTTCACTGAGGGATGAATAGATTTTATGGGCAACGGATACCCCGAACAGGATCATTGACGGTACTTCCGGGACAATACCTGCGGAGACCGCCTCCTTCGCGCCTGCAAGCGTTCCATAGCCATTGAACAGGGCGATGAACTTATTGTTGCCGGCGCCAAAAAAGCCGCGATTGAACACCGTGTTGAAATTTCTGTGATACCCGGCGAAGACGACACGTGGCACGCCTCGGACACTCACGACCCGGGCAGTGACCACGCGCGGATTGATGCCCCCGGTGTTGGGGTCAAAGATGGCGAAACCATTCCAAAGGTATTGTCTATTTTCGGCAACATAAGCCAACATACCGCCGAACGTATCTATAGCCCATTGCCGATGATCAGGCTTCGACAGGTCAATCCATTGCTCATAAGTGTAATCGGCTGGAATTGGCGAGGTTCCACCAGGCGGCAGCGTGGATACAGGATCCGAGACAAGGGTGATCGGCGTGATGGTCGGCCTTGTGTGGGTATTTATACGTGCCAAAGGGGCGGCATGAACCGTCAAAGTCAGCGGCTCCTGGCCGACCTGATCGACTGGGATTTCGCTCAGGATGCCGCTGCTGGTGGCTATGGTTAATAGCGCACCGGGAAGGGTTTGCGCTTTCAAACGTACATGGGCGCCGTCCTGGACGATCATACTCGTTTGAATCTCAGAGAGTTGCCCGTTCACCGACTCAAGAGCAAAATGCCCTCTTGTCATTGACAGCTGATAGTCTTGCTCAGTGCCGGTGAGTGATTTCAGCGAGAGATCGATATCGATGTCGCGAGGCTTCATTGCGACCGCCTCGAACGTCACAACGATGTCATAGAAGCCGAGACCATGCGGCTCTCCCGCAATTGTGGCGGTCACGTCGAAACCAAAGGTTTGATAAGGTAACGTTTGAGTTGATTTGTCGTTAACGAATCTGGTGAGCGCTGCGCCGGCGCTTCGCAGCGCCCAGAACATCTCATTCTTCCAGGGTTGGCTGCGGCCGTCGAGCATGATGACCACAGCGCCGACGAACCTCCCGTGAATGCGCATCTGAATCTCGAAGGTCTCAATCGCATCGCCGCCGACGAAAATCAGACTGCGGTCGATATGAACCACCTTGGCGCGTTTCCGACCGGCATTGACAAAATTTGTGGCCAGTTCCACTTTATGATCGAAGCTGTGGACCGGCCCTTGCCTGACGAGCTCAACACTCAAACCCAGCGAGGAGTGATTTGTGATATACAGGTTGCTACCCATCACTTACTGCTCCTGATTTTAATCATATAATCGCTAAACCTGCCCCATTTTTGATCTTCAACCATCGAAAAATCGAACGCGTTGGCCCCGATCTGGACTCGGATATCGTGGCAACGATGACCTCCGACCCAATTGAGAGTGGTGCTTGCGGTTCTGGAGCGCCACCAGATACCACTTCCAATTTGATGCCCGCGCACCATTACTCCAAACGACGCCGCATAGATTCCACTTAGAAAAAAGGCAACATCCAGCACAGCGTATCTGTGGGTATGGCGTTCAATCTCCATAATCTTCGCCTTTGTCACCCGCGATTTTATCTTATGGGACATGAGGTGCGCCGGGAATTCATCGGGCCCGCAATTGGTTAATTGCAGGTCGATCGGCACCGCGATGTCGGCCGAGACATAGACATTGGATGACATTATTCACCTTTGGGTTTGCCTCACCTTTCGCCGGGACATACTGTGCGGGAGGCTGTTGGTGTTGATTCACCTTGAGTACGGAACAAAGTTGGCGTTGCGGCGATTTTTGCGCACGCAGCGCGGCCGCCTCTATCGTGCCGCCAAGCTCCTTTATTTTGTAACCCATTGGCAGATAAGAGATTCGGCCTGACCTGCATGCCACTGGACTTGGAGGCACAGCCGGACAATGTCCGGAACTTTTCGTGTATCAATTAATCACGTTTTCACGTGAAGACATTTTAAATTAATGGCCCCACTCGAAGCAAAACGCAACACAAAGTTATATTTTTTAACATATTTCAATCAGTAAGTTGATGCATAACGGCTATACGATGAAAAACGCCCGAAATGTAAGGGGATAAGATCGTTCAGTTTTCTGATCGCCGGGCGACACGGCAGAGACAGCCGACATGCCCCAAAGAGTCGGCCAGTCATCCGGTGGCTTTCATGATCGGAAGGTGACTTCAGGGGTTATGACGGCGAGAAGACATACTCGCCTGATACCTTGCGGCTGGGCCGTCAGGCGTGGCCACCCTGCAGAAAGTTCCCGATCATGAAGCAGATTGCCCTTATTCCTCTGTCCGGAACCTACGCCGTCGCCCGGCTCGATCCCCTTGCCCCCATTCCGGGCTGGGCCGACGGGCCGGGCTTCGTCTCGATTTCGCGCACCGCCGACGAGCTGTCGGTGGTGTGCCTCGCCGAGCGGGTGCCCGATGATGTCAGGGCAGACCGGGCCTGGTCCTGCTTCAAATTCCAGGGCCCCTTCGCCTTCGATGAGACCGGCATCGCCGCCGCGGTTCTGCAGCCGCTGGCGGCCGACGGGATCGGCATCTTCCTGGTCTCGACTTTCGATACCGACTATCTGCTGGTCCAGGCGGCCGACCGGGAGCGGGTGATTGCAGCGCTCAGCGCCGCTGGCCACCGGATCGGGTGAGCCCCCTCCCTGATCAGGCCGCCCGGGGCCTGATCAGGCTTGCCGCCACGAAGGCGAAGCAGGCGGCCGCCGCGAAGAAGGCGAGGCCGTGGCGGGTGGCATCCATGGCCGCCCCGGCAAGTACCGGCCCAAGCAGCGCGCCCACGCCCCACATCAGCCCCATCGCCGCATAGATGCCGACCAGGTCGCCGCCCTTGAAGCGGCTGCCGACCACGGCGAGCATGATGGTATAGACGCCGACGAAGGCACCGCCCCAGACGAACAGCAGCACCCAGGTCACGATCTGGTGGCCCAGCGCCAGCGGCCAGACCAGGGCGCCCAGCCCCGCGACGACCGCCAGAATCCGAACCAGCATCATCCGGTCCATGCGGTCGCCGATCCAGCCGATCGGCAGTTGCAGCAGGATGGCGCCGACCATCATCACCGACATGAGCCCCGTGGCCCCGCTCTCGCTCCAGCCCAGATTGCCGGCATAAAGCGCGAGGAAAGACAGGCCCGAGGTTTCGAGCGCCGCATTCAGCATGATCGCCGCGATCGCGACCGGGGCGAGCCGCATGAAGTAGAGCGGGCTTTTCTTCACCGGGTGTTCGAAGGCCGGCGCCCTCACTTTGGGGGCCGCGACGAACAGCGCCGCACCGGCCGCGATCGCCGCACCGACGATATAGGCGGTCGCGCCTTCCGAGCCGATCGCCGCCAGGATGGCCGGGCCGGCCGCAAAACCGACCGAGAGTGCCGCGGTGTAGATCGCCATGGCCTGCGCACGGGTGCGTTCGGTGGCGAGCGCATTGGTCCAGGTTTCCGAGAGCACGAACAGGGTTTCGGACGAGGCTCCGAGCAGCAGGCGGAGCACGAACCACACCCAGACCGGCGTCGCCGGAAACAGCACCAGCACCACCGCCGCCAGCACCAGCGACAGGATGACCATGCGACGGATGCCGAGACGCGGCACCACCCGCGGCAGCAGGAAGGCCATGGCCAGCACGCCCAACGCATGCATCGCCGCATTCGCCCCGATCGCGGCCGGATCCAGATCCCGCCGGTCGAGGTCGAGCGCGATCAGCGCCGCGCTGAGTGAATAGGTCAGGCCGAACATGGTCGCGGTGGCGATGACCGCCGCCCGCGACAGCAGATTGCCCCGCGGGGTGCCCTCATCTTCGGTCGCGCCGTCTTCGGGCGCGGTCGCCTCGGTTCCGGTCATGCCGCCGGCGCTCCCCTATCGGTGATCTCACCATCGACCCGCCCAAGGAAGCCGCGGAACCGCTGCCCCCAGGACACATCCCGCCGCTCCACGATCCGGACCAGGATGCGGACATAGTCCAGCACCAGCCCCGGCGTCCAGGTCATCGAAGAGGCCCGGGTGCGGATCATCGCCGCCACCCAGAGATCAGGGTCGATCATCAGCCCCAGCAGGCGCAGCCAGGGGTGACGCCCGGCCAGTACGCCTTCCAGTGCCGCGTCCAGCCCGGCCGCCACCACCACCGAACAGTTGCGGTTGGTGATGTTGTAGGTGGCATCCTGCTTATAGCCGGCCCAGAAGGCCTTCAGCCGCCGCGGGTTGAAACGGTGGACCTCGATCCTGAGATCGGCCGGTCGCCAGTCGGCAGCCTCTTCCTCGTAACTGCGCTGAAAACTTCCGGCCATGTCATTGTCAGCGCGCGAACTGAACACGGTCATCAGCCCCCGCCCGTTCAGGTCGAAATCGGTCGCAGGCCAATGGCTGATATAAAGGTCCGGCGCCAGCTCCAGAGAGGCATGGCCGCCCGAGAACACCCCCTCGTCATCCTGCGCCCCCAGATAGCGATCGATCACCGGCCGGCCCGCCCGGGTCCGCTCCGGCCCCGCCGGCATCCAGATACGCACCACCATCGGCGGATCGTCAGGGCCGCGCGGCGGCGCCTCGCCGATCAATACCGGGGCATGATCATACCAGCCGCGCCCCGAGAAGACCGGGAGCAGCAGGATCGCGGCCTCGTCCTCCAGCCCGCGCAGCAGCAGGCCCAGCCGGATCAGCAGCCAGCCCGACAGGCCGATGAACAGGCCGATGCAGAACGCCACGTTCCACGCTCCGGAAAACGGCCAGCCCGCCAGCATCATCACCGCCAGGATCAGTTCGGCGATGCCGCAGGCGATCGAGGTCACCCAGCCGGTAAAACGGGTGAGCAGGGTCATCAGGATGCGGAACGCCCCGTCCAGGATGAAGGCGATCGCAAAAGCCGTCGACAGCAGCCAGCCGGTTTCGAAGGCCGTGCCCAGGATCAGCAGCCCGGCCAGGATCGCCATCATCGGCCGGGCCAGGGCCAGCCAGCGGCGCGGCCCCGACGAGGCGACGGCGACCACCGCCATCAGCAGGCCCGAGCCCAGAAATGCGAGGCCAAGCGCCAGATAGGTTGCAATGGTCAGCGTGGGAGACAGGCCCGCCATCAACGCGGCAGCGATGGCGAGCAGGAAGGCGCCGGCACCGGCGAGAGAATACCATCGCGTTCGGAATGCATCCGGACCGATAAGAAGGAAGGCGAGCTTGAGCAAGGGGACACCGGACAGCGGACGGCTTGGTTCAGACTGCAGATTTCATCCACGATCCGCGACCGGCGTCAATCCTGCCCCGCTGTCCTGCAAACCGCCGTCGACCGGCCCTGCCCTACTCCAGAACGATCGGGATCAGCGAGGCGACCAGCAGGGCCGCCATGACGATGTTGAAGGTCCGAAGTGCCCGGGCCGTGCGCAGCAGCCGGCCGGCCCCCACGCCGACCAGGGTCCACAGCACCGAGCAGGGAAAGGTGACGATGCCGAAGACCAGAGCCAGGGTGATCGCCGGCAGCAGCGTGCCGCCCGCCCCTTCGCCCTCGCCCACATAGGTGACCATGGCACTGGCCGCGATCACCCAGAATTTCGGGTTCACCAGCTGGAAGGCGGCGGCTTCCAGACTATTGAGCGGCCGGCCGCGCCCGCCGCTGCCTGCGGGCGTGCCCTCCGGCGCGGGCCGGGCCGTCGCGATCTTCCAGGCCAACCAGAGCAGATAGCAGATGCCCACCCATTTCAGCACGTCATGTACCCCGGGTGCCGCAACCAGCGGCGAGCCGAAGGCACCGACGGCCGCCAGGATGACGGTCACCCCCAGGCTGATCCCGGCCATATGCGGCAAGCTGCGCAGGAAGCCCCAATTGGCCCCCGACGCGGTCAGCATGGTGTTGTTCGGTCCGGGCGTCGCCGACATCGCGATCGCGAAGACCACCACCGAGGCCATCCATTCCCAGCCCATCCGCACCCCCACCTGCCCCGCCTCCACCACCGGAGGTTCATCGTCAGACGATAGCCGCGCTGCCCGGCAATCGGGTTGCGAAGATGCCAGCCAGCAGCCGATACTTGGCATCAGATGCCAATTTTTGGTGCCGAAAGCCGGTCACATGCCGATAAAACTGGACGAGATCGACAAGCGGATCCTGCGTGCCCTGCAGCGCGACGGCCGGATGCAGAATGTGGAACTGGCGCGCGAGGTGGGGCTGTCGCCCTCTCCCTGCCTGCGCCGGGTGCGGCTGCTGGAAGAGGCCGGCATCATCCGTCGCTACGCCGCCGTGGTCGACCCGGCGAAGATCGGCCTGCCGCTGTCGCTCTTCGCCCGGATCTGGCTGGAGGCGCAGGACGCCGAAACCATCGACCGCTTCATCGCCGCGGTGCGCGAATTTCCCGAGGTGGTCGAGTGCTACATCATGCTGGGTGATTGCGACGCCCTGCTGCGGGTTGTCGCCGCCGATCTGGACGATTACCGCCGCTTCCAGGCCAATCACCTCAGCCGGGTGAAGGGCGTGCGCAACATCAAGACCGATGTCCCCAGCCAGACGGTGAAGCAGAGCGTCGCCCTACCCCTGCGTTGACCCGACCCCGGCCGGAAAAAATCCTGCCTGGACTCATACTTGGCATTTTCATATTCTATCGATATACCATTTCATAGAATATGAAATGCCGAGCTGCGAGGAGACGGGATGATCGACCAGCCCATCATCCGCCAGGGACCGCCCCTGCTTCACGATCCGGCCCCCGAATTCCGGGCGCGGACGACGATGGGCGACCGGGCGATCGCCGATTATCGGGGGCGCTGGCTGCTGCTGTTCTCCCACCCCGCCGACTTCACCCCCGTCTGCACCAGCGAATTCATCGCCTTCGCCCGGGCAGCCGACCGATTTGCGGCCCTGGACTGCGATCTGCTGGCGCTGTCGGTCGACAGCCTGTTCTCGCATGTCGCCTGGATCCGCAGCATCCACGACCAGTTCGGGGTGAAGATCCCCTTCCCGATCGTCGAAGACCCGTCGATGGCCATCGCCCGCGCCTATGGGATGATCGCCCCCAACGCACCCGATGCCTCGATGGTGCGTGCGGCCTTTGTGATCGATCCGATGGGTATCATCCGCGCCATCAGCTGGTATCCGATGACCACCGGCCGCAATGTCGCAGAGCTGCTGCGCCTGGTCGCCGCCCTCCGGGCCGCCGACGCCCATGATGTCGCCACCCCCGAGGGCTGGATGCCCGGCGACGACGTGATCCTGCCGGTCGACATCTCGCCCGACACCCTTTTCGACCGCCAGGCGCCCGGAACCGACTGGTATTTCCGCACCGGCCCACTGCCCGACAGCCCGACCGGAGACTGCGGATGAGCCTGGATCCCAAAGCCGTCACCGAAGGCGCCGCCCGGCTGCGGGTGCTGGCCCATCCGGCCCGGCTGCGTGTCGCCTTCTTTCTGATGGAGGGCGAATGTGCGGTCGGCGGAATAGAGGAAGCCCTGGGCATCCGCCAGCCCAGCCTGTCGCAGTATCTGGGGGAGCTGCGCGAGGCCGGGCTGATCACCGGCCGGCGAGTGGGGCGGACGATCTTCTATCGTGTCACGCCCGGCCATGCCGAGCAGCTTCTGGGCCTGCTGCGGCAGGGCTTCGGTGGCGCCGAAGCTGCCCCCATACCGGCTGCGGTTCCAGCGACCACCGCCTCTGCCAGACCTGCCACACCCACGCGACGCCTGACGCCGGCTGCGACTTTCGCCGTGGTGGGGGAGCGGTAAGGCGCTGAAGGCAAAGCCATAGACAACGGCCGCCGGGCAGACCCGCGCCCCGCGACCATCCGGGTTACGCCACGCGGGCGAAAGGGAACCCGACTCATGATGGTGCTGCAATCAGTCCTCGCCGTCGCCTCCGGCGGTCTCGTCGGCTTCACGCTGGGCCTGATCGGCGGCGGCGGCTCGATCATGGCGACGCCGCTGCTGCTCTATGTCGTGGGCCTGCCGCCCCATGCGGCGATCGGCACCGGCGCGCTCGCGGTCTCGTTCAATGCCTTCGCCAATTTTGCCGGTCACGCCCGGGCCGGCAATGTCCGCTGGCGCGATGCCGGGTTGTTTGCCGCCATCGGTGTCGGCGGTGCCGCCATCGGGTCGTGGATCGGCAAGGATGTCGATGGCCAGCGTCTGCTTTTCCTTTTCGCCCTGCTGATGATGGCGGTAGGTGTGCTGATGCTGCGCCGCGGCAGTGGCGGTGGCGCAAGCGGCGCTCATGAACCCCGGCGCCTGCCGCTGGTCATCCTGGCCGCCGCCTGTGTCGGGCTGCTGTCGGGCTTCTTCGGGATCGGCGGCGGTTTTCTGATCGTGCCCGGCCTGATCTTCTCGACCGGTATGCCGATGCTCTACGCGGTGGGCTCGTCCCTGCTGGCGGTGGGTGCGCTCGGCCTTACCACCGCCGCCAGTTACGCAGCCTCGGGCCTGGTCGACTGGCCGATTGCGGCCGAATACATCGTCGGCGGCCTGGCCGGCGGCTATCTCGGCATGCAGCTCGCCTGCCGCCTGGCCACCCGTAAAGCCGTGCTGAACCGCATCTTCGCGGGTCTCGTCTTCGTGGTCGCCCTCTACATGCTCTATCGCAACGCTGCTGCCTTTGGCCTCGGCATCTGACGCACGGCCCTCTCAGGCGCAGACATATCAAGAACAGGAGGAAACCCCCATGGTCCCGTCCCCGGCCACCGGCTGATCACGCCGTCCGGGTCACACCGTGTGCGGTTTGGCCCGACTCCATTCTCAATCAAGGGTTACACATCACAGGCCGGTCGTGACGATCGGGGCCGCATGCGATGATGCATGCCTGCCCGCAACCGCCAGCTGATACCGGCCCTCCCGACGGGAGTAGCCATCCCATGCCCCGCACGCACGCCCTGTCGCCGACAGTCTCGGTCGCGCCCCAGATCCATCCGGAAGACATGGCCGATCTGGCCGCCGCCGGCTTTCGCGCAGTCATCTGCAACCGGCCCGACGGCGAAGGCCCTGATCAGCCGGTTTTCGAGGAAATCCGCCAGGCCGCACAGGCTGCCGGGATCGAGGCCGCCTTTCTGCCCGTCGCCTCGGGCAAGGTGACGGATGACCAGGCCGGCGCCTTTGCCGGGCTGATCGACCGCCTGCCGCGGCCCGTGCTCGCCTATTGCCGCTCGGGCACGCGCTCGGCCACGCTCTGGTCGCTGGCCGAAGCCGCACGCGGCCGGCCGCTGCCCGAAATCATCGCCGCCGCAAAAGCGGCCGGTTACGACATGACCGGCGTCGCCCGCCGGATCGCCAATGGCGGCCGCACGCCGGTGGACGGCACCAGCCTCCACCATGACGTGGTCATCGTCGGCGGTGGCGCCGCGGGTATCGCCGCCGCATCCAGCCTGAAGGCCCGCAAGCCCGATCTCGACATCGCGATCATCGATCCGGCCGATATCCACTACTATCAGCCGGGCTGGACCATGGTCGGCGGCGGCGTGTTCGATGCCCGCACCACCGCCCGGACGATGGCCTCGCTGATCCCGCCGGGCGTCACCTGGATCAAGGCGGCGGTGGCGGCCTTTGAACCCAATGCCAGGGCCGTCATCCTGGATGGCTGCCGGGTGATCACCTGGCGGGCGCTGGTCGTCGCCCCCGGCCTCAAGCTGGACTGGACCGCCATTCCGGGCCTGGCCGAGACGCTGGGCCGCAACGGCGTCACCTCGAATTACCGCTATGATCTGGCCCCTTACACCTGGGAGCTGGTCCAGGGCATGAAGAGCGGTCGGGCGATCTTCACCCAGCCGCCGATGCCGATCAAATGCGCGGGCGCACCCCAGAAGGCGATGTATCTGTCCGCCGACCACTGGCGCCGGCAGGGTGTGCTCTCAGGGATCGACATCAATTTCTGCACCGCCGGGGCGGTGCTGTTCGGCGTGAAAGACTATGTGCCGGCGCTGATGTCCTATGTAGAGCGCTACGGCATTCATCTCCGCTTCCAGGAAAGGCTGACCCGCATCGACGGGCCCGCCCGCACCGCCTGGTTCACCCGCACCGATGCCGCGGGGCAGACCAGCACGGTGGAGCGCGGTTTCGACATGATCCATGTCGTGCCGCCGCAATGCGCGCCCGATTTCGTGAAGGTCTCGCCGCTTGCCGATGCGGACGGCTGGGTCGATGTCGACCCGTCGAGCCTGCGGCACCGGCAGTATGACGGCGTCTATGGCCTGGGCGACGTCTGCAACGCACCCAATGCCAAGACGGCGGCCGCCGCCCGCAAGCAGGCGCCGGTGGTGGCCCACAATCTGCTGCGCGATCTGGGCCTGATTTCGGGGGTCGACGCGGTTTATGACGGCTACGGATCCTGCCCGCTGACCGTGGAGCGCGGCCGGATCGTGCTCGCCGAATTCGGCTATGGCGGCAAATTGCTGCCGAGCTTCCCGAACTGGCTGATCGACGGCCGCCGGCCCAGCCACCTCGCCTGGCTGCTGAAAGAACGGATGCTGCCCTGGATGTACTGGAAAGCGATGCTGCGTGGTCGCGAATGGCTGGCGAAACCCAAACCTGCCCTTCCCGCATCGGCGCAATGATCACTCACCACCAGCCGCGGGTGGCGTAGTCGGCGCCCGACAGCGCGAAGAGGATGCCGAGCCAGGCGATGGCGCCCAGCGCCATCACCCTGACGAGCCCCGCCTCTTCGCCCAGATGCATGAAGAACCAGAAGATCAGTCCCACCTTGATCGCCGCGATCAGCAGGCTGGCGGTCAGGCTGGCCGCGCCGTGCAGAACGGCACTTGCCGCCACCGTGGCCGCCAGCAGCACCAGCAGCGCCGCCCAGATCAGGATCAGCCGTCCGATACCGGTCATCATTCTCACCGTATCAGATAGAGCGCGGGATAGAGGAAGACCCAGATCACGTCGACCAGATGCCAGTAGAGGCCCGCGACCTCCACCACCACCGCCCGTTCCGGCAGCTGCAGGCGGCCGAGGCCGATCCTGAGGGCAAGGCCCGCAAGCAGCACCACGCCGATGCTGACATGGATCGCATGCAGCCCGGTCGCGATCATGTAGAGGTTCATGAACAGCCGGCCTGCCGGGCCCGACAGGCCGTCCGACATCCCCCTGAACGGCAGCAGCCCTTCCTCTGCCTCCATCCCCCATTCCATGCCCTTGACGCCCAGGAACAGAAGCCCGGTCAAAGCCGCGCCCAGAAGCAGCATCCAGCCGAGCCGCACCCGCCCGGCCCGCGCCGCCCGCACCGCCACGGCGACCGCCAGGCTGGAGGTCAGCAGAATGGCGGTATTGGCGGCCCCGATGAACAGATGCAGGCGCTTTGAGGCTTCCACCACCTCGTGCGGGTGCAGGCCGCGAACCACATAGATCGCCGCGAACAGCCCGCCGAACAGCATGATCTCGGTGCCGAGGAAGACGAACATGCCCATCAGATCGGCGGTGCGCTGCTGGGCGGGCCGGGCATAGGGGTCGTGCAGCCGGACGTTCTCAGCCATGTTTCGCCCCCTTCATCTCCACCTCATAGCCGTCATAGGGGCCTTCCGAGACCACAGGCGGCGGGTAGAAATTGTGCTTGGGCGGCGGCGAGGCGACCGTCCATTCCAGCCCGGTCACGCCCCAGGGGTTGGGGCCCGCGGGCCGGCCATAGCGCAGCGACCAGAACAGATAGGCGAAGGGCATGACATAGGCGACCGCCAGGATAGAGGCACCGGTGGTCGACATGATGTGCAGCACCTGAAAGGCCGGGTCATAGCTGTGGTAGCGCCGTGGCATGCCCAGATAGCCCAGGATGAATTGCGGGAAGAAGGTGAGGTTGAACCCCAGGAAGATGAACACGGCCGACAGCGTGCCCCAGAGCCGGGGATAGATCCGGCCGGTGATCTTGGGCCACCAGAAATGCAGCGCGCCGAAATAGGCCGAGACCGTGCCGCCGACCATGATGTAGTGGAAATGCGCCACCACGAAATAAGTATCGTGGAGATGCACGTCTATCGCCAGCATGGCCAGGATCAGCCCGGTCAATCCGCCCAGAACGAACAGGCCGATGAAGCCGGCCGCAAAGAAGAAGGGCGGATCGAGCGCGATATGGCCTTTGTAGAGTGTCGCCGTCCAGTTGTAGACCTTGATCGCCGACGGCACCGCGACCACGATGCTGAGGAAGGAAAACACCGCGCTTGCATACATCGACTGGCCGGCCACGAACATGTGATGGCCCCAGACCAGAAAGCCGATGATCGCGATCGCCATGGACGATCCGGCGACGAACCAGTAGCCGAAGACCGGCTTGCGCGCGGTGGCGGCGACCAGCTCGCTCACCACCCCCATGGCCGGCAGAACCATGATGTAGACCGCCGGGTGGCTGTAGAACCAGAACAGGTGCTGAAACAGCAGCGGGTCGCCCCCCAGCGCCGGATCGAACACGCCCAACCCGAACAGCCGTTCGGCCGCGATCAGCACCAGGGCGATCGACAGCACCGGCGTCGCCAGCACCAGGATGATCGAGGTCGCATAATGCGACCAGACGAACAGCCTGAGCCGCCCCCAGGTCATGCCCGGCGCCCGCAGCTTGTGGACGGTGACGATGAAATTGAGCCCGGTCAGAATCGAGGAAAAGCCGACGATGAACACCGCCACCGCCACCAGCACGACATTGCCGTTGGCGAACATCGACGACAGCGGCGTGTAGAAGGTCCAGCCGGTATCGACCCCGCCGGTGATCAGCACCACCAGTGTGAACAGCCCGCCCAGCATGTAGATGTACCAGCTGATCAGGTTCAGCCGCGGGAAAGCCAGATCGCGCGCGCCGATCATCAGCGGCAGCAGGAAATTGCCGAAGGTGTTGGGAATGGACGGGATCAGGAAGAACCAGACCATGATCACGCCGTGCAGCGTGAAGGCCCGGTTATAGCCCTCATTGCTCAGGAGATCGCCCTCGGGCGTCAGCAGATCGGCGCGGACCAGGGCCGCGGCCGCCCCGCCCACGAAAAAGAACAGGGTGACCGAGATCATGTAGAGGATCGCGATCCGCTTGTGATCGGTGGTGAACAGCCACGAGCGCAGCGTGTGCCCCGCCCCCAGATAGCTTGCCCGTTCGGTCGTGGTCGCGGTGGTCGCGGTCTCGGTCGCTCCGGTCATGGTCCGTCCTTCCAGCCCTGGCGCCGCAGCGACTTGATATAGGCCACCAGCTTCATCACCTGCTCTTCGTCGAGCAGGTTGCGGAAGGTCGGCATGATCCGCGGATAGCCGGCGGCGATCTCGGATTGCGGCAGCAGGATCGAGTCGCGGATATAGCGGTCGTCGGCGGTGATCACCCGGCCGTCATCCAGCGGTACGGGGCTGCCATAGAGCCCGTCGAGCGGCGGCGCATGAACCGTCGAACCCGGCCCGTGGCAGCCGCTGCAGCCCAGCGTGCGGAACAGCTGCGCCCCCTGTTCGGCAAGGGAGAGGTCAAGATCCGATTCTGCCAGCCAGCGGGCATAATCGGCCGGGCGCATCACCACCAGCCGGCCGCCCATGGTGGAATGATCGGTGCCGCAGAATTCGGCGCAGGTCAGCCGATAGGTTCCGGGGCGGTCGGCGGTGAACCACAGGCTGGTATAGCGCCCCGGCACCACATCGCGCTTCAGGCGGAGCGCCGGCACATAAAGGCTGTGGATCACGTCCTGCGATGCCATGTTGAGCCGCACCGGCGTCCCCGCCGGCACGTGCAGCTCGTCGATCTCTCGCTGACCGCCCGGATGCTGGAATTTCCACATCCACTGCTTGGCCACCAGGTTGATTTCCAGCGCGTCGTCAGGGGGCTCGTAGAGGTCGATATAGCTGCTGGTCGACCAGACGTAGAAGATCAGGATCAGAAGGAAGGGGATCAGCGCCCAAGAGGTCTCCAGCCAGACATTCCGGTCGGGGGCATGGCGGCGATCGACCTTGCGGCCGCGGCGATAGCGGATGGCGAACACCACCAGCAGCAGGAAGACCGGCATCGACAGGGCCGCGATCAACAGGCTGAAGGCCAGGGCCAGCCGGTCGATTTCGGCCGCATGGGCCGATGCCTCGGTGATCCAGGGGGCAAGGGAGGCGGTCATGAGCGCGGCCCCCCGCTCCGCCGGCGCCGTTCGCGCAGCACCGCAAGGCCGATCAGCCCCGCCCCCGCCAGAACCGTGGCGCTGCCGCCGATCCTGAGCGCCCACGAGACCAGCGAGCCATAGCGGCCGGTCTTCGGATCATAGTGATAGCAGAGCAGCAGCAGCTGATCGCCCCAGTCGCCGAGCCGCCCCTCCCCGGCCTCGGTCAGGGCCAGCGACAGATCGGTCGGCTCCGGCGCCACACCATAAAGCCAGCGGGCCAGACGACCATCGGCCGTCAGCACCGCCACGGCGGCGACATGGGCGTATTGCCCGATACTCTCGTCCCAGGCATAGCGGAAGCCCAGCGCATCGGTCACGGTCCGGATCTGGGCGGCCTGGCCGGTCACGGCCGCCATGGCGCCATGGCCGAGATCCGGGAAGCCCTGCGTCAGCTCGTCCAGACTGGCCCGGGCGGTCTCCGGCCCCTCATGCGGGTCGATGCCGAAGGCGACCACCGCAAAGTCCCGGCCGGCGGTGTAGTCCTGCGCCTGAATGGCGCGGGCCAGGCCGGCCATGGTCACACCGCAGATGTTCGGACAGTCGTGCAGCACCGGCGCCAGCAGGATCGGCCGGCCCCCGCCCAGCTCGCCCAGGGTGACGCGCGCGCCGGTCTGGTCGCGGAAGGCCAGATCCAGCGGGACACTCGCCCCGGGCTTCGGATCGATACCCGCCCGGTCGAAGGGGTCGAAGGGGGCCTGGGCGCCGGCCGGCAGGGCGGCGAGGATCAGGGTCAGCAGAATGGCGGCAAGGCGGATCATGGCGTCATCCCTTCCCCCTGCCCCCGGTCTGGCGCGGGGTGAGCTGGATGGGTGGGATGGGCGGGCCAGCCGCGGGCCGCCAGAATCTGCATCGCCCGGTCGATCGGGATATGCGCCCGCCGGCCGGGGCCGTCGATCCAGCGATAGCCCTGAAGCTTTGCCGCGGCCGCAGCTTCCACCGCCGCACGTTCGCGGCGCGGATCGACCTGAAGGCGCGGTCCCGCGGGGCCCGGCCGGGTATCGCCGATCGCCTGCGTCTGTTCCGGCCCCAGCCTGGGGGTCAGCAGCACCACGAGCACGGCCACCAGCGCCGCCGAGAGTGCAATCCCGGCGAAGAGCCCGATCACGGCACGCACCACGCCGCGGGCGGGTACGTCCTGTGGCTCGAAGCCCTGGTCGTCCCGGCGGTTACGGTGGGTGGCGGTCATGGTCGGCCCTCCCGGCTGCGCCGCGCACGGAGCCGCGCGGCCCGTTCCAGCAGCGCCGGCAGCGACAGCCCCGCCAGCAGGCCCAGACCTCCAAGGCTCAGTCCCGTAACCGCAAAGATCGACGTCGCCGGCGCCCCCGCCCGTCCCGCCGTGACCGGCAGCACCAGCCAGACCATTTCCAGCATCCGGCCGGCCAGCACTGCGATCGCAAGCCCGGTCAGCCAGCGTCGATGGTGGCGGACCGGCGGAAACAGAAGCAGAAGGGCGGGCACGAAGCTCAACGCCGCGACCATCCAGATCACCACCGTCCAGATCCCGCCCGCGCGATGCCGATACCAGAGCACGCTGTCGGGCAGATCATCGGACCAGCTGATGAAGTACTGCATGAAGGCGAAATAGATCCAGAGCAGCAGGGCCGAGAGCAGCAGCCCGCCCAGAATACCCGGCCGCGCCGAGCCGCCGCCCCTGCGCAACCGGATCAGGATCGCCACCGCCAGCACCGAGGCGGCCTGGATCGACAGCACATAGAGCCCGAAACCCGAGGAATGAAATCCCGGCTCCAGCGACATCAGCCAGTCGACCGCGAACATGGTGTGCAGCAGGGTGACGAGGATCAGCCCGCCGGCCGGTATGGCGACCGGCCGGCGCCGGGCAAGCAGCAGCAGGGCCGCAAAGCCGGCCACCACCGCCAGAAAGATCACCGTCCGCAGGGCGAAGAACCAGGGGGTGAGATAGAGGGTGCGGAAACCGGTCCGCTCGGGCCCCGACACCCAGGGATAGACCGCACCGGGCATGATCAGCAGCGGCAGGGCGGCAAGCACCATCAGCGGCAACAGCAGCAGCATCGCCTCTCCCGGCCCGCTCAATTCCTGGCGCCAGCTGCCCGGGATGATCCGGATCATCATGACCAGCACCAGCGCGCCCAGCGGCAGCCCCGACCAGAAGGCCAAGGCGGCGAGCCAGCCGGCCAGCACCGCCGGCTCTGCGATCATCCAGCCGAGGGAGACGAGGATCAGGGCCAGGGCCAGTATCCAGGGGCCGCGGATCCGGCCTCTGGCCGCGCGGGTCGTGTTGGGGGCGGGGGTCGTGTTGGAGGCAGGGGTGGTGCTGGGAGTGGGTGTCATGGCACCCCCTCCGCCAGACGGGCCAGATCCTGGTCGTCCAGCAGTCCGGCCGGCGCATCCTGGCTGAGTTGCAGCGCCCGGATATAGGCCGCGATCGCCCAGCGATCGGCCGGAGCGACCCGGTCGGCATAGGAAAACATCACCCCATGGCCGCGGGTGATGACGTCGACCACATGGCTGTCGGGCGCCCCCCGCAGCCGGGCGATATGAAAGCTCGGCGGCTCGGGGAAGCCGCGCGCCGGCACGATACCCCGGCCATAGCCGGCCTGGTCGTGGCAGGGTGTGCAGTAGATTTCGTACCGCTCCCGGCCGCGGGCGAGCAGCTCCATGCTCATCTCTGGCCGGGTGTTCAGGGCCGCAAGCGGCACCTCGTCGCCCCGCGCCATGGTGCCGGCCGGCGGCGCCTGGCGGGATTTGCCGTCGGCGAACAACCCGCTCGGCTCGTAGGAATCATAGCGCGGCTGGTAGCTCATCTCGTCGCACGAGGGCAGAAGGGCAAGCGCGGCCGCCAGCAGGACCAGGCGTTTCATTCCGGCGCCTCCCCCTGCAGCACATCCTCGATGCCGATCGGCGTCAGCGCCTCCAGCGCAGCCCGGGTGGCTGCCGGGTCGAAGCGGTCGTCATCGGCATAGACCACCAGAAAGAACCGGTCGGTGCTGGCCATGTGGAAGGCGGGCACGTCGAACAGCGGATGATGCAGCCGCGGCAGGCGGTTGAGCAGCAGCATGGCGCCGATCCCCGCCAGCACCGCAAACAGCACCATCAGCTCGAAGGTGATCAGCATGAAGGCCGGGTTCGAGATCAGCGGCCGGCCGCCGATATCGATCACATAGTCGAGATTGGTATAGACCTGCATGCCATAGCCCGTGGCGGCCCCCAGCACGCCGCCGGCAAGGGTGGCCCAGGCGATGCGGTTGTCCCGGAAGTCCAGCATCTCGGCCAGCCCCTCGATCGGGAACGGGGTATGGGCCTCCATCCGCCGATAGCCCTGGTCGCGCAGGCGGCGGATGCCGTCCTTCAGCCGGTCGGGATCGTCGAACTGCGCGATCATGCCGAAGACATTGCCGACGGGGGCGGGTTCACGCATTCCGGCGCGCCTCCTTTTCTTCCAGCGCGGCCTCGTTCACCTCGAAGGCCGAAATCACCGGCAGGGCGCGGACGAACAGCAGGAAGGGCACCAGAAAGACGCCGAGCATGCCGGCGAACAGGGCCCATTCCCAGAAACTCGCGTGGTATTCGCCCCAGGACGAGACCAGCCAGTCGCGATAGAGCGAGCTGACCAGCAGCATGTAGCGCTCGAACCACATGCCGATCGCGACCGACAGGCCGATCAGGAACAGCGCGGTCGGGCTGCTGCGCAGGCGGCGGAACCAGAGCAGCTGCAGCGGCACGAAATTGCCGATCACGGCGCCCCAATAGCTCCAGGCATAGGCGCCGGTCAGCCGATCGGTCAGGGTGCGGATTTCGTGTTCGCGGCCGGAATAGAGCACGTCGAACACCTCGGCACAGTAGCCATAGGCGGTCATCATGCCGGTCGCGAGCAGCAGTTTGCCCAGCAGGTCCAGATGCCGCGGCCGGACCAGATTGCCGAGCCCGAGCGCATGGCGCAGCACCACGGCGATCATCGAGACCACGGCAAAGCCCGAAAAGGCCGCGCCCAGCACGAAATAGGGCGGGAAGACCGTGGAGGCCCAGCCGGGGATCGGCCCTGCGGCAAAGAGCAGCGAGATTTCGGAATGGACCGACACCACCAGCGGCACGGCGATGGCGGCGGTCAGCCGATAGGCCTGCCGCCAGCGTGCCCAATGCCGGGCGGAGCCCCGCCAGCCCAGCGCCAGCAGGCCGTAGAACACCTGCTGGCAACGCTTGCGCGCCCGGTCGCGGGTGGCGGCCAGATCAGGCACGATGCCGATATACCAGAAGGCCACCGAAACCGTCAGATAGGTCAGCACCGCGAAGAAATCCCAGGCCAGCGGGCTTTTGAACTGCGGCCAGACCTCCATGGTGTTGGGATAGGGAAAGACCCAGTAGAACCGCCAGGGCCGGCCCAGATGCAGGATCGGGTAAAGCCCGGCGCAGATCACCGCGAACAGGGTCATCGCCTCGGCGAAGCGGTTCAGCGAATTGCGCCAATGGGCGTTGAGCAGCAGCAGCAGAGCCGAGATCAGGGTGCCGGCATGGCCGATGCCCAGGAACCAGACGTAATTGGCGATGGCGAGGCCCCAATTGACCGGGATGTTGTTGCCCCAGACCCCGACGCCGTAGAGAAACAGCACCCCCGCCGCCACCAGGAAGGTGGCGAAGAGCAGCAGCGCCACGCCGAAGCAGATCCACCAGGCCCGCGGCGCCGGATAGTGCAGCGGGATGCCGGTGACCTCTGCCGTCACCGCCGCATAGGGGCTGCGGGCGCCGCCGGTCGTGTCGCTCATCCCGCACCCTCCCCCTCGCTGCCCTCCCTGCTCTCACCCGGCGCCGTCTCCCCCGGTCCCGTTTCATCAGGCTCCTCGATCCGGGCCAGATAGGTGGTGCGGGGCCAGGTATTGGCCTCTTCCAGCAGGGCGTAGTTGCGGGGTCCGGTCTTCTGCCGGGTCACCTCGGCGCCGGGGTCGGCGATGTTGCCGAAGGTGATCGCCCGGGTGGGGCAGGCCTGCTGGCAGGCGGTCACCACCTCGCCATCGCCGATCGGCCGGCCGTCGATCTTGGCCTTGATCCGGGCATCGCTGATCCGCTGGACGCAATAGGTGCACTTCTCCATCACGCCGCGGTCGCGCACCGTGACGTCGGGATTGCGCATCGCCCTCAGCTCTTCCGGATCGTCGCCGGTATAGTCGAACCAGTTGAACCGCCTGACCTTATAGGGGCAGAAGGACGAGCAGGTGCGGGTGCCGATGCAGCGGTTGTAGATCTGGACGTTCAACCCCTCGGAACTGTGCACCGTGGCATTGACCGGGCAGCCCATCTCGCAGGGTGCCTGTTCGCAGTGCATGCAGGGGACGGGCTGGAAATAGGCGCGTGGCTCCGCGGGGTCGCCCTCGTGGTAGTGGTCGACCCGCAGCCAATGCATCTCCCGGCCTTCGGCGACAAGATCCTCGCCCACCATGGCGACATTGTTTTCGGCGACACAGGCGACCACGCAGGCATTGCAGCCGATGCACAGGTCCAGATCGATCGCCATCGCCCAGGACGGGCCGTCGCCGCTCTCCCGCACGGGGTAGAAGGTCGGCGCCCGGGCCCGTTCCGCTTCGGCCGCCTTCGGTCCCGGTGTTGCGCGGTGGTGGGAAATGTCCTGCGCATCGGGCGGCACGGTGCGGACGAAATCGAACCCGTCCATCGCCTGATGGGCCTGGGTGGTCGCGATCCGTCGGCTGGCGCCCGTCGCCTGAAGCCGGGCTTCTTCCACATGCCAGATTTCGCCGTGCGGGCGGATGGCAAAGGCGTCATAGCCGATCCCCTGCCCCACCCGGCCGGCCTTGCGCCGGCCATAGCCGAAGGTGACCGACACCGTATCGGCCTCCTGCCCGGGCGTGATCCAGACAGGGCCCTGCAGGCTGCGGCCCGCAGCGGACAGCGTCACCACATCGCCGCCCTTCAGCCCGCGTGCCGCGGCAAGCGCCGGGCTGATCCCGATCACATTGGTCCAGGTCACCTTGTTCGCGGGCTTCGGCGTCTCCTGCAGCCAGGCATTGTCGGCGAAGCGGCCGTCCCAGATGGTGGGGTCGGGGCCGAAGACCACGCTCAACCCGTCGACCACCGGTTCATCCGCCACGGCCGGCGGGTCGATCACGGCATCGGGCCTCACCTCCGGTGCTGCCGTGCCCTCGACCAGACCGGCGAGCAAGGCCGCCCGCCAGCGGTCTTCGAAGGCCGCGCCCCAGCGCTGCCGCCAGGTCTCCATCACCCAGGCGCGCTCCGGCGGCTCGGCACCGCCGGGCAGGATGCCGGTCAACCCGGCCAGCACCCGGTGCCGGCCACGCACGTCATGGAAGGGCCGCACCAGCGGCTGGATGATGCTGACGGTGCCGTCCACCGCCCGGGCATCGCTCCAGCTTTCCAGCTCGTGGGCCAGCGGCAGATGCCAGCCGGCGATGGCGGCGGTCTCGTCGACATGCAGCCCGGCATGAATGATGGTGCCCACCTGCGCCGCCGCCTCGCCGAAGCCGCTGCCGGCCGGGGCGGCATAGGCCGGATTGGCGCCCAGTACCGCCAATGTCGTCACCCGCCCGGCCGCCATGTCGTCGACCAGTTGGTCGAAGGAGGTGGGCCGGTCGAAGGAGGTGGACCCGGCGGGCGGCAGGGCCGCGACCGGTTCGGTGAAGCGCAGCGTCTGCCCCAGGGCGCCGGTCCGGGCATTGACCAGAAAGGCCAGGGCCTGCACCTCCGCAGGATGGCGGGGCCCCACCGTGAACAGCCCGCGCGGGCCCGCGGCGGCAAGCGCCCGGGCCGCACGCATCGCCCAGTCCCTTTCCCGGGCCGTCAGCGCAGGCCCGGTCGCCGGCACCTCGCCCACACCCAGTTCTGCGGCGATGGTCACCGCCAGACGGCCGATCCGCCGCGCCGGCGTCACCAGCCGGGCATCGGCCCGGGTGCCGGTCAGCGAGGGCACGGGCTCTGCCACCATCAGCCGGCTGTCGCCTGCCCCCGCCTGCAAGTCCCGCCGCCGCTCCGCCCAGCGCCGCGCCGTCACGATCTGATGCGGCCCGGGCCCCAGCAGGTCGTCATCCAGCGCCACGACCACCTCTGCCGCCTCCAGCGCCGGCTGGCGGTCGAGCGGCCGGCCGAAGGCAAGCGCCGCCGCCCGGCGCGGGCCATCCTCGGCCAGCGGCTCGAACACATGCCAGCGCGCGCCCGGCCAGCGCGCCTGCATCGCCCCGATCTGCCGGGCCAGTGTCGGGGAAGTGACGGTCCCGGTCAGCAGGCGGAAGCCCTCCCCGCCGGTCCCGTCCAGCAGTGAAACGAGGCGCGCCAGCGCGCGGTCGACCTCTGCCCAGGTCACCGGCCGCCCGTCCCGCAACGGCGCGGCCGACCGGTCGGGGTCATAGAGGTCGAGCAGGGCGGCCTGCAGAAACGGATCGGTGCCGCCCCGGGTCGCCGGATGGTCGGGATTGCCCTCCAGCTTCACCGGCCGGCCGACATGGGTCTTGCCCAGCACCGGCTGGGCATAACCGCACAGCGTCACCGCCGTCGCATACCAGCGCGGCTCACCCGGCACCATGAATTCGGGCGCGTTCACATAGGGCAGCGCCGCCTCGTCGCTCTCGCCCTCGCAGCCGGTGAAGCCGGCAAGGGCCAGCGAGGCGGCCATGGCCTTCAGAACCGATCGGCGGTCTACCTCGGGCATCAGCCGGGCGAAACCGGGAAACTCGGTCGCCACCGCCTCGCGGAAGCCGGGGGCCGCGGTCAGCTCGTCCAGGCTGCGCCAGAACACACGGCCGGTCTTGCCGTGCAACTGCCCCCTCAACCGGGCCGCCGCATCCGTCGCATCCGTCTTCGGGGTGTCACCGGTGGCAGACATCGCAATCGTCGAGCTTCGCAGGCTCGATGCCATAGACCTTGATCATCATCTCGCCATACAGGGCATGGCGTTCGGGGTGGGCGTCCCATTCGGACCAGTCCATCCGGGTCACCTGATCGGGCGGTCTCAACCGCGGGGCGGGATCGCGGTGACAGTCCAGGCACCAGCGCATCTGGAAGGGCTCGGCCCTTGCGGTCAGCGGCATCCGGTCGACCCGGCCATGGCAGGTGACGCAGGGCACCCCCCGGTCGATATGGATCGCGTGGTTGAAATAGACGTAATCGGGCAGCCGTGCGACGCGCTGCCAGGCGATCGGCCGACCCGTGGCCAGGCTGTCGCGCACAGGCGCCAGCACCGGCGCACCGGTCCAGAGTTGGGAATGGCAGGTCATGCAGACATGGGTCGGCGGCAGATCGGCATGTTCGCTGGTCTCCACGGCCGTGTGGCAATAGCGACAATCGATCCCCAGCCCGCCGACATGATGTTCGTGGCTGAACGGCACCGGCTGGTCCCGGACCCAGCCGATCAGCGTCGCATAGCTCGACTCCATGTATCCCCCGATGAACAGAACGGCGCCGACGGCGGCAAGGGCGACCAGAAGCAGCGCGGCCCTGAGCCGTGTATCGGCCGATTTGGTGAAAATCTGCGGCATTGCGCCCCTGCCCTCTTCGTCCGGCGGCAGCCTTGCCCCCTGCCGCCGAACAAGTGGTTGCAGTCTCGAAAGCGCCGAGCTGCCGATCGGTTCCGCATCAATCTGTCCCGGAACAGGAAAGCGGACGGCCGGTTGCCGATGCGTCTGCCCCAACCAAACCACCGGAGCCGCCGACGTGCTCTCGCTCTTCCAGCTTCTCGCCAGCCTGTTGACCGTCACCGCCGTCTTCGCCTGGCTGAACCACCGCATTTTCCGCCTGCCCGCGAATATCGGCCTGCTGGTGATGGGGCTGGGCGCCTCGCTGCTGCTGATCGCGATCGAGCTGCTCTTCCCGGAAACCCATCTCTACGGCGCGCTGACGCAGGGGCTCCGTCAGATCGATTTCTATGAAGCGGTGATGCACGGCATGCTGGCCTTCCTGCTGTTTGCAGGTGCGCTGCATGTGGACCTCGGCCGGCTGCGCCGGCGGGCGCCGGTGGTCGGGGTGCTGGCGACGGTCGGCGTCGGCATCTCGACGCTGATCATCGCGGGCGGGTTGTGGGCCGGGGCGGCGGCGCTCGGTATCGACATCGCCTTCGCCTGGGCCCTGGTCTTCGGCGCGCTGATCGCCCCGACCGACCCGGTGGCGGTGCTCTCCACCCTCAAGGCCGTCGACGTGCCCGAAACGCTCGAGACCGACATGACCGGCGAGGCCCTGTTCAACGACGGCATCGCCGTGGTGCTGTTCACCATCACCCTCGAAGCCGCGACCGGCCCGTCGGAGGGTTTCGGCCTCTCCCACATCCTCCGGCTGCTGGTGGTGGAAGCGGGCGGCGGGGCAGCACTCGGTCTCGCCACCGGTTTCCTGGCCTTTCGGGCGCTCAGGGCCATCGACGACTATTCGATCGAGGTGATGATCTCGCTCGCGCTCGTCACCGGTACCTACGCCCTCGCCGACATGCTGCAGATGAGCGGCCCGATTTCGGTGGTGGTGGCCGGCGTGCTGATCGGCAATCACGGCGCCGCCGACGCGATGAGTGCCCAGACCCGCCGCTATGTCTTCGGTTTCTGGACGCTGGTCGACGACACGCTCAACGCGGTGCTGTTCCTGCTGATCGGGCTGGAAGTGCTGGTGCTGGGCTTCGATCCGGACCTCGCCTGGATCGGGCTGGTCGCGATCCCCCTGGCCCTGCTGGCCCGCTTCGCCTCGGTCGGCCTGCCGGTCGCGGTGCTGGCGCACTGGAAAAGCTTCGCCCGCGGCACCGTCCCGGTGCTGACCTGGGGCGGGGTGCGGGGCGGGATCTCGGTCGCCCTCGCCCTCTCGCTCCCCGCCTCACCCGACCGGCCGGTGATCCTGGTCGCGGCCTATGCGGTGGTGCTGTTCACCATCGTCGTCCAGGGGCTCAGCCTGGACCGGGTGGTCCGCCGCACCGCCTTGCCGGACGACGCGACGGCCCCGGGGCCGGATCAGCCCTCCTCCGCCCCCTCGACACCCGGCAACGCATAAGCCACCAGTTTGCCGCGAAGCGGGGCGTGTCGGAACCCATCGGCCCGCCTTCCGTTGCCCCTGTACCTGGTCCGCATCACGGGAAGCGTCCGATGATCCCCACCTGGCTCCATATCCTCGCCATCCTGTCGATCGCCACCGGCCTGCTGGTCGCGATCGCCATTGCCGTCGACGAGTGGCGCCACCCCCAGCACATGTGGATCATGAATGTCGTCTGGCCGGTGACGGCGCTGTTCGGCAGTTTCCTGTCGCTCTGGGCCTATCGCCGTTATGGCCGGCTGGCCACGCGTGACCGCGCCATGGCCGCGATGAAGCGGAACGAAGACCCGCCCCATCGCCGCGAGACCCCGTTTCCGGCCATGGTCGGCAAGGGGGCGGCCCATTGCGGCAGCGGCTGCGCCCTGGGCGATCTCGCCGCCGAATGGCTGGCGGTGGCGGCGCCGGTGGTGGCCACCTGGTTCGGCTGACAGACCCTTTTCGCCGAGAAGATGTTCGCGGTCTGGATCCTCGACTTCGTGTTCGCCTTCGTTCTGGGCGTGGCCTTCCAGTATTTCACCATCAAGCCGATGCGGCAGCTGGGCGTGGTTCAGGGGCTGCTCCAGGCGGTGAAGGCCGATGCCGCTTCGCTCACCGCCTGGCAGGTCGGCATGTACGGCTTCATGGCCCTGGCCCAGTTCCTGATCTTCCGGCAGTGGCTGGGCACGAAGCTGGAGGTCGCGACACCGGAATTCTGGTTCATGATGCAGATCGCCATGCTGGCGGGTTTCGCCACCGCCTATCCGGTCAATTGGTGGCTGCTGTCGCGGGGCATCAAGGAACGGATGTAGGCCGCCGGGTCGATCAGGCGGCGACCAGGGCCTCGATCGCGGCGACCGCATCGGCGACGCCGTCCTCGGCCGTCATGGCTGCGGCCAGCGCCCCGGCGCGCGCGCGCATCTCGGGCCGGCCGGCGGCGGCGATGGCGGCGTCCAGGCGGTCGGCATCCAGCCGGGCGATATCCACCGGTGGTGGCGCCACGCCGGCCCGGCGCAGACGATCGGCCCAGAAGGCATTGTCGACCGCAAACGGCACCACCACCGAGGGCACGCCGGCCCGCACCGCCGAATGGCTGGTCCCTGCCCCGCCGTGATGGATCACCACCGACATCCGCGGAAACAGCCGGTCGTGGGGCGCCTCGCCGATCACGAACACGGCGTCAGGCAGATCGCGGGGGTCGACGCGGCTCCAGCCCGGGCTGAAGACGATGCGGTGGCGACGGGCGAGCCGCGACAGCTCGCGGGTCAGCAGCCGCGGATCGATGCCCGCCATGCTGCCGAAGCCGATATAGACCGGCGGCGGCCCCGCCGACAGAAATTCCTCGAGCGCCAGCGGCGGCGTCCAGGCCGCTGCCGGCCGGACCCATTGCCCGCAGACCCGCGCCGTGACCGGCCAGTCCCCCGGCCGGGGCACCAGGCCCGGCGAAATGCCGTAGAGCATCGGATGATCCCGCCAGGCGTGGAGCCGGGGCGGCAGACCGCAGACCCTGCGGCGGGCGGCATTGGTGCTCTCGGCAAAGCCTCGCCAGAACCGCTCGTTGACCAGCCTGTGGCTCAGGCGGTTGAACGGCCGGAACACCCGCCCGGGCCTGATGAAGGGCGACGGAAAGGCCGATGTCGGCGACAGCGGAATGGTCCCGAGGCCGATGGCCGGCACTTTCAGGCATTCCGCCACCGACAGCCCGACAAAGGCGGCAAGGGCCGAGGGCAGGATGGCGTCGCTGCCGGCCGCAGCCGCCAGAACCTGCCGCATCCAGCCTTCGACCAGCGGGTTCACCACTTTTGCCGCGGCGCGCGCCGTGCCGTCCACACCGTCGGGATCGCCGACCAGGTCCGACAGCACCTCTCCAGGCTGCAGATCCTGACGGATGTCGCCCGAAAGCCCGGTCGCCGGCACGCCCAGCGCATAGGCGCTGCTCAGCGTGGACGCATCGGCAAGCAGCCGCACCCGATGACCGGCATCCATCAGCCCACGCGCCAGCACGGCCAGCGGGCGGGTGTCGCCCTCGGTGCCGTAGGTGACGATGGTGAACTTCATCGGGGGATGCCTTCGCGGGGTGCGTGGCGAATCCGGGTGACGCCCGGGCTTCGTCGCCGTATATAAATGCACGTCGTATACTTTTGTAAAGATCGGAACCGAGCAGGAGCCGGAGATGACCCGGACCCGGAGATGACAGCCGTCGCGACGCTTTCAGACCGGACGGCGGCCTCGGACGAGACGATGGCCCCGGACGAGACAATGGGCCGGCGGGAGCGCAAGCGCCGGCAGATGCTGGACCATCTGGCCCTGACCGCACAGCGCCTGTTCGCCGCAGCGGGCTATGATGCCGTCACGATGGAGCAGATCGCCGCCGAAGCCGATGTCGCCAAGCGCACGCTCTACAACCATTTCCCCACCAAGGAAGCGGTACTGGCGCATTGGATGGACCAGGAATTCGCGCGCGAACGGGCGATGCTGCGCGCCGGCTTTTCCGGACGCGACGGCGTGGCCGCGCGCCTCTCCTGGGTGCTCGACAGTTCGGCGGCCTGGTGCGAGGCTCATCCGGGCTATATGGCGGCCTATATCCGACACCGCTTCACCATCTTTGCTCAGGACGGCGCTGCACGCCCCCCCTGCACCGAGAGCGACATCACCCATGTCTGGCGCGAGCTGGTCGAGGCGGGCCAGGCCGCCGGAGAGCTGACCGGCACCCTCTCCGCCGACCATCTGGCCAATGGGCTGCACCATCTCTATTTCGGCGCCATCATGCGCTGGCTCACCGGGCCCGGCCTGTCCCTCCGCGATGAATTCGCGGTCGTGGTACGGCTGTTCATAGAGGGGGCCCGCCCCCTTCCAAGGGGCGGCTGAAAGCCGCGGCGGCAGGACAGCAACCATGAAAAGGACTGTCTGAGCCGCGCCGTCCCATCAGTTTCGAACCAGCGGCCATGGGCCAGGATCACCCGCTCGGGAGCCTGGCCGATCATGGTCTCGACCGCCGATTTGAGCCCGGCGCGGTTGTGGCGGAAAGTCAGCCGCATATCCCTGGGCATGGAGCCATGCGGCGCCAGCACCCCGCCCAGCCGGCAGGCGATGCATAGCAGCGGCGAGCCCAGCCGCTCGCGCTCAAAATTCTCGATCAGGTCGGTCAGGATCAGCGTCCGGCTGGGACGGTGAAAGAACACGATCTCGGTCATGAAATCGCCGGCAACCGGCATGGTGTCCAGCACCCCGTCCCAGGGCCAGGGCCCCGGCCCGTCCAGCGGCTGAAAGGGGCCGCGGATCCGGTCGCCCGCCTGTTCGGGGATGCGGGGCGCAAGATACACCGCGGCCTCGGGCCAGGCGGCCGCCCAGTCGGGGATCCACCAGTAATGGATGCGGTTGGGGCCGATGATCCAGGCCGGCCGGCCGATCCGGTCGATCGCGGCCCGAAGCTCCGGCGTCAGCTCGGTGGGCGAGTGCACGAACAACCGCCCGTCCGGCAGGCGGATGATGGTGGTCCGCGTCGGAAACGGGATTTTCGGCCAGGGCATGCCATAGCGGATTACCGGCCCGTCGACGATCCACACATCCTCCGCCACGGGCTTCAGCGTGAACAGCGGATCATAGGTCGCCCGCATCCTGCACCCCGCTCAGAACGAGATCGACTTGAACGCCCGGGTCTGCTCGGTCAACGCCACTTCGGTCGGCAGGCGCTCCATGGAACTCGCCCCATAGAAGCCGTGGCAGTGGCGGGCGGTCTTCAGCACATAACCGGCATCCTCGGGCATCGACACCGGCCCGCCATGGACCAGCACGATGACATCGGGATTGACCGATTGCGCAGCCGCCGCCCAGCGGTCGACCATCGCCGGGCAGTCTTCCAGCTTCACGGCGGTATCGGCCCCGATGCTGCCGCCGGTGGTCAGCCCCAGATGGCAGACGATGATGTCGGCACCGGCCTCGGCCATGGCGACCGCATCCGCCTCGCCGAAGACATAGGGCGTGGTCAGCATGTCTTTCGCGGCCGCAAGCCGGATCATCTCCACCTCATGGGCATAGCCCATGCCGGTCTCTTCCAGGTTCTGGCGGAACACACCGTCGATCAGCCCCACGGTCGGGAAGTTCTGCACGCCCGCGAAACCCAGCGCCTTCAGCTGGTCCAGATAGTGATCGAAGATGCAGAACGGGTCGGTGCCGTTGACGCCGGCCAGGACCGGGGTGTGCTTCACCACCGGCAGCACCTCGCGCGCCATCTCCATCACGATCTCGTTGGCATTGCCATAGGCGAGCAGGCCCGACAGCGAGCCGCGCCCGGCCATGCGATAGCGGCCGGAATTGTAGATCACGATCAGGTCGATCCCACCGGCTTCCTCGCATTTGGCCGAGAGGCCGGTCCCGGCCCCGCCGCCGATGATCGGGATCCGGTCGGCCACCATCCGGCGGAAACGGTCCATCAGCTGGCCACGATCGAAACGGGTCATCATCATCTCCCGGCAATGTCGAGGAAGGCCGCCACCACCGCCTCGGCAAAAGCGGGGTCGTTGACGGCATGGGGCAGGTCGATCAGCCGTCGGCGATCGGTCTGGCGGACCGTCTCGCGCAGTGCGGCGAACAGGGCGGCATCGGCCTCGGGGTCGTGGAAGGGCGCGCCGGGCACATCGATCACCGACACGCCGCCCAGCGGCAGCAGGAAGCGGACTTCGCCCTCCATGCGGTTCAGCCGCTCGCCGATCCAGCGGCCCATCCGGTCGTTCTCCTCGGGCGTGGTCCGCATCAGCGTGACCTGGGCATTGTGGACATGAAGCTGCCGGTCGCGATAGCGCGCGGGCACGGTCTCCAGCCCGCCGAAATTCACCATGTCGAGCGCGCCGCACGAACCGACATAGGGCAGCCGCGTGCGGATCGCGGCACCCAGCCGGTCGTCGCCCGCGCTCATCACCCCGCCCATCAGCAGATCGGCGACTTCGGTGGTGGTCACGTCGATCATGCCGGCAAGGCGGCCGCTATCGGCCAGTTTCTCCATCGTCCGGCCGCCGGTGCCGGTGGCGTGGAAAACGAAGCATTCGTAATCCGCCTCCAGCCGCGCCACCACCTGTTCGATGCAGGGGGTGGTGACGCCGAACATGGTCAGGCCGAGCGCGGGCCTCTCTGGTACCACGGCGTCGGGCAGCGGCCGGGTGACGGCGCCGGCCATCATGTTGGCGGCATTGCCCAGAACCTTGCGCGAGATTGAATTCAGCCCGGCCAGATCGACCACCGAATAGAGCATGGCGATGTCGTTGGGCCCCACATAGGGCGCCACATCGCCCGAGGCGACGGTCGAGATCATGATCTTGGGCGTGCCGACCGGAAGCCGACCCATCCCCGGGGTGATCAGTGCGGTATTGCCCGAACCGCCCGCCCCGATCATGCCCAGGATGCGGGGCGCCTGCGCATCCACCCAGGCCGCGAAGGCCCGCGCCACAATGGCCACCGCCTGACCGCGATCCGCCGTTGCAGCCAGTTCTTCCGCCGCCCCAGGCAGCGCGGCCAGCACGTCCCGCGTGGTGACGTCGGCGGCCCCGGAGCTGCCGCGGGGGGCCACATCGACCAGTTTCACGGCCACGCCGGCCGCGCGGATCAGATCCCGCAGATAGACCAGCTCGTCGCTCTTGGTGTCGCAGGTGCCGGTGACGACGACGAAGGGGGCATCGGTCGTATCGGTCATGGGGTCGTTCCCTTCCGGTTCGGCTTTTGACCGAACCCTATTGCATCGGAACCCTTCACCCCAAGAGAAATTCCACACAATTTCCCGCGGGAAAAGCGAGCCCTCGGTCACAGCAGAACCATCACCACCAGCACCAGGGAGAGCAGCACAAGATACGCCCTGGCATGCAGGCGATCGGGCAGGCGGCCGATCAGCGGTGCGCTCAGCCTGACGCCGATCGTCGATCCGATGGCGAGGGCCAGAAAGGCGCCGGCATCGACATATCCCGTCGCTCCCTCGGCCAGCCCCACATAGCCCATCGTCCCCGCCACCGCCATCGGCAGGGAAAGCGGGCTTGCCATCGCGGTGGCGGTGGTCATGTCGGCGCCGCGCCGACGCAGCAGCGGCACGGTCATCACGCTGCCGCCGACGCCCAGAAAGGCCGCGATCGCGCCGATGCCCAGCCCGATCAGGGCCGCGGCCCGCCGCCGCATCGGCCGGGCCGGCCTCGCCGCACGGGTCATGAAACCGGGCCGGAACAGACAGTCGAGAATGGTGAGGCCCAGATAGGCGATGAAGGCCGCCCTGAGGCCTTCGCCCCCGAACGAGATCGCCGCCCGGGCGCCGATCACGGCCCCCAGGCTGACCGGCAGGATCAGCGGCCGCAGCTGTCCCATGTCCAGGCTGCCGGCACGGGCATGGCGCAGGCTGGCAAAACCGGCGCCGACGATCATCACCGCCGTGGAGGTCGCGACCGCCATATGCATGGCCTGCGCAGGCGCGGTACCGGCGGCCGTGAACATCGCATAGAGCAGGGGTACGGCGACGAAACCGCCGCCGAAGCCGAACAGAACGGTGGTGAGCCCGGCGAGCCCGCCGAAGGCCAGAAGCAGAAGATTGAGATCGATCGGAAGATGCATGGCATGGTGGATCCGGATGGGGCAGCGTCCGGGCCATCATGGCGTCGGCAGGCCTTGCCGGCTTTCGAAGATCAGCCGATCATCTTCGCGTTCAGGCCACATTCCGGAAGATTGCCCTCCCTTGCGCAACATCGCCCTCGACACGGTCGACGCCACCCCGCGTCCGGTGCTGGCGATCGGCACCGACTATCCGCACGGGGCGCAGCTGCCGCCCCACACCCATCGCCGCGCGCAGTTTCTCTACGGCATGACCGGGCTGATGGAGGTGGAGACCGCCGATGGTGCCTGGGTGGTGCCTCCGCATGCCGGGGTCTGGGTCCCCGCCGGCGCCCGCCATGCGGTGCGGATGGTGGGGGTCGCGACCCGCAGCCTGTACATCGAACCGGCGGCAGCGCCGCGTCCGGCGGCGATCTGCGAGGTGCTGACCGTCTCGCCCCTGCTCCACCAGCTGCTGCTCTCTGCTGCGGAACTGCCCGCCCTCTATGATCAGGCGGGCCGCGACGGGGCGTTGATCGGGCTGATCCTGCACGAGCTTGCCGCCGCCCCGGTGCTGCCGGTCTTCGCGCCGCTGCCGCCGGATCCGCGCCTCGGCGCGCTCTGCCGCGAGATCCTGCGTGCCCCCGATATCCGCATCCGCCCCGACGACATCGCCCGCCGGCTGGCGATGAGCCCGCGCAGTTTCACCCGCTTCTTCCGCAGCCAGACCGGCCTCTCCTTCGGGGCCTGGCGTCGCCAGGCCTGTCTGATGGCGGCCCTCTCCAGACTCGCCGCCGGCCAGCCGGTCACCACCGTGGCGCTGGATCTGGGCTATGACAGCCCGGCCGCCTTCTCGACCATGGTCCGGCGCCTGCTGGGTCGGCCGCCCTCGGCCCTGGCGGGCAATGTCTGACGCCACCCCTCGACTGGCAGGCCCCGCCCGAGGGCACCCGAAGCTTCCTGCTGATCGTCGAAGACCCCGATGCCCCGGGCGGCACCTTCCGCCACTGGGCCGTGTTCGACCTGCCCGCCAATCGGACAGGGCTGGAGGAAGGGGCCGCCGCCCGGCCGCATATGCTCGCCGAAGCCGGGCTGGTCGGGGTGTATGAACGCGGCCGCGGCTGACCCGGGGCGGTCTCTATGCCGGCCGGGCCGACGCGTCGGGCGGATCGCGGAAGAAGCCTTCCAGCTCCGCGAAAGGCATGGCCTGGCCGGCAAAGCCGAAACTGCCGTCGCGGCGCATCTCGCGCGCGGCCCGGACGAAGGCACCGAAGGCGAGCCGGGCGAGGGTCGACCCCAGGCTGATCCGCTTCACGCCTGCCGCAGCCAGTTCATCGGCCGAAGCCGCCATGCCCGCGATGCCGATCACCACATTGACCGGCCGGCTCACGGCGGCACAGACCCTGTGCACCGCCTCCAGATCCGGCAGGCCCGGCGCATAGAGGACGTCGGCACCGGCCGCTTCGAAGGCCTGAAGGCGGCGGATGGTGTCGTCCGGATCCGGGCGACCCCACATGAAATTCTCGGCCCGCGCCGTCAGCACGAAATCCCGATCCAGCCCGCGGGCGGCCTCTGCCGCAGCGGCAATGCGCTCGACCGCGAGCCCATGGTCATAGATCGGCTGCGACCTGTCGCCGGTGTGATCTTCAAGCGAGCAGCCGGCAAGCCCGGCCGCCGCCGCGGCCCGGACGGGTTCGGCAGCGCTGTCCGGATCATCGCCGAACCCCTTCTCCAGATCGGCCGAGACCGGCAGCGCCGTCGCGTCGACGATCGACCGACAATGCGCCAGAACCTGCGCGCGCCCGGCCACGCCTTCCGGCTGGCCGGCGGAAAAGGCCATGCCGGCGCTGGTGGTCGCAAGGGCCGGGAAGCCCATCGCCGCCAGGATCCGCGCGGTGCCCGCATCCCAGGGATTGGGCAGGATGAAGGCGCCGGGCGCCTCGTGGAGCCTGCGGAAGACGCGGCCGGGATCAGCTGCCGGGAGGGTCATCGGAGACCTCCATCATCATATCGGGGGCCCTCATCCTCTCAGCCGGATCCGAACATATCAAGAACAAATCACCAAGCCCTGCTTGACACCGCCGCCTCAGGGCGGAATGGTCAACGCATATGCAATGTCCCGCGGATCCGCCGGCGCCCTGCATCTGAAGGGACCGCACCCGTGACGGACCGCCCTCGCCGACACGCCCGGGCCGGCATGCTGGTTCAGAGCCTTCTGGTGCTCGTGTTTCTGCTGGCCTCGATCACCGGGCCGCTGGCCGCGTGCTGCGATCACGGCCTGCCGCCGGCCGCGGGGGAACATCCGATCATCGGCGGCCCCGACCACCTCTCCGGCAGATCGTCGATCATGGATGGCCAGACCTCCCCGCACGCGCAGCCCTGCCCCACATCCATTTGTCGCCTGGGCATTTGTCGCCTGGGCATCTGTCGCCTGGGCTGCCCGACGCCGCCGGGCCTCGACGGCGGCATGATCCGCACCGTTGCGGCCATTCTCCTGCCCGCGCGCAGCGACCCCTTACCGGACGGCATCGCACTTTCTCCGCCCCCCGGTCCGCCGCGACCTCTGGCCTGACCGAAGGACGACGCCCCTCAGGGCATCGTCCATCCCGTCATACCGCCGGTTTTGCGCCCGGAACACGAAAGGGGGCCATCGTCATCATGTCCGATCACCATCAATCGCATCACGACCATTCCCACCATCACATGCACGGGCACGGGCACATGCACGCGGCCGGAAAGGCCGGGGCGATCGACGCCCCGCCCGGCACCGTGTGGACCTGTCCCATGCATCCCGAGATCCGCAAGGACGGCCCCGGCAGCTGCCCGATCTGCGGGATGGCGCTGGAACCGCTGATGGTCACCGCCGAAAGCGGCCCCAGCCCCGAACTGGCCGATATGACCCGACGTTTCCGGTTCGGTCTTCTGCTGGCGATCCCGGTTTTCCTGCTGGAAATGGGGGCCCATCTCGTGCCCGCCCTGCATCGCCTGGTCCCGGCCGGGGTGTCGGTCTGGATCCAGTTCATCCTGGCCACCCCGGTGGTGCTGTGGGCGGGCTGGCCGTTCTTCCGTCGTGGCTGGTCCTCGATCGTCAATCGCAGCCTCAACATGTTCACCCTGATCGCCATGGGAACGGGGGTCGCCTGGACCTACAGCGTCGTCGCCACCCTGGCACCGGGCGTTTTTCCCGAGGCGTTTCGCGGCGCCGACGGCACCGTCGCGGTCTATTTCGAAGCGGCGGCGGTGATCACCGTCCTGGTCCTGCTGGGCCAGGTGCTGGAACTGCGCGCCCGTGAGCGCACTTCGGGCGCCCTCCGCGCCCTTCTGAACCTCACCCCAAAGACGGCGCGGCAGATCGGGGCCGATGGTGCCGAGGCCGATATTGCGGTGGAAGACGTCGCCATCGGCGACCGTCTGCGGGTGCGGCCGGGTGAAACCGTCCCCGTGGACGGCATCGTCGAAGACGGCCGCTCCTCAGTGGACGAATCCATGGTGACCGGCGAATCGATGCCGGTCGGCCGCAGCGCCGGTGACCGGGTCGTCGGCGGAACGCTCAACCAGACGGGTGCCCTGATCATCCGCACCGAAAAAGTCGGCCGGGATACGATGCTCGCACGCATCGTGCAGATGGTGGCGGATGCCCAGCGCTCCCGGGCCCCCATCCAGCGCATGGCCGATCAGGTGTCGGGCTGGTTCGTCCCTATCGTCATCGTGATGGCGCTGCTCGCCTTCGCCGCCTGGGGGCTTTGGGGTCCGTCACCGCGCCTGGCCCACGGGTTGATCGCCGCCGTCTCGGTTCTGATCATCGCCTGCCCCTGTGCCCTTGGTCTGGCCACGCCCATGTCCATCATGGTGGGTGTCGGCAAGGGCGCCGCCGCCGGCGTGCTGATCAAGAACGCCGAAGCGCTGGAACGGATGGAGAAGGTCGATACCCTGGTGGTCGACAAGACCGGCACACTGACCGAAGGCCGTCCGGCGGTGACGCATATCGCCGCCGCACCGGACCACGACGAGGCCGATATTCTGCGCCTTGCGGCTGCCGTCGAGGCCGCCTCGGAACATCCGCTGGCACAGGCGATCGTGGCGGCAGCCGAGGCCAGACACATCCGGCCACCCCAGGTCACGGCATTCTTGTCGCCCACCGGCAAGGGGGCCCGCGGGATCGTCGAAGGACGGCGGATCGTGCTCGGAAATGCGGCCTTTCTAGGGGAAGAGGGCATCGACACCTCCTCCCTCTCCGATCAGGCGGATAGCCTGCGCCATGACGGTGCGACAGCGATCTATATCGGTGTGGACGGTCGCGCCGCCGGTGTCTTCGCCATCGCCGATCCCGTCAAGCAGACGACGCCGGATGCGCTGACGGCGCTCCATGCAGACGGCATCCGCATCGTCATGCTGACCGGTGACAACCGGACCACCGCCGAGGCCGTCGCCCGGCGTATCGGCATCGACGAGGTGGAGGCAGATGTCCTGCCGGACCGCAAAGCCGAAATTGTCCAGCGGCTGAAGGCCGAGGGCCGGGTGGTGGCGATGGCTGGCGACGGCGTCAACGACGCCCCGGCGCTCGCCGCCGCCGATGTCGGCATCGCCATGGGGTCGGGCACCGATGTTGCGATCGAAAGTGCGGGCATCACCCTGCTCAAGGGCGATCTCAACGGCATCGTGAAGGCGCGCCGCCTGTCCCAGGCCACCATGACGAATATCCGTCAGAACCTCGTCTTCGCCTTCATCTACAACGCCGCCGGCATTCCGGTGGCAGCGGGCGTGCTCTATCCGGTGTTCGGCCTGCTGCTGTCACCCGTCATCGCCGCCGCCGCCATGGCGCTGTCGTCGGTGAGCGTCATCGGCAACGCACTCCGGCTCAGATCAATGAAGGTCTGAGACCCCGGCTCGGCCGCCGCCACATCGAGAGACGTGACGGCGGTCACAAACCACATCGGATGTGTACTGGTGCAGAATCATACACTGATACTTACCGTATCTTCCGGCGTTGTCTGCGCACCGGCGTGGTCACCCGCCGTTGACCAGCCCCATTACCCTGGATTGACTGGCGCATCTCATGTCCCGCATAGTGACCGCACGAGATCGGACGCTGACGAGATCGGGTGCTGACCGGGAGGCAGACATGACGCAAGAGAACAAGCCGTCGACCATCGTCGCGGACGAGGATCTGGCGAAAGTGACGGGCGGCTCGTCGGGCGGCCTGAACTTCATCTCCATGGATCTGTCCAATATGGATGTGAACCAGATCCTGGCCATGGTGCAGCAGGAAAGGCAGGGTCAGCTGGATACCAGCCTGCAGCAGCAGATGGATGGAATCCAGGAGCGCAACACCCAGCTCGCCCAGATGAACGGCACCCTGCAGGAACTGGACGGTTTGGGCGACGTGCTGGAGGACCAGGGCCCGCTGTCGACCGACACGCTCGTCCATCATATGGGCCAGGAGACCACGCTCGGCGCCCTCGCCGCCGATCTGGGCCTGGATCAGGAACGGATCGACGACGGCAGCATCGATTCTGCGGACATGGATGCGATCACCGGCCTGCTGCAGGACCGCATCACCACGGTCACGGCCGCCCAGGACATGGAGATGGCGGCCCTGCAGGCCATGACCGACAAGCGCAACGAAGCGATAGCGCTGATGCAGCAGTTCATGAACAGCATGCAGAACAATTTCAACAACATCATCGGCAATATGCGTTGATACGCCGCGACCGGCCGGCCGATCCGCTGCGGGGGCCTTGACGGGTGAGCGCGCTCTTCCGCCCGGCTGCCGTCAACTCGTCAGCGACCTCAAATCAGTACCGCGACGCGCTCGGCGTCATGCGGCCGCGCCTCTGGGCGGGCGGCCTGTTTCTGGTTGCCCTGATCCTGGGGGCGCTGGTGTGGAGCGCCCTCTTCCGGGTGCCGGTCTCGGTGACCGGACAGGGCATCCTGCTCGCCCCGGGCGGCATGATCGACGTGGTGGCCGACGCGGCCGGCCAGGTGCTGGCACTCGATGCCGCCCCGGGCACGCCGGTGGCGGAGGGGGCCGTGGTCGCCCGTATCGCCCAGCCGGATCTGGAGCTGAAGCGCGATATCGCCCGTGCCGAACGTGCCGATACACTCAGATTCCGCGACGATCTGATCCGCTTCCAGGCGGCCGACGACGCCAATCGCGCCCGGCTGCGCGCCGCCCGCGAAGCCTCTCTGGCAGAGCGGATCCAGGCGCTGGAGCTGCGCGGTGCCGCCCTCCGCGACCAGCAGGCCAATCTTCGCCGCCTGCTCAAGACCGGCAATGTCACCCGCGACCGGCTGTTGCAGGTGGATCAGGAAGTGCTGGCGGTCGAAAGCAGCATCGCCGATGCCCGCGACGAGCGGGTCGCCATGCAGGCCGAAGCCGCCCTCCAGGCGACCGAGCGCGAAAAGGCGCGGCTGGAAGCCGAACGGCGGCTCGCCGAGGCCGAGCGGGAACTGGCGGCCCTGGATCGGCAGCTGGCCCGCACCAGCACGGTGCGCTCCCCCTTCGCCGGGCGGGTGGTCGAAGCCAAGGTCAATATCGGCCAGATGGTCCAGCCCGGCACCGCCATGGTCACCCTGGAGCGGCAGGCGGAGCCGGCCGATGGCAGAGGCACCCTGCCCTATGTCACTGCCTATGTCACCGCGGCCGACGGCAAGAAAATCCGCGCGGGGCAGCCGGTCGAGATTTCGCCCACCACCACACGGCGCGAGGAACACGGCTTTCTGCGCGGCCATGTGGTGCATGTCAGCGACGTGCCCGCCAGCAGTGCCGGCATGCTCAAGACCCTGCAGAACGACCGGCTGGTGCAGACCTTCCAGGACGGCATGGGCGCGCCCTTCGAGGTGACGGTGGCGATCGACCCCGACCCGGCACGGCCGGATCGCCCGCTCTGGTCGTCTCCCCGCGCCCATCCGCCCCGGATCGAGCCCGGAACGCTGGCCGAGCTGCGCTTCACCATCCGGTCGGGGCCGCTGCTCGCCCTCGCCATCCCTGCGCTCCAGTATGCCGGCCCGGACGTGCCGCGCGACGGCCGCTGAATGTCCGGCCGGCGGAGGCGTACCCCCACCCTGTTGCAGATGGAGGCCGCAGAATGCGGGGCGGCGGCGCTCGGCATCATTCTGGGGCATCATGGCTGCTGGGTGACGCTGGAAGAACTGCGCCTGGCCTGCAATGTCTCCCGCGACGGCAGTTCCGCACTCGCCATCCTGCGCGCCGCCCGCGCGATGGGGCTGGAGGCCCAGGCCGAGCGGCTGGAACCGGCCGATCTCCGCACCCGCGAGCTGCCGGCGATCATCCATTGGGGCATGAACCACTTCCTGGTGGTGGAAGGCTTCAGCGGCGACCGCGTCCGGCTGAACGACCCCGCCACCGGCCCGCGGGAGGTGGGCGTCGCCGAATTCGACCGCATGTTCACCGGCATCGTGCTGTTCATGCAGCCCGGCCCCGGCTTCCGACACCGGGGCAGCCGCCCCTCGCTTGTCCGCGGGCTCACCCGGCGGCTCCACGGTGCCGGCGATGCCTTCGGCTTCATCCTGATGGTCTCGCTCGCCCTGGTGGTGCCGGGGCTGCTGGTGCCGGTCTTCGCCCAGATCTTCATCGACCAGATTCTGGTCAACCGCTTCGCAACCTGGCTCTGGCCGCTGATCCTGGGCATGGGGCTGGCGGCGGTGCTGATGGCCGCACTCACCTTCCTGCAGCGCGAAGCCCTGCTGCGGCTCGAAACCCGGCTGGCGCTTCAGGGTGCAGCCGGTTTCGTCGGCCATGTCATCCGCCTGCCCCTGCTCTATTTCGCCCAGCGCCATCCGGGCGAGGTGGCGAGCCGGGTGATGCTGAACGACCGGCTGGCTCAGCTGATCGCCGGCGATGTCGGCGCGGTGCTGCTGAACCTGCTGACGGCGACCGCCTATCTGGCCGCCATGATGTTCTATGCCCCCGGGCTCGGCCTGCTGGTCGCGGCGGGGGCTGCGGTCAATCTCGTCCTGCTCACCCGATCCTCGCGCGCGCTCGCCGACGACAACCGGCGGATGGTGGTCGCCGGCACCATGCAGGCCGGCTTCGCCAGGCAGGGGCTGGGCATGATCGAGGCCTACAAGGCCGCGGGGCTCGAGGATCTGTTCCGCGCGCGGCTGTCGGCCATGTCTGCCCGGGTGCTGAACCTCCGCCAGGGGCTGGCCCGGCGGCGCATGCGGCTGACCGCCCTGCCCGGCCTCACCAGTCTCGCACTGGGCGGGCTGGTGCTGGTGATCGGGGCCGACATGGTGATCCGCGGCGAACTGACCCTCGGCATGCTGATCGCCTTTCAGGCCCTGATGGCGGGCTTCCTGGCGCCGATGGCCCAGCTGGTCCAGCTCGGTGCCCGGATCCAGGATGGTCAGGCCTATATCCAGGTTCTGGACGACACATTGCGCCACCCCACGGCGCCCGAATTCGCCCCGACGCCCGACAGCCCCGACACGACCTCCGGCCGCCTGATCGGTGCGATCGAGCTTCGGGATGTCAGCGCCGGCTATGGCCCGGCCGCGGCGCCGCTGATCGGGGATCTCAACCTCTCGCTCAACCCCGGCGAACGGCTGGGCATCGTCGGGGCCTCCGGTTCGGGCAAGTCGACCCTGGCGGCGCTGATCGCCGGCATTCATCCGCCGGCGGCGGGCGAGATCCTGATCGACGGTACGGCGATGACCGCGATCCCGCGGGCGCGGCTGCGCCAGTCGCTCGCCTATGTCGATCAGCGTGCCGCGATCCTGGAGGGCAGCATCCGCGACAACATCGCGCTCTGGGACCCGTCCCTGCCCGACGAGCGGATCGTCGAGGCTGCCCGCATGGCGCTGATCCACGACGTCATCCTGCGCCGCCCCGGCGGCTATGGCGGCCATCTCGCCGAGGGCGGCACCGATCTGTCCGGCGGCCAGCGTGCCCGGATCGAGATCGCCCGTGCCCTGGTCCGCGAGCCGCGCATTCTGATCCTCGACGAGGCCACAGCCTTTCTCGACAACGAAACCGAGACGAAGCTGCATGCCGGTCTGCGCCGGCTGGGCGCGACCATGATCATCGTCGCCCACCGCTTCAGCGCCATCCGTGACTGCGACCGCGTGATCGTGATGGACCGGGGCGTCATCGTGCAGGAGGGCACGCCCGAGGCCCTGCTCTCCCGCCCCGGCCCCTTCCTGCAGCTGATGGCCGAGGGGTGAGCCGGATGGATCGGCCCGCCGCCACGCAACCACCACCGCCGCCGCCGCCGCGCCCCGTGACCGAACGCCCCCTGGTGCTGGACCGGCCGGGCAGCTGCTATCTGGTCATGGGCGGGCCGGTCGACCTCTTCGCCCTGTCCTCGGAACGCCCGACGGCCCGCATGGCGGTCGGCCGGATCGAAAGCGGCGGCCTGCTGTTCGGCGCGGCGCCATCCCTGCTCGGGGCCGAGCATCTGATCGCGGTCGGCGACGCCGTCACGCTGATCTGGCAGATCCCCGACGCGCTCTGGCGCAACAGTGCCGGCCTGCCCGACTTCACCGCCGGCATCGCCGGCTGGCTGACCGCTCTGGGCGGCGGGCTCGGCCGGATGATCGAGCCCCGACCGGTGCCGGATCTGGTCACCACCGGCCAGCGGGCGACGGCTGTCCGGCTCGGTGCCGGATTGGTGATCGGCGCCACCGCCGGCATCACCTGGGTGCAGCTGCCGGCCGGGGCCCGGGCCCGGTTCTGCGGCCTGGAGCCGTTTTCGGGGCTCGTCCCCCTGCCCGCGGGCAGCTGGCTGACGCTCGACGATGCCGCGCATATCGACCTGCTGCCCTTTGCCGACGGCCTGGCCCGACCGGACTGGCCGGATGCGCTCGCCGCCTGGGGGGCGGCGGTGGCGGAATTGCTGCCGGTCCTGCGCGGACTGGCCGAGGCCGACGAGCTGAACCGGATCCGCGCCCGCGATCATGCGGCGGCCCAGGACCATCGGCAGACCCTGGCGCGCTTCGCCGGGCTGCTCGGCAACCGGGTACCGCCGCTCGCCGAAGCCGATGGTGGCGACGGTCTGCTCGACGTGCTGCGCCTGCTCGGCCGCGAACTGGGCGTGGCGGTCCGGCGGCCGGCCACGGCCCGGCGCGCGCAGATGGACCGGCTGCCCGGGCTGGACGAGATCGCCCGCGCCTCGGGCCTGCTGCTCCGCCAGATAGAGCTGCCCGACAGGTGGTGGCGGCAGGAGGCGGGCCTGCTGCTGGCCCGCCATCAAGGCCGGCCGGTGGGGCTCGTCTGGCGCGGCGGACATTACGACATGATCGACCGCCACGGCGCCCGACGACGGGTCACGGCTGCATCTGCCGCCGACATCGCGCCCGCGGCCTTCCAGATCTTCCGGCCCCTGCCCCGGCAGACCGGACTGGCCGCCATGATGGCCGCCGGCCTGACCAGGGCCGGACCCGACAGTCTGGTCTTCCTGGCCGCGACGCTGATCGGCAGCCTGATCGGCCAGATCCTGCCGATCGTCACCGGCCTGGTCTTCGGGCTGCTGGTGCCGGCGGCGCTGCGCGGGGCGCTGGTCCAGATCGGGCTGCTGATGCTGCTGGTCGCCGGCGCCGGCTACCTCATCCAGGTCGCCACCGAGGCGGCGCGGGAACGGATCGCCATGCGCGGCGATGCCGGGCTGTTCGATCGTGCCTGGGCGCGGATCATCGCCCTGCCCCTGCCATTCCTGAGATCGCGCCCGGCCGCCTTCCTCGCGGCCCAGCTCGGGGCAGGGCTCGGCAGCATTTCGGGCTTCCGCCAGATGCTCTATCTGAGCGGCAGCACACTCGGCATGCTGATCTCGTCGCTCGCCGTCATCGCCTGGCACAGCCCGCTTCTGGCCGGGCTCGCCGCCGGTCTGGCGGGGGTGCACCTTCTGATCGGCCTTGTCGCCGGCCATGCCCAGGCGCGTGCCTATCGCAATGGCGAGGAGCTGATCGGCACCGCGGATGCCCAGCTGCTGCAGATGATCAACGCCATGGTCAAGCTGCGCAGCGCCGCGGCGGAAGACCGGGCCGTGCTGCGCTGGGCCGATCGTTTTGCCGCCATGCGCGACCGCTCGGTCCGGGCGCGGCGGATCGGCAATCTGTTCGAAAGCTGGCAGGCTGCCTTCCCGATCCTGGCCACGGCGGCGCTGTTCGCGGTGATGCAGGGGCTGGCCGAGACGACCGAGGGCGCACCAGCCCTGTCCATCGCCGCCATTGCCGCCATCGCCACCGCCTTCGGCCTGATGGCGGGCGGGCTGTCGCAATTCCTGCGGGCGCTGCTGGGTGCCTGGATGATGCTGCCCGGCTGGCAGTTCGCCCGCCCGCTGCTGGAACGGGTGCCGCCGCCCTCGACGGGCCTGACCGATCCGGGGCCGCTTTCGGGCGAGATCAGCTTCGCCGCCGTGGGCTTTGCCTATGAAAACGGGCCGCCGGTGCTGTCCGACATCTCGTTCCGGGTCGCTCCCGGGCAGATGGTCGCGATCGTCGGCCCCTCCGGCAGCGGCAAATCCACCCTGGTCCGGCTGCTGCTGGGGCTGGAAGCCCCCGGGGCGGGGGCGATCTATGTCGACGGCCACGATCTCCGCACCCTGCATCCCACCGCCCTCAGGCGCCAGATCGGCACGGTGCTCCAGGACGAGGCCCTGCCTCCGGGATCGATCCTCGACATCGTCCGCGGCATCAGCGACGCCGGCCCCGACGAGGTACGGGCCGCCCTGGCCGCCGCCGCCCTGGACCAGGATGTCGCGGCCATGCCCATGGGGCTCCACACCATGCTGCCCGATGCGACCCGCATGCTTTCGGGCGGACAGCTTCAGCGCCTGGCATTGGCGCGTGCCCTGGTCCAGCGGCCGCCGGTCCTGGTGCTGGACGAACCCACCAGCGCCCTCGACGGCCCCACCCAGGCGCGGGTGATGCAGACCATCCAGGCCCTGCCCGCCACCCGCATCGTGATCGCCCATCGCCTGTCGACCATCCGCCGGGCCGGGCTGATCCTGGTGCTGGAGGGCGGGCGGATCGTCGAGGCCGGCACGCATGACGAGCTGGTGAAGCGCAAGGGGCGGTTTGCGGCGCTGATGGGCGGCTGAGGCCGCGTGCGACGTCCGGTCTGACAGACAGGACGTCCGGTTTTGCCCGCCCGGACGACGGTTTCCGGGCGGCTCGGGCAGGAAGAGGGGCAGCCACCGCATCGGGTGGCGCCACTCGGGAACCTGCCATGCCTGCCTCATCCCTGCCGGCCGCAGCCGGCCTTCTCTCCCTGTTTCTGGCCGGGCCCGCCCTGGCCGGCAGCTTCGTCTTCGGCGACAGCTCGGTCGAACAGGGCAATCTCTACGTGCTGCCGGGCTTCGACCGCACCGGATCGCCCTATTACGCCCCCGACGGCTTCAGCCGCGAATCGAACGGTCCGGTCTGGATCGAGCATCTTGTGCCGGGGATCGCGCCCTCGGCCGGTGCGGCGGCCGGGTCGCGAGAGGTGAACTTCGCCTTTTCCGGTGCCACATCGGGCGACGACAACATTGCAGGTCCGGTCACCGGCACCGGCTTCGGCGCCCAGATCGACGCCTTTGCCGGGCGCGGCCTGCGGGGCCGGCCCGGCGATCTGTTCGTGGTCGCCATCGGCACCAATGATTTCATCCGCGATCTGGGCAGCCGCGACCTCACCGAGACCTCAGCCGAGGTGATCGGCAATATCGGGGCCGGTCTCGACCGGCTCGCCGATCTGGGGGCCCGCCGCATCCTGGTCGAGGACGTGCCCGATTTTCATCTGGCCCCGGCCTTCGCCGGGCTGGTCCCGCCCGAGGATCAGGAGCGGTTCAACGCAATCATGCACGGCGTGCTGGACCGCCACCGCACCGATCAGCTGGCCGCCCTCCGCGACCAGAGCGCCCGGCCGGGGGCGCCCGACATCGTGACGGTCAGGGTCAGCCGCCTGTTCGACCATGTGCTGGCCCACGCCGCCGCCCTCGGCTTCACCAACGTCACCGATGGGTGTTACGACGAGGCGTCGGGCAGCCTCTGCTCGACCGATCGCGCGGTTCAGAACACCTATCTGTTCTTCGACGGCCTCCATCTGACCGAGGCGGGACAGCGCCTGCAGGCCGACTATTATCGGGCACTTCTGGGCCAGCTGGCCGGTACCGCCCACGCCCTTCCCCAATCGATGACGAGCTTCGCCCGCACCGCCGGTGACCAGATCGCAGCCAGGGCCCGTGACGAGCGCTTTGCCGCCTGGGCCGACCCGGCACCCGCCCCGGGCTTCAGCGTTTCGGCCGATGGCGGCGCGGGCACCGACGATGCCGGGCTGGCGGCACTCGGCCTCGGCTGGTCCGACGGTCCTGGCTGGACCGTGCGCCTGGATATCGCCCGCCATGACGGCAGGCTTGCCGACAGCCCCGGATCCTCGGATGTCGGCGGCTGGTCGGGGGTCGCCTCCGGCGAGCGTCGTCTCGGGCGGTTTCGCCTGGGCGCAAGCCTCGGCACGCTGACCGGACGGGCGAAGGGGTTCCGCACCATGCCGGTGGCGCTGATGCGGGCCGATCACAAGGCGGATATCGACAGCCGCTTCGCCGAAATCTCGGCCGGCTATGTCGTCACCGCAGGTGCCCTCACCCTTCAGCCGGCAGCCTGGCTGCGCTGGTCTGACAGCCGCATCGGCGCCTTCACCGAACACGGCCGCACAGGGCTTGAAATGGCCTTCGACGAGGTCTCGACCTCGGGCCTTCTCGGCGGTGCCGGGCTCAACCTGCGCTATGTCGCCACCGGCTGGCTTACCCCCTGGGCGAGTCTCGCCTGGGAAGACAGGCTCTCCGGCTTCGACGGGGATATCCGGGGCCGGTTGGTCGACAATTCGGCCAGAGACATCACCAGGCCGCTCGCCCGCCCCGAGGGAACGGGAGAGCTTCGCGCAGGCGTCGATATCGGCCTCGGCCCCAACGCAACGCTGCGTCTCGCGGCGGGTGCAACCACCGACCAGGACCAGAGCGCCTATGCGCGGGTCGCCTGGCGCTTCTGAAGAGGTGGTCTCTTGCGGCATCGGTGGTTTTCTGGAACGCTCCGCCTCTCTCTCCTGAGGTCGAGGCGCTGGTTGGATCTCGTTGCCGCTCTTCTTCTGATCGGGCTCGGCCAGGGGCTGCTCCTGGCCGGGCTGCTGGTGGTGCGCCGTGATCTGCGCCGCGCATCGACCCTGTTTCTGGCCACGCTGATCGGCGCCGTCACCCTGTCGGGGCTGGAGGATGCCGCTCTGCGGTTCGGCTGGCTGGATCAGGCGCCGGCCGTGGCCGGGGCCGGCCTGCTGCTCATTCCACTCATCGGCCCCTGTCTCAGGGGCCATGTGGCGGCGATCTTCAACCCTGCCTGGCGGCTGCAGCGGCGGGACTGGCCCTGGATCACAGCCACCGTCACGGCCGGCCTTGCCGCCCTCCTGTTCCTGATCCAGCCCGCCCCCACCCGGCTCGCCATTCTGAGCGACCGGGCCGGGGCGTCGGATCCGGGGGTCGTCACGGCCGCGCTGTCGCTTGTGACGGTGCATCTTCTGTCGGCGATGCTGATCGCGGCCGCCCTGGTCCTCAGCCTGCGCGAGGTCAGGTTCCGCAGCCGGGATCTCCGCCCGGGCGATCCGCTCGCCGGCCGGCTCGTCTGGCTGCGCGGCCTGCTCGTCCTGATCGGTGTGTCCTGGCTCGCCTATCTCTGCAGCCTGGTCGCGGGGCTGATGCCGGGCATCGACACCGCCCCCTTCGACGCCCTGGCCGGGGTGGTGCAGGTGGCGGCCCTCTACGCCCTCGGTCTGCTCGGCCTCGCACAACCCGACCGCATGCTGCCGCCGCCGGGCGAGATGCTGGCGGCGATCCTGGCCCCCACCCGCCCGAAATACGGCCGCGCCGCCCTGCCCGAGGCCGACCGGTCGGAACTCGCCGCCACCATCACCCGGGTGATGGAGCAGGACCGGCTCTATCGCGACCCCCTGCTCAACCTTTCGCGGCTCGCCGAAGCGGTGGGCGCCAGCCCGAACGACGTCAGCCAGACCCTGAACACCGCCTTCGGCATCGGCTATCACGACTACGTCGCGCGCCTGCGCGTGGCCGCGGCCCAGGAAATCCTGCGCGACCCGGCGCGGCAGGACAGCCTGATGGACGTGCTTCTCGAAGCCGGTTTCAATTCCAAATCCGTCTTCAATGCCGCCTTCAAGCGCGAAACCGGGATGACCCCATCGGCCTATCGCGCATCCGTCAGGCAGCCGTCGGACGCGCCGCCGCCGGGTGGTTGCCCCACGCCATAAGAGGCCAGCCCCTCCAGACGCGAGACCCGGCCGACATAGCCCAGATCCCGCCGCGCGGCGCTGTCGTCGATCGTGAACGGGCTGCCGATCAGGCGCACCATCGTTCGGCTCAGCGGGGGATCCTGATCCGAGCGCCTGACGCGGGCGCCGAGTTCCATCATCCGCCCCATGAAGAAGGCCGCCCCATAGGGAACCGAACGAAGCGTGTCGATCGACAGCCCCTGCAGCTTCGCCAACCCGTCGATGAAGGCGCGGAAGGTCGTGTTCTCGGGATCGCGGATGAAATAGGCCCGACCGCCCTCGCCCCGGTCGAGCGCGCAGATCAGCGCCTCGACGACATTGTCGACATGGCAGGTGGAATAGGGATAGTCGCCGCGCGCGATGAAAGCGAACCGGCCCGACCTGATCGCGTGCGGGATGTTTCGGCTGAAAGCGTCGCCCGGCCCCCAGATGCCCGGCGGGCGAATGGCGATGGTGCGCAGACCGGAGCCGCTGGCGGCAAGAACGCCGGCTTCGCTGGTCGCCTTGCTGGCGATGTAGGGCGAGAAACTCTTCGGAAAGGTCGGCGCCCGCTCGTCGGCATTGCGGATCGGCGAGCCATGATCGTCCATGATGACGGCCGCCGCCGTCAGATAGATGAAGGATGACGCCCCCGCTGCCCGCGCGGCCTTCAACAGCGCTTTCGTGCCGTCCACATTGACGCGGAAGTATGGCGCGCGCGGACCGGCAAAGCGGAAGTGAGCCGCCAGATGGATGACCGCGTCGACCGGCGGCATTGCCATGTCGCCGGGATTGTTCATGTCGCCGCGAACCGGCACCGCCCCAAGCGCCCGCAGCTTGCCATCGGCCGATGGAGAGCGGGCCATGGCCAGCACCTCGTGGCCTTCCGCCATCAGCCTGGGGATAAGGCGCGCGCCGAGAAAGCCGGACCCGCCGGTCACAAAGATTTTCATGCGTCTACTCCGGTAGAGCCGGGGTGCAGATCGCCTGCACGGCGCCATCGCGCAGCCGGGCGATGGTGACGGGATCGGGGGTGCCCATATCGACGCCGGGCTGAAGCGTGGTGCCAAGGAACAGCAGTGCCGCGGAATTGGCCGAGGCCCAGATGACCTGAACGGCCGCCTCGGGCGCAATCGCCAGCCGGCCGGCAGCCTCGATCTGCGCGATGCGCTGGCGCAGCATGGCCTGTCCCTCCCGCGCCGCCGGCAGATCGGCGCCCGAGAGGAACCGCGCCATCATCGCCGCGTAAAGGCGCGGGCGCGCCGCGGCAAAGCCGACATAGTTGTCCCAGCCTTCGATCAGCGCCGCGACCGGATCCGTCGACCGGATGGCCGCCCTCTTCGATGACAGGAACTGTTCGAACGCTTCGGCGATCGCCGCGCTCAACAGACCGTCGGCGCTCCGGAAATGATGATAAAGGGTGGGCGCCGTCACCTTCGCGATGTCGCAGACCGCCCGGGTCGAGAAAGCCGCAGCGCCCTCCTTCTCGATCAGCGTCAGGACCGCCGCCACCAGTGCCGTCTTCGTATCCATATCGGGTGCCGCCCTCCTGACCGTTTTCGGACTATAGCACCGCTATAGGATCGAGTCTATAGCAGTGCTATATCGGCCTCGGGATCAGCTCTACTGGCACCAAGCGGCGACGACGGTCTTTCGCTGATGGGCCCGATGAAGCCGACGATCACACCCTGGTGGAGCAGGAGCAAATTGTTCTGGAGGGCGGTGAGTCCTGGCCGAAGAAAAACCGCCAAAGCTTTCGCCCCGGCGGTTTCCCTCAGTCCAGCGATCTGTCAGAAGCCGCGACCCCTCCCTCCCACTCGATCGTTCCGGGCGGCTTCGACGTCACGTCATAGGTCACCCGGTTGATGCCCTTGACCTCGTTGATGATCCTGTGCGCCACATGGCTCAGGAAGGCGTGGTCGAAGGGGTAGCTGTCGGCGGTCATGCCGTCGGTGGAGGTGACGGCGCGCAGCGCGCAGACATTGTCGTAGGTGCGGCCGTCGCCCATCACGCCCACCGAGCGGACCGGCAGCAGCACCGCGAAAGCCTGCCAGATCGCGTCGTAAAGGCCGGCATTGCGGATCTCTTCAAGATAGATCCGGTCGGCCTTGCGCAGGATGGCGAGGCGGTCTTCGGCCACGGCGCCCAGCACGCGGATGGCGAGGCCCGGTCCCGGGAAGGGATGGCGGCCGACGAAGCCGTCGGGCAGGCCCAGTTCGCGGCCGAGGTCGCGGACCTCGTCCTTGAACAGTTCGCGCAGCGGCTCGACGAGCTTCATGTTCATGCGCTCGGGCAGGCCGCCGACATTGTGATGCGACTTGATGGTCACGCTCGGGCCGCCGGTGAACGAGACCGATTCGATCACGTCGGGATAAAGCGTGCCCTGGGCCAGGAACGAGGCGCCGCCGATCTTCTTCGCTTCCGCCTCGAACACGTCGATGAAGGTCGCGCCGATGATCTTTCGCTTGCGCTCGGGATCGTCCACGCCCGCCAGCTTTTCGAGGAAGAGCGGGCCGGCATCGACATGGACCAGCGGGATGTTGAAGGCGCCGCGGAACAGGTCGACCACCTGTTCGGCCTCGCCCGAACGCAGCAGGCCGGTGTCGACGAAGACGCAGGTCAGCTGGTCGCCGATCGCCTCGTGGATCAGCTTGGCCGCAACCGCGCTGTCGACGCCGCCCGACAGGCCGCAGATCACCCGCTCGCGGCCCACCTGCTCGCGAATGCGCGCGATCGCGCTCTCGCGGAAGGCGGCCATGGTCCAGTCGCCGGGGCAGCCGCAGATGTCGCGGACGAAATGACCGATCAGCTTCGCCCCATCGGGGGTGTGCACCACCTCGGGGTGGAACTGCACGCCGAAGAAGCGGCGGGTATCGTCGGCAATGGCGGCGAAGGGCGCGCCGTCCGAGGTGCCGACCACGCGGAAGCCCTCGGGCAGCGCGGTCACGCGGTCGCCATGGCTCATCCACACCTGATGGCGCTCGCCCGGTGCCCAGACGCTGTCGAACAGCGGGCAGGCATCGCGGACATCGACATAGGCGCGGCCGAACTCGCGGTGATCATCGGCTTCCACCCGGCCGCCCAGCTGATCGACCATGGTCTGCTGACCATAGCAGATGCCGAGCACGGGCACGCCCAGACGGAAGACCACGTCCGGCGCGCGCGGCGTCGCCGCCTCGGTCACCGATGCGGGGCCGCCCGACAGGATCACGCCTGCGGGTGCGAAAGCCTCGATCCACGCGGAATCGACGCTGAACGGCTTGATTTCGGAATAGACCCCCGCCTCGCGCACACGGCGCGCGATCAGCTGCGTCACCTGGCTGCCGAAGTCGAGGATCAGGATGCGGTCGGTCATCGCGCCTCCTGAGGGTCGGGGCGGTGCCGCCGGACCATCGCGCCGGCCACCGCCCGGTGGAGCGGAGAGAACCACGACCGGGCGGGTTTGGCAAGGGCGCAGACGGTGCGGGCGGCCCATGCGATCAGCCGCGGACCACCTCGCTCTCCTCGTCGCCCGCCCGATCCGCCTGCGCGGCCCGGGTCACCGCCCGGCGGGCCATGCGCGCATGCTCCCACGAGATCATCAGCACGCTGGCCAGCACCACCACAAAGCCGGCCAGATGCACCATGCGGAACGGCTCTCCCAGCAGGATGTAGGACAGCACCAGTGCCGACATCGGCATCAGCGCCATGAAGCCCGCCGCCACCGCCCCCTGCACCCGGGCCAGCCCGGCATACCAGAGCCAGTTGCCCATGGCGAGGGTGCCGGCACCGTACCAGACCGCCGCCGCCCAGGCCTCGCCCGCCACCGCGCGCGGGGTGAAATCGGGCAGCTGCCAGAGCGCCAGCGGCAGGAAGACGATCAGCGCCATCCAGGCCGAGAGCGCCGCGACGAGCACCGGATCCACCCGCTGCGCCGCCAGCTTGCCGAGCAGGGTATAGGCGACCTGGCAGCACACGGCGGCGAAGACCAGCAGCATGCCGATCCAGCCCGGCCCGCCACTACCGCCATTGCCCCCCTGGCCGCCCTGGCCGCCACCACCGGCCCCCTCGCCCGCAACGCCGCCGGCGCCCAACTGCAGCACCAGGACGCCCGCCACCGCCAGCGCCACCGCAACCACCGTCCGCCAGCTCACCCGATCCTTCAGCACCAGAACCGAGGCGAGCGCCGTCACCGCGGGCGTGGTGCTCATCACCACCGAGCCTTCGATGCCCGAGACCATCTGCATGCCGTAGAGCATGAAGACGGTAAAGCCGACCATGCCGAAGGCCGAAATGAAGACGATCAGCCACCAGCTCCGCCGGTCGATCGCGGCCAGCGCCTTGCGCCGCCGGATGATCACCGGCAACAGCAGCAGGGCGCCGATCACCGCCCGCAGGCTGCCGGCCACGAAGACCGGCATCGCCGCGGTCACGATCCGGGCGACCGGCGTCGCCGAGCCGAACAGGACCATCGCCAGGGCGAGTTCCGCCAGGGCACGCCGCGTGCTGCCCGATGCCTCGTCACCTTGCAGATCGGCGGCGCGCACGGCCGCCTTCCGGCCGGTTACCTCCGTCATAAGACCTCCTCGATCGCCGATACCGGAAGTGGTATCGGGTCGGGAGCAACGAACAGCGAAACCGAGTGTTCCGTGCGGTCGATCGACTACGGACGTGCCCGTTCAGGCTGCCCCGGCGGCGGCGGCCGGGGTGCCGAGGAAGCCTGCGAGCACGGCGTTGAAAACCTCCGGCGCCTCAATGAACGGGAAATGCGCCCCGCCATCGGCTTCGTTAAGGATCACCAGTTCGGCCTCGGGCAACCGGTCGCGGATCCAGATCTGCGAGCGGATGTCGACATGGCTGACCCGGCCGCCGATCACCAGCACCGGAACGTCGAACCGCGCGAACACGTCGCGCCAGTCGATCGAACAATGATCCGCGAACAGCGCGGCGATGCTGCGTGCCGCCGGCCTCAGATTTTCGTCCAGCAGGAAACGCCGCAGCTCCGACGGGATCCCCGGCGTGATCATGCCGTCGAGAAAGGCCTCCCGCGCCGCCGCACTGTCGGGCCCCGCCAGCTGGCTTGCGATGCCGATCATGGTCGCGGCATCGAACAGGGCGCCGGCATCAGCCGCTTCGTCGTCGGTCATACCGGCCTGCCGCATCACCGAGGCGGGCTCGTCGACGAAGACGCAGCGGTCGATCCGCCCGGTGCCGAAAAGATCGACATAGGCCCAGAGCACCGACGCCCCCATCGACCAGCCCAGAACAGTCGCCCGCCGGATGTTTTCCCGCTCGATCAGCTCGGCCAGATCGGCTGCAAAACGGTAGATGCGATGACCGTGCGCACAGTCGGGCGAGCTGCCATGCCCACGAAAATCGGGCGCGATCACCCGCCGGGTGCCGGCGAACTCCGCGATCTGATGCCGGAACATCGCCGCCGACTGCGCCCAGCCATGCAGCAGGATCAGCACCTCGCCGGCCCCCTCGTCGACATAGCGGATGGTAGCGCCATCCGAGGTGAGCATGGATTTGTGCATGGACTTTCCCTCCCGCCTCCCTGCGGCCCGTTGAGTGGGCCTGGTTGTCATCAGGGCATGTCCGATTGTACGAGCGCGACCCTCACTGTTCCACGACACACAGAATTTCATGCCGGCCGTCGGGCAGGCGCCGGCGGACCAGGCGGTCGGCGAGGCGTGTCATCAGCGCCAGCACGACGCCGTTCATCACCCCGTCTTCGTCGACATGATCCTCAAGGCTTGGCTGCGGCCCGGGTTCGAGCGCCGTCCCCGTCCAGCTCAGCGACACTTCCAGGCGGTATTCATCCATGCGCGTGGTCACCGCGATCGGGCTTTCGCCGGCGAGCGCCGGGGCTGCATGGCTGAATTCGTCGGCCAGCTGGACGAGCCGCAGCATGGCATCGGCGCGCACGCCGCCGGCCTCGCCGCCTTCGCGCAAAAAATCACGCAGCGGTGCAAAGCCGTCGGCTGGCCTCCAGGCGAATTGCCGGGTCGTCCGGCTGCCGATCCGCAGGGCCGCATTCAACACCAGCGCGGTCAGCAGGCCGAGCACCAGGGACGAGGTCACCACCGGCTGCAAAATCTCGGGCAGATTGTCGGCATAGAAGCCGGGCATCTGATCGAACGAGACCCAGAGCAGCAGGCCGATGCCGATGACGAGGGTCCGCCGGGCGTCCAGCATGCGCTGGCCCAGGATGGAGATCCCCGCCAGGACCACGAAGCACGACGCAAAGAGCAGCGCCGCCCCCAGCACGCCGGGCGGAATCGCCAGCACGAAGGTGGCGGAGCCGGGCAGGAAGGCGAGCAGCACCCAACCCAGCCCCGCGGCGACGGCAACCCGGCGCGCCCGAATGCCGGTGACGACGGAAAGGCCGACGCTGGCGGAATAGGTATTGGTTCCGAACGTCCCGATCAGCCCGGCAAACACGCTGCCGATGCCGTCGGCCAGGACGCCGGCTTCGATATTGGGATAGTCGGGCCGCTTCCAGTCGCGATCGCCGGCCTTCTGGCTGGCGACGATGTCACCGAAGGCCCTGAGCGTACAGGCGAGCGCACCGACCAGAAAGCCCGGCAGGGCCGTGATCTCGAAATCGGGCACCACCAGCGGCCAGCGAATCATTTCAAACGGAGCCACGCGATCGACCAGGGGCAGCCCCATGATCCAGCTGGCGCCGAAATAGGCCATGCTTCCGACGGCCAGCCCGATCAGCACGGCCAGATTGCGGAGGCGCGCCCCGCCCCAGACCGACAGCCCCACCATCACCGCCAGTCCCAGAACCGCCGTGCCGGTGCCGCGCGGTTCAAGCGGTTGCGGCCGGCCGATCCCGGTCATCAGCTTGAACGCAACGATGCCCAGGATGATGCCGATCATGAACACCACCAGGCCCACGATCTCGATCGAGAGATAGGGCCGCAGACGGCCGATCAGGCGGCTGAGCACGATCTGGGCGAGGCCCGCGGCAATCGTGAGCCCGGCAACCGCCTCGAGCCCGCCGATGCGCGCCGCCTGAAGTGCCGGCGGCAGATAGGCTGCGGCGAACACCGCCGGCAGCAGAAAGCCGCTACCGATCCCGGTCCGCCCGAACAGCTTCCCGCCCCAGGCCTGGATCAGGGTCGCCACCCCCATCGCCAGCATGCAGAGCTGCATGTAATGGCCCTGCATCGCGGCATCGGCCCCCGCCGCCTGGGCAACCAGCAGCGGAAACACCAGCGTCACGGCCATCAGCCCCATATGCTGGGCGGCGGCGGCCAGAACCACGGGCAGCGGCGGTTTTGCAAGCCGGTCATAGACCATGGGACCGGCCCTCCCCCACTTCCGCCCGCCGCGCGGTTTCGGTTGCCCGCCGGGTTTCGGTTGCCCGCCACCGGCCATCCCGGTTTCGTTGCCGGATCCGGACCATTTGCCACCCCCTGATCATTTTTTAACAGAAGATCGGGAGTCGGCACGGCTGGCAAGCCCCGGAAGACTGCCGGGCAACAGATGTCGACGGGGGCCGGCGCGCTATTGTTCTTCCTTGTCGCTGCCGGGGATGAATCTGGACAGGATCCGGACCAGGGTCACGATCACCACCCCCAGACCCACGCCGACGGCGACCAGCCGCATCTGCCCCGCGCCCGAGGCGATGCCGATGGCGGCGGCAAGCCAGATATTGGCGGCCGATGTCAGGTTGTGGACGGCGGATTTCGAGACGAAGATCGCCCCGGCGGCCACGAAACCGATCGCCTGTGCCAGGCCCTGAACCACGCGCAGCGGGTCCAGATCGGACTGCCCCGAGGCCCGCAGGTCGTCGTAAAGGATCAGCGCCGACACCGTGATCAGCGCCGAACTCATCGCCACCAGCGCATGGGTACGGATACCGGCCGAAATCCCACGCAATTCGCGGTCGAGGCCCAGCAGCAGACCGGCGGCGGTGGCGATGCCGAGGCGGAGAATGATTTCTGAGGTATCCATGACGACGGTGTTTTGCAGAGGGCGGACCGGCAGCCCGCTTCGCAGCTTCCGGAATGTCAGGGGCCGGCCCACCGTCACCTGCGGATCATGTGTCGGCAGAATCCGGCCCTGTCTCCACCACAAAACCCGCCGCCCGCGCACTTGTTCCCACATCATCGAGCACGGCTGCGCCCGCGCCCGGCCTGATCGAGACAATCCGGCATGCCCGGCCTTCGTCTTCGGGGCGAACAACCGCGATGACGCCTTCCGACACCAACACCTGCCGCCGATCAGGCGTCAGCCCTTCCCGCGGCCGCAGGACGCGAAAGATGCGCGGGGATGGCGGAGGATCAGTCCGCGCCGACAGAAAGCAGATCTGGGCACCGTCGCTCCAGGATGCATCGCGGGTGATGATCTCGGCAACGACATCGGCATCGGTGGTCGACCGGCACACTGGCCGTGGCAGACCACGCAGCCGATCGACCAGTCGCTGAAACCGACCTTCCGGCATTGCAGCCGCAAGATCACCACCCGGCAGTTGCACCCAGCCGTGCCCCGATGGTGACGGATCCTGCCATCCGATCAACGTCACCCGCGCACGGCGAACCAGCCCTTCCGCAAACACCCCGGCCACGATCGCCGGAAGACCGGCATCCGGCGGCGGTGGATCAATCTGCCATTGCAGCCAGTGGTCATCTCCGGTCGTAAGCTGCCGGATGGAGACGGAGATGATCCGGGTCATCCCTGCACCATCTCAGGCAACGATCGAAAGCTGGTGCCATCAAGCCACTGATACACCCTCGCACCCAATGCGGCACCAGCCCGATAGCTCAGGCCCGCTCCAATGATGCACCCGCCTATACCGCCTGCAGCCAACGCCGCTGGCCCTGCCGCCAATGTCAGAGCTGCACCAGCGCTGCCCCCAACTCTGCAGCCGACCCAGGCAAGAGCCCAAGCGGATACAACCTCTGTCGCACGTCTTATTGGTTGAGAAGCTTGCACAATCGATATGCCATCCAATGCTGCACCAACCAGCACCAGTACGCGCCCAAAATATTTATAAGACTTAGTCGCTAAATAAAATGTCCTTCCAGACTCTCCGAGCGGGACGTGATTCTCGATGCCGAATACAGCTTTCGTGCCTTTCTGATTCCAGTGAAACTCCCATGATTTGCTTCTGGCATTATAGCCGTAGTCAAGCCTGAGATGCCTGCGACCCGTGCGGTCCTGGAAATGGATGCTCGACGTGGTGCCCCCTTTTGGCCGCCATTGAGTTGGCCACCGCGGTCTGAATTCTACGGCTAGCCCATGGGTAGCCGGGATCGGGATCCGGATCGCGGCGCCGATCCCCAGAGCTGCGGGTATTTCGCCGTGCAGCGGAGGAACCGCAATTTCAGTCGCATCGTTTTCCATGATACGCCCCTGGAACCAAAACTACTTATAGTTTTGCAGAGGCGCGGCTATCCCCTTGTAATCTTATCATGGCAAAAAATGGCCCCACCAGACGCTCAGCCGCCCGCCACCTCCGCCTGCACCGCCTCGGTCGGCGCCGGGTCGGCGATGCGCTCGAAAGCGACGGCATAGAAGCCGTCGGTGCCATGGGTGGCGGGGTCGAGCGCGAGATCCGGGCCGTCGAGCTTCAGCGCGGCGGCCAGATCGCCGGGCAGGATTTCGCGGGCGTCGAGCCGGCGGAATTCGCTGCCATGGCTGGCGAGGAAGGCCTCGGCACGCGCCTCGTTCTCTTCGGGCAGCAGCGAGCAGGTGGCATAGACGATCCGCCCGCCGGTCTTCACCAGCCGGGCGGCACTTTCCAGGATGCGGCCCTGCAGCTCGGTCAGCTCGGCGATGGTTTCCTCGGTCAGCTTCCACTTGGCATCGGGCGCGCGGCGCCAGGTGCCGGAGCCGGTGCAGGGGGCATCGACCAGCACCCGGTCGAACTTCAGCTTATGGCGACGAACCCACGGGTCGCGCTCGTGCTTCAGGGCGCGGCGCTCGATATTGTGCACGCCGGCACGGCGCATGCGCTCGGACATCCGCTCCAGCCGCGCTTCCGAGATGTCGAGCGCCATGATCCGGCCCTTATTGGCCATGGTGGCGGCCATGGCCAGCGTCTTGCCGCCGGCACCGGCGCAGAAATCGGCGACCTGATCGCCCGGCTTCGCATCGACCAGCAGGGCCACCAGCTGCGAGCCCTCGTCCTGGACTTCGGCCAGGCCGTTGCTGAAGGCGCGGGTGTGGAAGATCGGCATGCGCCGGGCGAGCCGGAGGCCCATGGGCGAGAACGGGGTCGGCTCGGACTCGACGCCTTCACGTGCCAGCTGCTTCGCCACCTCGTCACGATCGGCCTTGATGCCGTTGGCGCGCAGATCGACCGGCGCCGGCGTGTTCATCGCCTCGCCCAGCGCTTCCAGCCGGTCGCCGAACCGGGCCATCAGCCGATCGGCGGCGATGCCCGGCAGGTTCAGGCGCACGGCGCGGGGCTGGCCTTCCACCGCCAGATCCTGGCCATGGAGCATCTGCACAGCCATCTGTTCGATGTCCGACAGCTTCGAGGGGCCGTGGGTCGAGCCGTCGAACAGGGTCGGCATCTCGTTGCCGGTGCGGTGGTCGATCAGCATCAGCGCCACGATCACCAGGCTGCGCGCCCGCGCCGGCAGGCCGACGCGCGCCGCCCACCATTCCAGCCGCTGCTTTTCGCGCAGCGAGGCATAAACCGCCTCGACGATCCAGCCGCGATCCTTGGAGCCGACATAACGCCGGCCGCGCAGCCAGTAGGCGATGACCTGATCGGCAGGACGGGTTTCGCGCAAGACGGTGTCCAGAAGCTCGATCGCGGCATCGACACGGGCGGCGGGGGTCATGGGGCTCTGGCTCCTGAACGGATGACGGCGGGACGATGACAGGCAGGGAATGAATGACCGATCGGGGCGCACGGCCATCGGCCGCCCGCCCCGATTGGAAAAGTCGTGAGTCGGGTGACCGGATAACGTCAGCCCTGGCGATAGTTCGGCGCCTCGCGGGTGACGGTCACGTCATGGACATGGCTTTCGCGCAGGCCCGCGCCGCTGATCCGGACGAAATTCGCCCGCTCCTGCAGATCGGTGATGGTCGGGCTGCCGGTATAGCCCAGCGCCGCGCGCAGACCACCGACCAGCTGGTGAACGACGCCGGCGACCGGGCCCTTATAGGGGACCATGCCTTCCACGCCTTCCGGCACCAGCTTCAGCGTGTCCTTGATTTCCTGCTGGAAATAGCGGTCGGCCGAGCCTCGGGCCATGGCACCAACCGAGCCCATGCCGCGATAGGATTTGTACGACCGGCCCTGATAGAGCACGACCTCGCCCGGCGCCTCGTCCGTACCGGCCAGCAGCGAGCCCATCATGGCCGCATTGGCACCGGCGGCCAGCGCCTTGGCCAGATCGCCCGAGAACTTGATGCCACCATCGGCGATCACCGGCACGTCGCGCTTCTTCGCCACCTCGGCGCAATCCATGATCGCGGTCAGCTGCGGCACGCCCACGCCCGCCACCACACGGGTGGTGCAGATCGACCCCGGGCCGATGCCGACCTTCACCGCATCGGCACCGGCAGCGATCAGCGCCTCGGCAGCCGCCGCGGTCGCGATATTGCCGGCCACGACGTCGAAGTCGCCCTTCATCTGGCGGATGCGCTTCACCGCCTCGACCACGCCACGGCTGTGGCCATGGGCGGTATCGACCACCAACAGGTCGACGCCGGCGGCGATCAGCGCCTCGGCGCGGCCGACGCCGTCGGGGCCCACACCCACCGCGGCACCGACGCGCAGCCGGCCCTGATCATCCTTGCAGGCATTCGGGAAGGCCTGGGCCTTCTCGATATCCTTCACCGTCATCAGGCCGACGCAGCGATACTGGTCGTCGACGACGATCAGCTTCTCGATCCGGTAGCGGTGCAGCAGGCGCTTGGCCTCGTCGCGGGTCACGTTCTCGGTGACCGTGACCAGGTTCTCGCGGGTCATCAGCTCGTGCACCGGCTGGCGCGGATCGGTCGCAAAACGCACATCGCGATTGGTCAGAATCCCGACCAGCTTGCCCGAGGCCTCGGTGACCGGAATGCCGCTGATCTTGTGGCGGTTCATCAGCTCGTGGGCATCGGCCAGGCGCGCATCCGGGCGGATGGTGACCGGGTTGACGACGATGCCGGCCTCGAACTTCTTGACCTTGGCCACCTCGCCCGCCTGAGCGTCGACGTCGAGGTTCTTGTGGATGACACCCAGGCCGCCCAGCTGCGCCATGGCGATCGCAAGGCCGCTCTCGGTGACGGTGTCCATGGCCGCCGAAACCAGCGGGATGCCCAGTTCGATGTTGCGGGTCAGGCGGGTCGCCGTCTGCACCTGAGCGGGCAGCACGTCCGATTCGCCCGGAACGAGCAGGACGTCGTCAAAGGTGAGGGCTTCACGAATGGTCATCGGTTTCCAGCCTCGCGTTCTCGGCCGTGGGCGCCCGGCCGGCATACGCGCGCCGGCCCGGCGGGTACGCGGAAAACCCGGATCGATCAGGCCGGGCAGACCGTGATCGGGCCGAGTGTGGCGGGGGGAACAGCGCGTACCGTGTATGGGCGCGCAATATACACCGATGCGGCCGCGCTTGAAGCCGGTTTCTGTTCCGCCGGACGCAGGGCCGCCCTTCGTGCGGCGCATGCACCCGGAACGATCGTTTCAGTCCTCGGCGGCACCCCCGCCCTGGCGCGCCCGCTCGGCCGCGGCGACCTCGGGCCGGAAACCCTGGGCGATCACATACATCTCGGAACTTTCCGGCCGGCTGGCCGCCGGCTTCATGTGCTTCACCGTGCGGAACAGCCGCTGCATGCGCTTCACCAGCTCACCCTCGGCACCGCCACGGAAGACCTTGGCGACGAAGGCGCCGTCTTCCGCCAGCACCTCGGCGGCGAAATCCAGCGCGATCTCCAGCAGATGCATGATCCGCAGATGATCGACCTGCGGATGGCCGCTGGTCTGGGGCGCCATGTCCGACAGCACCAGATCGGCCGGCCCGCCCAGCGCCTGTTTCAGAAGGTCCGGGGCGGCATCGTCCAGGAAGTCGAGCTGGATCAGCGTCGCATGCTCGATCGGCTCCACCGGCAGCAGGTCGATGCCCACAACCCGGCCACCGCCCGCGCGGCCCGCCTTCGTCCGGTCCACGGCGATCTGGGTCCAGCCGCCCGGGGCGGCGCCCAGATCCACGACCCGCTGCCCCGGTTTCAGCAGCCCGTATTTCTCGTCCAGCTGCAGGATCTTGAAGGCCGCGCGCGATCGGTATCCCTCGCGCTTTGCCGCCACGACATAGGGGTCGTTCAGCTGCCGCTCCAGCCAGCGGGTGGACGATGCCGACCGCCGCCCGGCCGTGCGGACCCGCTGCTTGACCATGCGCTGGCCGGCGATCGGATCGCCGCCGCCGCCACTGCGCCCCGACCGGCCGGTACCACCGCGTCCCGATCCGTTACGGCCGCCGCGGCCGCCATTGCCCGTCGTCATGGGGATGGATCTCCCGTTATGCCTTGCCAGGGGGCAGCCGATATCCGGTTCAGCGGCCGTGCCGCCCGCCACGCCGCCCCGGCCGGCGGCGGCTGGCCCGATGGGCCGCGATCATCTCGTAGAGCATGCCTTCGCGCAGGCCCCGATCGGCGACGGTGAGCGACGCCACCGGGAAGGCATCACAGACGCCTTCCAGGATCGCCGCCCCGGGCACCACCAGATCGGCGCGCGAGCGCCCGACGCAAGGATGCCGCCCGCGATCGCCGAGGTCCATGGCCCTCAGCCGCTCCGCCGTCTCCCGCATCGCCGCCACCGCCACCTCGCGGCCGTCGACCTGATCGCGATCATAGCTCGCCAGATCGAAATGCACGCCGGCAAGTGTGGTCAGCGTGCCGCTGGTGCCCACCAGCTGCACGGCACCATCGGCGATATGACGGTCCAGGTCGACCCGCGCCCCCAGCTCGGCCAGCCGGCCCGAGACCTCGGCGCGCATCGCCCGATAGGTGTCGGGCGGTACCTCGCCGCCCCCGAAACGATCGGCCATGGTGACCACACCCAGCGCCAGCGACACCCAGTCCACCCGACGCAGCCCGCCGGGGGCCTCGGGATCGGGGGCGATCACCGTCAGTTCGGTAGAGCCGCCGCCGATATCGACCACGATCACCCGCCGGGCGCCGCGATCGATCAGCGGTGCGCAGCCGATCACCGCCAGCCGGGCTTCCTCGTCGGCGGGAATGATCTCGAGATCGAGCCCCGCCTCGTCGCGCACCCGCGCCCGGAACTCGGTGGCATTGCCGGCCCGGCGGCAGGCCTCGGTCGCGACCAGCCGCACGCCGGCCAGCGGCCAGCGACGCAGCTTGGCGGCACAGACCTTGAGCGCACGGAGCGTGCGGTCCATCGCCGCCTCCAGCAGCCCCCCGCCCGCCTCGACACCCTCGCCCAGCCGGGTGATGCGCGAGAAGCTGTCCAGCACGACGAAATCCTCGCCGGACGGCCGCGCGATCAGCAGGCGGCAGTTGTTGGTGCCAAGGTCCAGGGCCGCGAAGGGCGGCACCGACGGCCGCGCCGCCGGATATCCGCGGTCATGCCGCAGGTCACCCGCCTGAGAGGGCCCCGCCGTCGGGGCCGCCTTCTGACCATCGACCCGTGCTGCCTTTTGCGGTGATGACGTTGCGGGTTTCGGACGCGCCCGTACCGGCTCCGCCACCGGGGCGGCAGACGGCAGGGGCGCGGCGGCAGGCGGCGGCACGGCAGGCGGGGGCGGCGGCACGGTCGCCGGGGCGCCGGCTGCTGCGGCCTTCCGCCGGCCGCGACGCGCCCGCCTCCGCCGCCGCGACTGTCGCGCGGCACGGTCGTCAGGTGTCTCGGTCACTGCTCTTCCCGTCCGCGGAAACCGGATCCCGGCTCCGCGTCGTTGACTTGAAAGAAATATCTCGCCGATCCGTCATGAACCGGCCGTCCCTGCCGTTCTACCGCCTTTCCATCCGCTTTGAAAGCGCCGCCATGGGGCCGGCGCCGGCCGCGGCGTGGTTTCAGGCCCGGACAAAAAATGCGCGAAGCCCGCTTGACATCACGAAGCCGTCTTATTAGGTTCCCCAACACGACGAGGGCGGCACAAAACACTGCCCGGCGGACGCGAAAGCGATACCGCAATCCTGATGGGGGATCGTCTAGCGGTAGGACTACGGACTCTGACTCCGTCAGCCTAGGTTCGAATCCTAGTCCCCCAGCCAGTACTGAAAGGCCCGGTTCTTCGGAACCGGGCCTTTTGCATTTCATGTCGCAACTGCGGCATGATATCGGGCATCTCGTCGTCGAGGGAAGGTTGTCCAGGGAAGGGCTGCGCCCCGTGATTGCTCTGCGTCCGCCACCGGCCCGCTGGGCCCGTGTCGATCCCGCCGGCTGGCTGGTCCGGCCACTCGCCGCTGACGGCGGCACGCCACCCGGTCTCCGCCTGGTGTGCTTTCCCCATGCCGGCGGCGGGCCCGCCGCCTTCAGGCCCTGGGCCCTGGTCGCGCGTCAGGATGCCGCCGTCATGGCGGTCCAGCTGCCGGGCCGCGAACAGCGGGCGGCCGAAGCGCCGGTGGCATCGATCACCGCCGCCGCCGATGCGGTGACGGCTGCACTGCTCGCCTGCGACGACGGCCTGCCCCTGGTGCTGTACGGCCACAGCATGGGGACACTGGTTGCCCTGGAAGTGGCGCACCGGCTTCACGCCGCCGGCCGAACGCCACGGCTGCTGGCGGTGGGTGCGCGGATCCCGCCCGATCAGGCCAGCCGTGCCGCAGCCCTGCTCGACCTGGATGACGACGGCTTCTTCGATACCGTCGACCGGCTCTACGGCGGAACGCCGGTTGCGGTGCGCAACGATCCATCGCTGCGGGCCCATTATCTGCGGCTGATGCGCGCCGATTTCGCCATCGGCAGCCGGCTGCCGACGGCCACCATCGACCGGCCGCCCCTGCCCTGCCCGATCCTGGCGCTTTCGGGCGCCGACGACAGGGCGGCCCCGCCGGCGGCGATGGCCGGCTGGGCCGCATTCACGGCCGGCGGTTTCAGCGCCGTCACCCTGCCGGGCGGCCACTTCTTCGCCATCGAATGGCCGCGTCCGGCAGTGGCCCGGATCCTGGCGGCGGCCAGGAACCCGGCCGACTGACAAGAACGCGGCGTCAGGCGCGTGCCCGGGTGTCGCCGCCGGCCGCATCCCATTTCGCCTTCTCTTCGGCGACCAGTTCCTTCTTCGACAGCTTGCCCACGGGGGTCTTCGGCAGTTCCTCGCGGTATTCCACCGCCGCCGGCATCTCGTGCCGGCCCAGCTTGTCGGCCAGATAGCTGCGCCAGCCCTCGATATCCATCTCCTCCGCCCTGGGCTTCAGCTTCACGAAGGCCTTGGCCGACTGGCCGCGATAGGCATCGGGCACGCCGATGACGATCACCTCCGACACCGAGGGATGCTCGTAGATCGCCTCTTCGATCCCCCGCGGATAGACGTTGAAGCCGCCGGACAGGATCATGTCCTTCTTGCGGTCCACCAGATACAGATAGCCCTTCTCGTCCATATAGCCGACATCGCCGGTGTGGAAGCGGCCGCCGGCAAAGGCCTCGGCCGTGGCGTCCGGGCGCTTCCAGTAGCCCTTCATCACATTGGGGCCGCGAATGCACAGCTCGCCGGTCTGGCCGGGCGGCAGCAGCCGCTCAGGGTCGTTCAGATCCACGATTTCCAGGATGAGCCCGGGCAACGGCAGGCCGCACGACCCGCGCGGCGTGCGATAGCCGTCCACGGCAAGACTTCCGCTACCGGCCGGGGAGGTCTCGGTCATGCCCCATCCCTCCAACACCGGCACGCCCGTCGCCCGCTCAAAGGCATCACGCACTTCGACCGGCAGCGGTGCCCCACCGGAAGCGCAGGTCTTCAGCGCGGACAGGTCGGCCTGCCGGAACTCGGGCAGGGCCAGCAGCGCCGTGTACATGGTGGGCACGGCGGGGAAGATGGTCACCTTGCAGGCAGACAGATCGCGCAGCACCGTGGCCGCGTCGAAACGCGGATGCAGGATCACGTGCCAGCCCGCATCGACCGCCCGCAGGAAGCAGGGGGACAGCGCGTAGATATGGAACAGCGGCAGGACCAGCAGCATGGTCTCTTCGCCGCGCTTCAGCAGCGCATCCTCTCCGGTCATCGTCCAGGCATGCTGCATCTCCGTCGCCACCATCAGATTGGCGTGGGTCAGCATCGCGGCCTTGGGCACGCCGGTGGTGCCGCCGGTATATTGCAGCACCGCCACCTCTTCGGCCGGATCGGCAATCACGGCCGGCGTCACCTGATCGGTACAGGCGATGATGTCCTGATAGTCACGCACCCGTGGGTCGTCTGGCAGCGGGACCGGCCCGTCGCCGGGCAGACCGTCGGGTCGCCGGGCCATCACCAGCGTGCCGAGCCCGGTCTCGTCGGTCAGCTTCAGCGCGGTCTCGGCAAAGGGCGGCAGGGCCAGGGTCACCAGCACGGCGACCTCGCCGTCCTCCACCTTGTGGCGCAGCTCGCGCAGTGCGTCGAGCGGGCTCATATTCACCACGATCGCGCCCAGCTTCATCGCGGCGAAGAACATGATCGGATAGACCGGCGTGTTGGGCAGATAAAGCCCCAGCTGCCGCCCCGGCCCCACCCCCAGCCGCGCAAGCCCCGCCGCCGCACGGTCCGACAGCCGGTCGATCTCGGCATAGGTGAAGCTGGTCTCGCCGAAGGACACCATCGGCTTCGGGCCGAATTCGGCCACGGCCGAGGCCAGGACCGTCGTCACCGCCCGCGGCCGCCAGGGCAGCCGCCAGTCGATGCCCGGCGGATAGCTCGATGCCCAATAGGGCACAGGCTCGTCGGTGACCGGGACATTGGCGCCGGTGGTCTCGGGATGACGGGACGACTGCGTCATGCGGCCCTCTTCGGCTGGGGTTTCCTCGCGGGCGGGGACGGCATCGCGTATGTCCGTCACCTCGTTCTTCTGAAAACAGTGTTACCGCCACCCCGGGCACGCGCAATGATCTTTTATGCCGGTGATTTTCCGCGGAATATGCGAGGGTATATCTACCGCAAATGCGAAAAAGATTTCCGCACCGCGTCAAAATGCAACAGGCATCGATCAGTCGACGGCGAAGGGATGAATGGTCACCCGGCTTGCCGGAACCATCGCCTCGATCTCTGCGCCGATCCGGCGGCTGCGGGCGGCGATCTCGCCGATCGAGAGATCCGCGGCGAAGCCAAGCTCGATCTCCACCACCGCCTGACCGCCGGCCCGCCGGGTCCGGATGCGGCCCAGATCGTCATACAGGTCGAAATGCCGGGCCAGCGCCGTCACCACCGGCATGTGGACCTCTTCGCCGCAGGCGGCATCGATCAGCTCGCCCAGCGCATTGCGCATGATCTGGAATCCCCACCAGGCCATGGAGGCCACGATCAGCAGGCTGGCGACGGGATCGATCCAGCCCCCGGCCGGATGGCCGGCCATCGCCCACCCCAGGCCCAGTGCCACGACCATCAGCAGGTTCGACGTCACCTTGTCGACGAACAGGCGGGCCTGCGCCTTCAGCAAGGGCGACGGGTCGGATGTCACTGCCCGGCGCAACCGGGCCAGAATGGTGGCGTTGACCACCAGATAGACGCCGTTGACCGCAAGCCCCAGCGCCACCGCCGGACCGGTCGGCGCCGATGCCCCTTCGATCAGATCGATCACCGCCAGCGTGATCACCAGCATCATCGACAGCACCAGGAAGATGCCGGTCCCCGCGGCCGCCAGGCTTTCCAGCCGCTCCAGCCCGTGTTCCAGGCGGATCGGCCGCCCCTGCCGCGCAAGCCGGGCCACGGTCCAGGCCACCGCCAGCGAGGCGGTATCGAGCATCGACAGCAGGAAATCGGCCAGAAGCGCCACCGAAGACGAGCCGAAGGCCGCCACCGCGGTCAGCGCCAGCATCGGCAGGGCCGAGATGATCGCGGCCCGGGCCACCCGCTCCCGCAGTGCCAGGCGATCGACCGTCACAGGGGTGGCGGATGCCGGGGGTGCGTCCGGGGCCGGATCGGCCGATGATGTCGTCGTCACGGAAATGGCACGTCCCCCGGGTTTACAGCTCCGCGCTCATTAGCCGATCATCGCACGGTCGAACACCCGCCCAGAGTGCAGAAAGATCAACGGCCGTCAACATGTCCAACCCGTCCGCCGCCCTGCTCGTCGTCGACGTCCAGGAAACCTTCGCGCCCTCGGCCGCGCTGGTCGACCGGATCACCGCCCTTGCCCGCCGCTACCCGTCGGTTGCCACCATCGAACTCCACGACGAAACGCAGGTGCCGTTCGCGGCCCAGATCGGCTGGACACCCCAGACCAGCGACCGCTGTCTGGTTCCGGTCGACCGGGTGTTCGTGAAACATGGCTATCTGCCGCCCGATGCCGCCATCCGGCATCTGGCGGCGCTGAAGCCCGCGCAGGTGCTGGTGGCCGGCATCCAGGCGGATACCTGCGTGATGGCCGCGGGCTTCCGGCTGTTCGATGCCGGGCTGCACCCCACCCTGCTCAGCTTCGCGGTCCGCGGTTCGTCGGCCGATCCGGATGCCGCCATCGCCCGCAAGCTCTGGGTGCATCATTTCCGCAAGGTCATCGACGATCCGGCCGACCTGCCCTGAGCCCTCGTCAGCCGCCCGGCCGCCGGATGCCGTGGCGGCGCAGCTTCTCGTAAAGCGTGCTCTTGGCGATGCCCAGCCGGCGGGCGGTCGCGGCAAGGTTCCAGCCGGTTTCGGTCGCCGCGGCCAGGATCGCCTGAACCTCGGCCTCGTCCAGGCTGACCGCCGTCTCTGCCGGCTGCGGCCGCAGGACATGGCCGGCCCCGATCGTGGCCGGCAGATCGGCGGCCTCGATCCGGTCGGCAAGGGTCAGGATGGTCGCCTGTTCGATCACATTGCGCAGCTCGCGGACATTGCCGGGCCAGTCATGGGTGGCGAGCCTGGCCAGCGCCTCGTCCGACGGCGGATGGCGGACCAGCCCGTGGCGCCGGGCGGCCGACGCGGCGAAATGACAGGCCAGCCGGGCGATGTCGGGGCCGCGTTCGGCCAGCGGCGGCAGGGTGATGGCGGTGACCGCGATCCGGAAATAGAGATCGGCGCGGAAGCGTCCGGCCGCGACCTCGGTCGGCAGGTCGCGATGGGTGGCGGCGATCAGCCGCACGCGGACCGGCCGCTCATGCGCCTCTCCCACCCGGACCACCGCCCCCTGCTCCAGCACGCGCAGCAGATGGGCCTGCAGCTCGGCCGGCATCTCGCCGATCTCGTCCAGGAACAGCGTGCCGTCATGGGCGGCCTCGAACTTGCCGGCCATGCCGCCCTTGCGCGCGCCGGTGAAGGCGCCTTCGGCATAGCCGAACAGCTCCGTCGCCAGCAGATCGCGGGCCAGCGCGCCGCAATTGACCGCAACGAACGCGCCCTGCCCCACCGCACTCGCCCGATGGATCGCCCGGGCGAAGACCTCCTTGCCGGTGCCCGTGGGGCCGGTCAGCAGAACCGGAACCTCCACCCCGGCCAGGCGCCGGGCGGTGGCCTTGGCCTTGATCATCGGCGGGCTGTCGCCGATCACCTCGTCGAAGGGGTCGGCCGGCCGCTCGCAGGTCGGGGGCGGGGCCAGATCGCGCGCCCGCGCCCCGCCGGGCAGATGCGGCCGGCCCTGCGGCACCACGCAGACCGCCCCGATCCGGCGCGCGGCATCGAAAACCGGCTCGGCGGCTTCGATCTTCAGCCAGTCGGGCAGCGCCGCGCCGCCGGTGGCGGTCCGTGCCGGATCCAGCGCCATCTCCTTCAGCAGCCGCCGGGCGCGATCGCCGATCCGCACCGGCCGGCCGCGATGATCGAAAACCACCAGCCGGTCCATCGGCCAGCGCTCCTCGCTCAACACCGCCTCGATCAGCCGGGCGCGCAGGTTCAGATCGCGCTTGGCGATCCGCCCCTCGATCCGCCCCGCCGCCGTTACCGCCAGCGCCAGGCAATGGGCGTTATGGGCGCCCGAAAGCCCTGAGATATCCAGCACGCCAAGCGCCGTGCGGTCCACCGGATCGCGGATCACCGCCGCCGAACAGGTCCATTGCTTGATGCCGGCGCAGAAATGCTCCACCGCATGGATCTGCACGGGCGCCCCCAGGGCCAGCGCCGTGCCGATCGCATTGGTGCCGCTTGCGGTCTCGGTCCAGTCGGCGCCCGGCATCAGGCGGATCACCTCGCCCCGGTCGCGGGTGCGGCCATCGCCTTCGACATCCAGCACCACACCGTCGGGATCGGCCAGCACCATCATGGTGCCGGTCTCAGCCAGGAAGGCGCGGGCATCGCCCATCACCGGGGCGGCGGCGCCGCGCAGATCCTCGGCACGCTCCCGGCGCAGGCCCAGCCGGTCTTCGGAACAGACCAGCGGCGCCTCGCGTCCGGCCGGGTCGACGCCGGTCTTCAGGCAGCGGCGCCAGCTGTTTTCGACCAGATCCCGCACCCCGGCGACGGCGCGGGCATCACCGGTGACCAGCGTCTCCCAGGCGTCGAAAACCGACGGCACGGACGGCGGATCGCCCGGGGGTTGGGTTTCCCCTTGCATGACGGCGTCCTCCCCAACACGGATTTTTATCGTTGGGACAGCAGCTTGCACCACTCTCCCACGACATGTCCACCCGCCTCGATACCGCAGGACGCCCCCATCCGCGCGAGAGGCGTCCGGTTTCCGGACGCCCGACCGACATCCGGACGGCCGCACGCGACCGGTGCGGCCGCGAAACGGCACCGCAACAGAATCCGCAATCCGATATGCCATAAGGCTTTGCGAAGATTTCGCCCGTCTGGCACGCCGCTTGCCATTCATGTCTCCCGAGGGCGACGCCGATCGCCCCCGCCAACGACAGATCCTGGGAGGACACATGACACGCGCACAGACGACGGAGGACGCCCGGACCCCGGTTCCGGTGCAGGTGATGGGCATCGATGCCGGCGGCACGATGACCGACACCTTCTTCGTGCGCGCCGACGGCCATTTCGTGGTCGGCAAGGCGCAGAGCAATCCCGAGGACGAGGCCCGCGCGGTGATGGAAAGCTCCGCCGACGCGCTGGAGCAATGGTCGCGCGGGGTGGAAGAGGTCTATGACGAACTCGTCACCTGCGTCTATTCCGGCACCGCGATGCTGAACCGCGTGGTTCAGCGCAAGGGGCTGGAGGTCGGGCTGATCGTCAATCGCGGGCTTGAAGACCATCACCGCATGGGCCGGGCGATCCAGAGCTATCTGGGCTATGGTTTCGAAGACCGCATTCACCTGAACACCCACCGCTATGACCAGCCCCTGGTGCCGCCCGAGCGGACCCGCGGCGTGACCGAGCGGATCGACAGCCAGGGCCAGGTCGTCATCCCGCTGCGGGAAGACGAGGTCCGCACCGCCGTCCGCGAGCTGGTCTCGGCGGGGGCGAAGGCGCTAGTGATCAGCCTGCTGCATTCCTACAAGAACGGCACTCACGAGCGGCGCGTCCGCGACATCGCGATCGAGGTCACCCGCGAGCTGGGCGCGGATGTGCCGGTCTTCGCCTCGGTCGACTACTACCCGGTGCGCAAGGAAAGCCACCGCACCAACACCACCATTCTGGAGGCCTATGCGGCCGAGCCCTCGCGCCGCACGCTGACGAAGATCAGCGACCGGATGCGCGAGGTCGGCGGCCGTTTCGACCTGCGGGTCATGGCCAGCCATGGCGGCACGATCAGCTGGAAGGCCAAGGAACTGGCCCGGACCCTGGTCTCGGGGCCGATCGGCGGGGTGATCGGCGCGCGCTTTCTGGGCCAGATGCTGGGCTACGACAACATCGCCTGCTCGGATATCGGTGGCACCAGCTTCGATATGGCGCTGATCACAAAGGGCAATTTCGCGATCGCCTCGGACCCCGACATGGCCCGGCTGGTGCTGTCGCTGCCGCTGGTGGCGATGGACTCGGTGGGCGCCGGCGCCGGCAGTTTCGTGCGCCTCGACCCCCATACCGGCGCCATCAAGCTCGGCCCCGACAGTGCCGGCTATCGGGTCGGCGTGTGCTGGGCCGAAAGCGGCATCGACACGGTCACCGTCTCGGACTGCCATGTGGTGCTGGGCTATCTCAACCCCGACAACTTCCTGGGCGGGGCGGTCAAGCTGGATGTCGCCCGCGCGCATGAGGCGATCCGCCGCCAGCTTGCCGAACCGCTGGGGCTGACGGTCGAAGCCGCGGCCGCCGGGGTGATCGAACTGCTCGATCTGTCGCTCCGCGACTACCTCCGCGCCACGATCAGCGCCAAGGGCTACAGCCCGGGCGATTTCGTGTGCTTCTCTTATGGCGGCGCCGGCCCGGTGCACACCTATGGCTATACCGAAGGGCTGGGCTTCCGCGACGTGGTGGTCCCGGCCTGGGCCGCCGGGTTTTCGGCCTTCGGCTGTGCCACCGCCGATTTCGAATACCGCTATGACAAGAGCGTCGATGTGGCGATCCCGGCGGTCGCCGACGACGAGGCCAAGACCCGCGCCTGTGCCACGCTTCAGCAGGCCTGGGCAGAGCTGGCCGACCGCGTGATCGAGGAATTCGCGATCAACGGCTTCAAGCCCGAGGACGTGATGCTCCGGCCGGGCTATCGCATGCAGTATCTGGGGCAGCTCAACGATCTGGAGATCATCTCGCCGATCACCAGCGCCGCCACGCCCGCGGATTGGGATGCGCTGGTCGATGCCTTCGACGAGACCTATGCCCGGGTCTATGCCGATGCCGCCCGCTCGCCCGAACTCGGCTTCAGCGTCACCGGCGCGATCATGCGCGGCGTGGTCACCACCACCAAGCCGGTCCTGCCGGAAGAGCCCGAGGCCGGGCCGGTGCCGCCCGAGGATGCGCGCCTCGGCACCCGCCGCTTCTATCGCAGCGGCCGTTGGGAAGACGCGACCATCTGGCGGATGGAAGACCTGAAGGCCGGCAACCGGATCGAAGGCCCCGCCATCATCGAAAGCCCGGCCACCACCTTCGTGCTGCCCCGCGGCTTCGCCACCCGGCTCGACGGCCACCGGCTGTTCCACCTGATCGAGACCGGCCGCGGCTGACCGCCGCCCGCTTCCCTGAAAAACCTCATCAGACGAAGGACCTGCATCAGATGAACGTGATGTCGTCCGAACGACGCGAGGGCCTGGTCCGCGGCGGCCTGACCCTGAAGGAGAACCGGGCCCGGGTGCTCGATCTCACGGCGAAAACCGGCCATTACGCCGGGCTCGAGACCCTGGCGCTCAAGCAGTCCGACCCGATCGGCTATGAGAAGATGTTCTCGAAGCTCCGCGGCGGCCTGGTTCATGCCCGCGAGACCGCCAAGAAGATCGCCGCCTCGCCCATCGTCGAGCAGGAGGGCGAGCTGTGCTTCACCCTCTACAACGCCGCCGGCGACTGCGTGCTGACCTCCACCGGCATCATCATCCATGTCGGCACCATGGGGGCGGCGATCAAATACATGATCGAGAACGGCTGGGAGACCAATCCCGGCATTTCCCCCGGTGACATGTTCACCAACAACGACTGCTCGATCGGCAATGTCCATCCCTGCGACATCGCGACCATCGTGCCGATCTTCTGGCAGGACAAGCTGGTCGGCTGGGTCGGCGGCGTCACCCATGTGATCGACACCGGATCGGTCGGCCCCGGCTCCATGTCCACCGGCCAGATCCAGCGCTTCGGCGACGGCTATCAGATCACCTGCCGCAAGACCGGCATCAACGATGTGCCGCTGCGCGACTGGCTGCATGAAAGTCAGCGCTCGGTGCGCACCACCAAATACTGGATCCTGGACGAGCGCACCCGCATCGCCGGCTGCCATATGATCCGCGATCTGGTGGAAGAGGTGCTGGAAGAACACGGCGTCGACCACTGGGAAAGCTTCGCCTACGAGGTGATCGAGGAAGGCCGCCGCGGCCTGCAGAGCCGGGTGAAGGCGATGACCATCCCCGGCACCTATCGCAAGGTCGCCTTCGTCGACGTACCCTATGCGCATGAAGACATCGGCTGCCCCTCGGCCTTCGCCAAGATCGACAGCATCATGCATGCGCCGGTCGAGATGACCATCAATGCCGATGCCTCGTGGCGGCTCGATTTCGAGGGCGCGAGCCGCTGGGGCTGGCACACCTACAATGCCAATCAGGTCGCCTTCACCAGCGGCATCTGGGTGATGATGACCCAGACCCTGGTGCCGACCGAGCGGATCAACGACGGCGCCTATTACGGGACGAAATTCCGCCTGCCCAAGGGCACCTGGATGAACCCCGACGACCGGCGCACCGGCCATGCCTATGCCTGGCATTTCCTGGTGTCGAGCTGGAGCGCCCTCTGGCGCGGCGTGTCGACCGCCTATTACGGCCGCGGCTATCTGGAAGAGGTCAATGCCGGCAACGGCAACACCTCCAACTGGCTGCAGGGCGGCGGCATCAACCAGGACGGCGAGGTGCATGCGGTCAACAGTTTCGAGACCGCGGCCACCGGCACCGGCGCCTCGGCGATCCGCGACGGGCTGAACCATGCGGCCGCGATCTGGAACCCCGAAGGCGATATGGGCGACATGGAGATCTGGGAGCTGGCCGAGCCCCTGATCTATCTGGGCCGCAATGTGAAGGCCAATTCGGGCGGCTATGGCAAATACCGCGGCGGCTGCGGCTTCGAGACCCTGCGCATGGTCTGGAAGGCCGAAGACTGGACCATGTATTTCATGGGCAATGGCTACATGGTCAGCGACTGGGGGCTGATGGGCGGCTATCCCTCCGCCACCGGCTATCGTTTCGAGGCCCATGACACCGGCATCGCCCGCCGGATCGCCGCGGGCGAGCCCCTGCCCTTCGGCGCCGATCTCGACCCCGATCACCCGGAATACGAAACCCGCATCGATCGCAACGCCCGGGTCAAACGCGACCATCAGGCGATGACCACCGAGGCGGTGTTCGAGAACCACGATCTCTACCTGAACTACATCCGCGGCGGGCCGGGCTTCGGCGACCCGCTGGACCGCGACCCGGCGGCGATCGAGCAGGATCTGAACGAGCGCGCCCTGCTGCCCCGCTATGCCGCCTCGGTCCATGGCGCCGTGGCGATGAAGGTCGCCGGCGGCCGCTGGCAGGTCGACCGCGAGGCGACCGCCCGGCGCCGCGCCGAGATCCGCCGCGAACGCATCGCCCGCAGCCGCCCGACCCGCGCGTGGATGGCGGAAGAGCGGGAGCGGATCCTGGCCAAGGAGGCATCGCTGCCGGTCCGGCACATGTATGCCACCAGCTTCGGGCTTTCGGGCAAGTTCCTCGACCAGTTCCGCAGCTTCTGGGATCTGCCGGCCGACTGGACGATCGAGGAGAGCGAACTGGGCATCCCCTCCTTCGGTTCGAAGCACCGCATGGACCTTTCGGCCCTGCCCGACGTGACCACGATCCGTCTGGTGGAGGAGTGAGGCGCGGGCATCGCCGGGCCGGTCTTCCTCCCCCGGCGCCCGCCCCGGCGATGCCCCCTCATTTTCCCGAAATCACAATCTCTTATAAGGAAGTCCGCAGATGTCGAGCTATACCCCGAAACAGGTCGCCGATCTGGTCGACGGCCGCCTGGACCCCGATGTCGTCCATCGCATGCTCTCCATGCCCAAGGATGCCGATCGGTTCGTGAAATATATCGAGGTGCTGCAGTCGCGCGCCGCCTGGCCGGACCGGATCCTGCTGCCGCTGGGGCCGCATCTGTTCATCGTTCAGGATGCAGCGAAGCACTGGAAGATCAAGTGCAGCTGCGGCCATGTCTTCTGCGACCATGACCGGAACTGGAAGCTGGAAGCGCTGGTCTGCGTCCGCGACACCGAAGAGGCGCTGAACGAGGTCTACCCCAAACTGATGGCCCCTGACCCCGCCTGGCAGGTCTATCGCGAATACTGCTGCCCCGACTGCGGCGTGCTGCTGGACGTCGAGGCGCCGACGCCCTGGTATCCGGTGCTGCATGATTTCGAGCCGGACATCCCGACCTTCTATCGCGACTGGCTGGGGCTTGCGGTCCCCGAACGGGCCGGCGCCTGAGACTGATTGATCAATTGACTGATTGACCGATTGCCGGCCGTCCGCTCAGGACGGCCGGTTCACCATCCAGATCCCGCCCGCGACCAGCACCAGTGCGATCGCGAAGGCGGGCGTCAATGCGTCACCCAGCACGGCCGCCGCAGCCCCGACACCGAAGAGCGGGGTCAGAAAGCTGAAGGCCGAGAGCCTGGAGGCCGGATAGCGCGAGATCAGCACGAACCAGCCCAGATAGGAGAGGCTCGCCACGCCGACGATCTGAAATGCCATGGCGCCGATCACCGTATCGGTCAGCGGAATGGCGAGATCGGCGCCCATGACCAGCGCCAGCACCACCAGCGCCACGGCCGAGACGCCCAGCTGATAGAGCAGCGTCACCAGTGGCGCCGTGCGCGAGAGCACGCTGCCCTTGATCAGCAGCGTGGTCAGCCCCCAGGCGACGGCCGCCGCGACCATCAGCAGGTCGCCCGCGATCGATCCGCCGCCTTCGACCAGCCCGTCGGCGAAGGCCGCGACGATGCCGCCGAAGGCCGCCAGCAGCCCCATCACCTGCCAGCGGCCCAGCCGCTCGCCCGGGATCAGCAGATGGCCGCCGATCGCGACCACGAAGGGGGCGGTGTACAGAAACACCACCGCCCGCGACGCGGTGGTCAGCGACAGCCCGGTATAGAGCAGCGCGAATTCCAGCGCGAAGAGCAGCCCTGCCCCGATCCCCGGCCAGAGCGTGCCCGCCGGGATCACGCCGCGACGACGCCCCAGCGCCAGCACCACCACGCCGACGATGGCCGTGGCGCCGATCGATCGCAGCGCCGCCTGGGCCATGGGGGCGGCCCCATCGGCGACCGCCATCTTCACGGCCACCTGCTGCAGGCCCCAACAGGCGCACAGCACCACCATCATCAGCGCCGCGCCGGCATCCAGCCGGTTGGGCTGCACCGGCCGGCAGCCGGCCTCGCTCACGCTCGCCATCGGTACGGGGGATCTCCTCGGGCGGTTCCTCGGGCCACCGGTGCGTTGCCGGTAAACCATTGTGTCTTCTGGTCATACGCGGAATTCCACCCAGGGGCAACCCGGCCGACCCATGCATGCAGAACATGATTGACGGGCGGGAAATGAGGGGCTTAAGCTTATTTGGAAACATGGTTTCCCAATAGGAAACTTCTTGATGAAGTCTTTGACCTCGGCCCTCGCCATCTACGGCGCCTTCTCCACCACACGTCAGCCGCTCGGTATCACCGACATCTGCGAGCGGACCGGGCTTGCCAAAAGCCAGGTCTCGAAGGTGCTGGCCACCTTCCGCGAGCAGGGTTTCCTGGAGCAGGATCCGGTCACCCGCAAATACCGGGTCGGGCCGATGAGCTTTCTGGTCGGCGTCGCCTATGCCCATACGCACGTCCTCACCCGTCAGGCGCTGCCGATCATGCGGGAGCTGGTCGATCGCTGCGGCCATTCCGCGGTGTTGAGCGTGCGCGAGGGCGACACCGTCTTCCATCTGCTGGCGGTGGAAGGGCCGTTCTTCGTCGACAGCCGCTGGCGCGTGGGCATGTCGGTGCCGTTCCACGCCACCGCGGCCGGCAAGATCCTGACCGCCTTCGACGCGCCCGAGGTGCTCGACCGGCTGATCGCGGCCCACGGCCTGCCCCAGATCACGCCCAAGACCATCACCGATCCGGCCGGCCTTGCCGACCATCTGGCCGAGGTTCGCGCCGCCGGCGCCGCCGTCACCGCGGGCGAGAGCGCGCCCGGCCTGGTGGCGATCGCGGTTCCGGTCTTCGGCGAGCACGAACACATCCGTGCCGCCCTCAGCTTCATCATGCCGCTTCAGGGCTACGAGCCCGACGCGGCCGAGGCCCATGTGGCGGATCTGCAGGCTGCCGCGCGCAGCCTGTCCTTCCGCCTGGGTGCCGAAACCTATCCCTTCGGCACCGCCTGACATCGACACATCCCGGTCGGACGGATCCGCCAGAGATCCGCCGCCGGATGGAGACCCGCCGCGCAAAGCCGGTGCCACGCCCCCGCGGGCACTGCCACCGCGCAAGACGCAGCCCATCAAGAAACACGTGAGGCTACATGTTCCGGACCATCGATCGCCGCATGCTCGGCGCCGCCGCCGTCGCGGCCCTGATGCTGCACGCAGCCCCCGGCTTCGCCGCCGACGAGGGCAAGCCGAAATCGCTCACCATCCTCGCCGGCCCGACCGGCAGCTCGTTCTATGCCACCGCCGCAGGCGTCGCCGCCATCCTGGGTGACGAGGGCGTGCGCGCCAATGCCGAAATGGGCGGCGGCACCTCCAACGTCGTCGGCGTCTCGCGCGGGACGGGTGAACTGGGCCTGACCATGAGCATCGTGCCCAGCGTCGCCGCCGCCGGCAAGCCGCCCTTCCAGGAGCCGATCACCAATGTCCGCGGCATCGCCTCGTTCACCTCGATGCTGGCCCATATCGCGGTCGCGGGTGATTCGGGCGTCCAGTCGATCGGCGACCTTGCCGGCAAGCGCTTCGCCTCGCAGCCGGTGGGCCAGGCCACGGCGCTGATCTTCGACGACCTGCTTGCCGCAACCGGCACCGATGCGTCGAAGATCGACATCGTCCGCGGCGGTCTCAGCTTCCAGACCGACCAGATCAAGGACCACCATTCGGTGGGCATGGTCTCGGTCGCGAACTACCCGGCCAGTTTCTTCACCGAACTTGCCAGCACCTCCGACATCCGTTTCCTGACCATCGATGACGCGCTGGCGGCGAAGCTTCAGGAGCTGAACCCCGGCTATGCCCGCGCCGCGATCCCGGCCGGCACCTATCCGGGCCAGGATGCCGCGATCCCGACCGTCGGCACCTCGATGATGATGATCGCCTCGGACGAAATGCCCGAGGACGAGGCCTATTGGCTGACGAAGACGCTGATCGAAAAGTTCAAGCGTCTGCAGGGCGCCCATGCCGCCCTGGCCCGGCTGGAGCCGGCCGATATGGCCGCCATGCCCGGTATCACCATCCATCCGGGTGCGCTGCGCGCCTATCAGGAAGCCGGCGTCCTCGCGAAGTGAGGTGAGCGGCGCGGGCGGCCGGTGACCCCGGCCCCGCCCGCGCCCGTCCGACGCATCCTCGTCCGGAAGAAGATCCAGGATGACCACCGTCTCCGCAGCGGGCGAGGGCTCAGGCCTTCGCACCGTGCTGCGCCATGCCGCCCACGCGGTCGCGATCGGCATGTCGCTCTTCCACATCCATGCGGGCATCTTCGGCGAAGCGCCGGCGCTGGCCTATCGTCCCATCCATCTGGCGCTGGCCTTCGCGGTGCTGCTGCTGACCGCCGCCTCGATGCGGGCGCCGGAGACCGGCGCGAAGCGCTGGATCGGCCTTGCCTGGGATACGGCGATGCTGATCGCGGTGCTGGCCTCGACCCTGTTCCTGGTCTTCGACCAGACCCGCATTTCCGAACGCATGGAATACATGACCCGGCTGCTGACCGCCGAGCGCGTGCTGGGCGCCCTGCTGCTGCTGGTGGTGCTGGATGTCGTCCGGCGCAGCATCGGCTGGCCGATGGTCGTGATCACCCTCGTCTTCCTGGTCTACACCCAGGTCGGCGACAGCCTGCCCTATCCGTTCTGGCACCGGGGCTATTCCATCGACCGGGTCATCGAGCAGATGTACCTCACGGTCGACGGCATCTGGACGGTGCCGCTGGCGGTGACCGCCAGCTATATCTTCCTGTTCGTGCTGTTCGGCTCGCTGCTGGTCGCCTCGGGCGCCGGCGAGTTCTTCACCGATCTGGCCCGCGCCCTTACCGGCCGGATCGTCGGCGGGCCGGCCAAGACCGCCGTGGTCTCGTCCGCCTTTTTCTCCATGCTCTCGGGCAGTTCCACCGCCAATGTGGTGACCACGGGCAGCTTCACCATCCCGGCCATGAAACGCGGCGGCTTCTCGGGCTCATTCGCGGGCGGGGTGGAAGCGGTGGCGTCCACGGGCGGGCAGATCATGCCGCCGATCATGGGCGCTGCCGCCTTCATCATGATGGAGACGCTGGGCGTCCCCTATGGCGACATCATGATCGCCGCGATCCTGCCGGCGATCTTCTATTTCGCCACCGTCTTCGTGATGGTCGATCTGGAAGCCCGGCGGCTGAACCTGCGGCCCGCCGAAGACGAGGAAATGCCGAAGGTCTGGCCGGTGCTGCGCTCGCGCGGCTATCTGCTGGTCCCGGTGATCTTCATGGTCTGGGCCCTGGTCTCGGGCTACACCCCGGCACGGGCCGGCGTCTGGGCCATCGGCATGCTGGCGGCGATGATCGTGATCTTCGATCGCCGCAAGGGCGTGCGCGGTCTCGCCCGGATCTTCGCCGACGCCCTGATCAACGCGCCCAAGCTGATCGCGCCGATCACCGCCGCCTGTGCGGTCGGCGGCATCATCGTCGGCGTGGTGTCGATGACCGGCCTCGGCTATCGCATGGCCACGATCATCATCGAAACCTCGCACGGCATCCTGCCGCTCGCGCTGGCGCTCACCATGGTGGTCGCGGTGATCATGGGCATGGGCATGCCGACCAGTGCCGTCTATGTGGTGCTGGCCGTGATCCTGGCCCCGGCCTTCGTCGATTTCGGCGTGGTGCCGATCGCGGTGCATATGTTCATCTTCTACTATGCCGTGATCTCAAACATCACACCGCCGCTTGCCGTCGCCTCCTTCGCAGCAGCCGCGGTCGGCAATGCCGATCCCTGGCGGACCAGCATGCATGCGGTACGCCTGGGCCTGCCGGTCTTCGCGATCCCCTATGTCTTCATCTACCACCCCGAATTCCTGGCCCAGGGCACGATCGGCGAGATCGCCTATGTCTGCCTGCTGATGGCTATCGCGATCTTCGCCATCTCGGTCGCCTCGATCGGCTGGCTGAAGGTGCCGCTGTCGCGCGCGACCCGTGCAGCGGCCCTGCTCTTCGCGCTGCTTCTGCTGCCCTCCGAACATGTCGGCCTGATCTATCAGATCGCCATCCTGGCCGGCAGCTTCGCCCTCTTCTGGCTGTGCTACACCCTGGACCTTCGCCGCAAGGCCGGGGCCGCCACGGCCGGAACCGCCTCCCCCCACGGAAGAGACCCCGCCTCGTGACAATCATCACCGATCATCTCGCCCGGCTCGCCCCCGCGAGCCGCGGCCAGGGCCGCCTGGTCGCCGGTTCCACGGCCACCGGCGCCGAGATTTCCATCCCCTACATCGCCGCCCGTGGTGCAGCCGACGGCCCGACCCTCTGGGTCACCGCCACCGTCCATGGCGACGAGGTCAACGGCACGCTGGCGGCGCTCGATTTCGTCCGCCATCTCGACCTCGCCGCCATGCGCGGCGCCTGTGTGGTGATCCCGGCCGCCAACCCGCTCGCCTTCGATGCCCGGGCCAAGACGGCGCCGCAGGACGGGCTCGACATCGACCAGCAGTTCCCCGGCGCCGCCGGCGGCCTGACCACCCAGCGGGTCGCCGACCGGCTCTGGCGCGAGATCGAGCGCGCGGGCGACTGTCTGGTCAGCCTGCACACGCTCACCGCTCATTTCGAGGCGAAGCCCTATGGCGTCTACAAGCTGCATCCCGACGGTCCGGTGGCCGAGGATGTGCTGCTGCGCCACCTCTCCTTCTACGACCCCAGCGTCGCCTGCCTGATGCCGACGGTGAAGGCCGCGGGTGAGCTGCCGGGCAACATCTCGGGCGCCATCGACTACCAGTTCCAGGCGCTCGGCAAAACCGCCTTCATGGTCGAGCTGGGTGCCGGCAGCCGGATCGAATGGCCCTATGTCGAACAGGGCTCGGCGGGTCTGCGCCGGACCGCCGCCGAGATCGGGATGTTCGAGGATCGCCCGGCCCCCGGCGGCACGCTGCGCAAGGTTCTGAAACGTCGCCACGTCACGGCCGATACCGGCGGTCTGTTCCGGGCCGCCTGCACGCCCGGTGACATTCTTCAGCCCGGATCGCCATTGGGCGTGATCACGGACATTTTCGGCGATATCGTCGACACCGTGACCTTTGCCGAGCCGGTCCTGGTCATCGCCGCCCGCCGCGACCCGGTGGTGGCGACCGGCGACCGTATCGGCTTCGTCGCCACCGCCTGGGAGTCCCGGACCCTCCAGAGCGTCTGATCATCCTGCCCCCGCGTCCGGGCCATCAGAACCGAGAACCGTGTCCGCCATGTCCGATATCCGCCGTGTTCCGACTGCCTCCCATTGGGGTGCCTTCACCGCCGTCGTCCGCGATGGCCGTCTGGTCGAGGCCATTCCGCGCGAAGGCGATCCCTACCCCTCGGACATGGTCCGGACCATGCCGGACGCGGTTCACAACCGGGCGCGGGTCGCCCGCCCCTCGGTGCGCCGCAGCTGGCTCGGCAATGCGCCCGATCGCGGCCGTGAGCGCCGTGGCGACGAGGATTTCGTCGCCGTTCCCTGGGACGAGGCGCTCGACATGGTCGCGGCGGAGGTTGCCCGGGTGCGGCGGGAACACGGCCATGAGTCGATCTTCGGCGGATCCTATGGCTGGTCCTCGGCCGGGCGCTTCCATCATGCGAAGTCTCAGCTCCACCGCTTCCTGAATGTCGGTGGCGGCTTCACCACCCAGGTACAGAATTACAGCTATGCCGCTGCAATCACGATCCTTCCCCATATCCTGGGGTCGATCGATGCGGTGCAGGGGCCGGTCTCGTCCTGGGACGGGATTCTGCAGAACTGCCGGCTGATGGTCTGTTTCGGCGGCCTGCCGCGGATCAACATGCAGATCGAAGCCGGCGGCATGGGCGCCCATGAAGGCCGCGACTGGCTGCAGAAGATCCTGGATGCCGGCATTCGCGTGGTCTGCATCACGCCGTCGAAGGAAGACGTGCCGGATGGCGCGGAATGGCTGACCATCCGCCCCAATACCGACACCGCCGCCATGCTGGCCATGATCCATGTCCTGCTCGGCGACGGGACGGTCGACCATGATTTCCTGGCCCGCTGCACCGTCGGCGCCGACCGGGTGATCGCCTATGTCGAAGGCCGCACCGATGGTGTGCCCAAGACCCCGGACTGGGCAGCGGCGATCACCGGCCTCGACGCCGACACCATCCGGGCGCTGGCCCGCGGCCTCGGGCGCGAGCGTTCCTTCATCAATGCCTCCTGGTCCCTGCAGCGTGCCGATCGCGGCGAACAGGCCTATTGGGCGGCGATTGCGCTGGCCTGCATGGCCGGCCATGTCGGGCTGCCGGGTGGCGGCTTCGCCCTCGGCCTCGCCTCGCTGGGCAATATGGGCGTGCCGCGGCGGGGCATGGCCTCGCCGCGCCTGCCGATGGGGATGAACCCGACCGGCAGCTTCATCCCCGTGGCACGCATCTCCGACATGATGCTGACCCCCGGCGGCCGCTATCGCTATGACGGCGAAGACCTCACCTACCCCGATATCCGCCTGGTCTACTGGTGCGGCGGCAACCCCTTCCACCATCACCAGGATCTGAACCGGCTGGTCCAGGCCTTCCGCCGGCCCGAGACCGTGGTCGTTCACGAACAGTACTGGACGGCGACCGCCCGCCATGCCGACATCGTGCTGCCGGCCACCACGACGCTGGAGCGCAACGACATCGGCGCCAGCGGCCGCGACCGCTTCATCCTGGCGATGCACAAGGCGATCGAGCCGGTGGGCGAGGCCCGCGACGATTTCGCCATCTTCACCGCTCTCGCCCGGCGCCTCGGCCTGGAAGAGGCCTTCACCGAAGGGCTCGACGAGATGGGCTGGCTGCGCCGGATCTATGCCGAAGCGGCCGGGGCCAATGCCGCCCGCGGCATACCTTTCCCGGAGTTCGACAGCTTCTGGGCGGCCGGCCATATCGAGGTACCCCCCCTCGACGAACCCTTCACCATGTTCGGCGATCTGCGCCAGGACCCGGCCGCCCATCCGCTCAACACGCCGTCAGGGCTGATCGAGCTGTTCTCGGCCCGGGTCGCCTCGTTCGGCGATCCGCACTGCCCCGGCCATCCGGTCTGGATCGAACCCGATGAATGGCTGGGCGCGCCGCTGGCCGCCCGCTACCCGCTGCACATGTTGAGCCACCAGCCCAAAACCCGGCTGCACGGCCAGCTCGATTCGGCCGAACTCAGCCGCAGCGCCAAGATCCATGGCCGGGAGCCGGTCCATATCCACCCGGAGGATGCCGCCCGGCGTGGCATCACCGATGGCATGGTGGTGCGGGTCTTCAACGATCGCGGCGCCACGCTCGCCGGCGCGGTGGTCACCGCCGATGTCATGCCGGGGGTGATCCGCCTCGCCACCGGCGCCTGGTACGATCCGGCGGACCCGGCGGCCCGGGGCAGCCTGGACAAGCACGGCAACCCGAATGTGCTGACGGCAGATCGCCCGACCTCGGCCGTGTCCCAGGCCCCCACCGCCCATTCGACCCTGGTCGAGGTCGAACCCTATCGCGGGGCGCTGCCCGAGGTGACGGCCTTCGATCCGCCCGTCGCCGACATCGCCGCCGAATGAGCCGCGCGCGGATCCCTGGCCGCCGCCAGCAGTGCCTGCGTATAGGGATCCCGCGCCTTCGCCCCATGAATATCTGCCCGGGTGAGTTCCTCCACCGCCCGGCCGCGATGCATCACCAGCGCCCGGGTGCAGAGATGGGCGACGACCGCCAGATCATGGCCGACCATCAGCAGCGTCAGGCCATGATCGGCGCGCAGCCGGTCGAGCAGGTTCAGCACCTCGGCCTGGACCGACACGTCCAGCGCCGAGGTCGGCTCGTCGAGCAGCAGAACCCTGGGCTCCAGGATCAGCGCCCGGGCGATCGCGACCCGCTGGCGCTGGCCGCCTGACAGCTGGTGTGGAAAGCGGAAGCGCAGCGACGCATCCAGCCCCACCGCCGCCATCGCCGCCGCAATCCGCCGCTCTACCTCCCCCACCCCGTGGATCACCAGCGGCTCGGCCAGGATCCGGTCGACCGTGTGCCGCGGATGCAGGGCCGTGGAGGGGTCCTGAAACACCATCTGCATCAGCCGCGCCCGGGCCCGCCGGTCGGCCAGGCTCTGGCGCCCGGCCGTGACCACCGCCCGTCCGTCGAACATCACCCGCCCGCCATCCGGCGCCAGCAGGCCCGCGGTCGCCCGCAGCAGGGTCGACTTGCCCGAGCCGCTTTCCCCGACCACACCCACCGCCTCGCCCCGGGCGACGCTCAGCGACACCTGGTCGACCGCGGCGAGGCCCTGAAAGCGCACGGTCAGCCCTTCGACCTCGATCACCTCAGCCCTCCTTCCACGCCGGATCGCGGACCAGCACCGGCAGCGGCGCCACATGGGCATCCAGCCGCGGCCGGCAGCCGATCAGCCCGCGGGTATAGGGATGGCCGGCATGATCGAGTGCGCCGGCGGTCAGCGTTTCCATCACCCGGCCGGCATACATCACCGCCACCCGATCGGCAAAGGCCGCCACCAGATCCAGATCATGGGAAATCAGCACCAGCCCCATACCCCGCTCGGTGACCAGCCCGTCGATCAGCTCCAGAATCTCGCCGCGCACCGAGACGTCGAGTGCCGAGGTCGGCTCGTCGGCGATCAGCAGGTCGGGTTCCCCCGCCAGCATCATCGCGATCATCACCCGCTGGGCCATGCCGCCCGACATCTGGTGCGGATGCAGGTCCAGCACCCGTTCCGGCCGGTCGATGCGCACCGCGGCCAGCAGGTCCAGCGCCGCAGCCCGGGCCGCACGGCGGCCGAGGCCACGATGCAGCCGCAGACCCTCGGCGATCTGCACGCCCGCGGTCATCACTGGGTCGAGTGCGGCCTTCGGATCCTGCATCACCATGGCGATGCGCCGGCCGCGCAGGCGCCGGATGGACCGCTCGCCGCCCTCGATCAGATCGATACCGTCGAAGGCCAGCCGGTCGGCGGTCATGCGGGCCTGGCGCGGCAGCAGCCCCATCACCGCCCGCATGGAGATCGACTTGCCGGAACCGCTTTCGCCCACGATCGCCAGCCGTTCCCCGGGGGCCAGCGACAGCGAGACCTCGCGCACCGCCCGGACCGGCCCCTCGGGCCCCGGGAACGACACGGCCAGGTTGCGGATCTCCAGCAGGGCACTCTCCCCCCTCGTACCCCTGGCCTCTCTCATGCCGCCCTCCCGGTCTGGGCGCGCGGGTCCAGCACGTCGCGCAGCCCGTCGCCCAGCAGGTTGAAGCCCATGCTGACCACGAAGATCGCCGCCCCGGGCAGGGTCGCCACCCACCATTGATCGATGATGTAGTCGCGGCCGGTGGCGACCATCGCCCCCCATTCCGGCGCCGGTGCCTGGGCGCCCAGGCCCAGAAAGCCCAGCCCGGCAAAGATCAGGATCACGCCGGCCATGTCGAGCGTCAGCCGCACGATCACCGAGGACAGGCAGAGCGGCGCCACATGCAGCACCAGGATCCTGAGATCCGAGGCCCCGGCCAGCCGGGCGGCCTGGACGAATTCCCGCTCCCGCACCAGCTTCGCCTCGGCCCGGGCCAGCCGGGCATAGGCCGGCCAGCCGGTGACCGCGATCGCCACCACCGCATTGCCGATGCCGGGGCCCAGCACGGCGGCAAGCGCCAGTGCCAGCACCAGCCGCGGAAAGGCCATGACGATGTCGGTCACCCCCATCAGCACCGCATCGATCCGGCCGCCGAAATACCCGGCCGCAATGCCGATCGCAAGCCCCACCGGCCCCACGATCACCGCCACCGACAGCACCACCGCCAGCGTGATCCGCGCCCCGTACAGGATGCGCGAAAGGATGTCGCGGCCCAGATGGTCGGCGCCCAGAAAATGCTCTGCGCCAGGGGCTTGCAGCCGATCGTTCAGGACCTGATCGATCGGATCATAGGGCGCCAGCACCGGTGCCAGGGCGGCCGCCAGGATCAGGGCCAGCACGATCAGGGTGCCGATCACGGTCGCCGGATTGGCCAGCGCCCGGGCCAGGAAGCCCGCCGCCGCATAGCGCCGCGCCTCGGCCCGGCTGCGGGGCGTGCGGGCAGCGATGCGGGCAAGGGCCGCGACCCCGATCATGTCCGCACCTCCTGCCGCATCCGCGCATCCAGCCGGCGATGGATCAGGTCGGCCGTGCGGTTGATCAGCACGAAGCCCAGCCCGACGGCAAGCGTACCGCCCAGCACCGCATTCATGTCGGCCGCGAACAGCGCCTGGGTGATGTAGAGCCCGATGCCGGGCCAGGCGAAGACGGTTTCGGTCAGCACCGCACCTTCCAGCAGATGGGCGAAGGTCAGCGCGATCACCGTCACCAGCGGGACCGCAACATTGCGGAAGGCATGGCCCCACAGGATCCGCACCTCGGGCACGCCCTTGGCCCGGGCGGCGACGACATAGTCCTGCGACAGCTCTCCGATCATGAGCGATCGGGTCATCCGCGCCACATAAGCCATGGAGAAATAACCCAGAATCGAAGCGGGCAGGATCAGGTGGCGCAGGGCGTCCACCATCGCCGCGGGCTCCCCCGCCAGCGCCGTGTCGATCAGCACGAAGCCGGTCACCTCGGGGATGGTATAGGCCCAGGCGACATCAAGCCGCCCGGGCCCCGCGACCCAGCCGAGCCGGGCGTAGAAGACCAGCAGTCCCACCAGCCCCAGCCAGAACACCGGCACCGAATAGCCGACCAGGGCCACCGCCCGCACGACGTGATCGGCCAGCCGGCCGGCGCGTGCCGCCGCCAGCACCCCCAGCGGCACCCCCAGCCCGACACCGATCAGCGTGCCTGCAACCGCGAGTTCGATGGTGGCCGGGAACACCCGTGCCACATCCTCGGCCACCGTCAGCCCGGTCATGGTCGATCGACCCAGGTCGCCGTTCAGTACGTTCCAGACATAGACCGCCAGTTGCTCATACAGCGGCAGGTCCAGTCCCAGCGCCGTGCGGGCTGCGGCATAGGCCTCGGGGCTGGCCCTGTCGCCGGCGACGACCAGCGCCGGATCGATCGGCACCACCCGGCCGATCAGGAAGGTGACGACGATCAGGCCGAGCAGGGTGACGGCAAGGCCGGCCATGAAGCCGGCCGTCACCCGCACCATGCGCAGCCCCGCAGGCGCTGCCTTCACTTCGTGATCCGCCAGTAGATATAGGTGTCGAAGGCCGGGCCCGAGATCCAGCCTTCAACCGGCTTGCGCATCGCGGTCGGCTCGGTCTGCTGGAACATCACCGCCACCGGCCCTTCCTCGCGCAGCCGGCGCTGGATGTCGTGATAAAGCTCGACCCGCCTGGCATCGTCACGTTCCAGCACCGCCGCGCGGGCCATCTCGCCCAGCTCGTCATTCTTCCAGGCATTGCGCCAGGCGATGGTCTTGGCGATGCCGGTATCGGCGTTGTCGGGGTTGCGGGCGAAATAGTCGACCGTCGAATTGGGGTCGCCATAATCCGGCGACCAGTACATCAGCAGCAGCTCGTGGCCGCGCGCCCGGTACTTGGTCAGCACCTGCCGGGTATCGGCGGTCACGATCTTCAGCCGGATGCCGATATCGGCCAGATTGGCCTGCAGTGCCTGGGCGATGTCACGATAGGGCGCCGTGCCCGAGACGTCGATGGTCAGGTCCAGCCCCTCGGGATGGCCGGCTTCAACCATCAGCGCTTTCGCCTTTTCCACATCGCGGGTATAGGGCAGATCGTCGAGGGCCGCAAAACTGCCGGCGCCCAGGATCGACTGATGCGGCCGGTAGAGCCCTTCCAGCAGGTTCGCGGCGATGCCCTGATAGTCGATCGCCCGGCGGATCGCCTCGCGCACCTTGGGCTCGGTCAGCGCCGGCACCTTCTGGTTCATCGCCAGATAATAGATCGTCGCCTTGGGCTCGGTTTCGACCTTGAGATCGGGATTGCCGGCGATGCCCTTCAGCTGTTCGGTGCCGAGCCGGCGGGCAATATCCACATCGCCCTTCTCCAGCAGCAGCCGCTGGGCGGTGGGCTCGGGCACATGGCGGATGATCACCCGCTTCATCTTCGGCGCGCCCATATAGAAATCCGGGTTCGCCTCCAGCACCACGGCCTCTTTCGGCCGCCAGGTCACCAGGCGATAGGCGCCGCTGCCGGCGGTATTGGTCTTCAGCCAGCCATTGCCCAGATCGCCATCGGTCTCATGCGCCAGCGCCTCGGTGCGGTCGACCACGGCGCCGACGCTGGATGACAGGCTGTTCAGCACATAGCTCGGCGCGAAGGGCTCCGACATGGTCAGCACCAGGGTGGTGTCGTCCTTCGCCACCACCATGCGGTCGACGTTTTCGGGCGTCCAGCCCAGCGCGTTCAGGATGAAGACCGGCGATTTGGCAAGCTTCACCACCCGCTGCAACGAGAAGGCGGCATCATGGGCGGTCAGCGGCCGTCCGGTATGAAATTTCACCCCCGGCCGCATGGTGAAGGTGTAGGTGAGCCCGTCATCCGAGATAGTCCAGCTCTCGGCCGCCCCGCCCAGGATCTTCGTAAAATCATCCGGATCGGGCACGGTCAGGCGCAGATAGACGTTGTTCAGAATCTCGCCGGTGGCCAGCTCGAAACTCTCCGCCGGGTCGAAACTTGTTACGTCATCAATATAATGAGCCATCACCAATGTGTCGGGCGGCGTGGCCGCCCGCGCCTCACCGGCCGGCAGCCCCTGGGCTGCGAAAAGGCCGATGGCCAGGGCGGCACAGGCCCTCAGCAAACCATGGCGCAGCCGATGACGCAGCGTCGCGGGCGCCGACATTCGGGCCGTCGTCGATTGGATCACGGTCGTCACTCCCGGCGTGAAGGGGCTGCGGCCCAAGCCGGCCGCATCTGTCACGCATCATGAAGCAACTGGGCCGCCCTCGCCAAGCCCGCCCGCCACGGCAGTCAACCCAGGGCATCCTCCACCTCGGCGTCCGGACCGGCCGGGCCGTCGGGCCCGGCATCGTCCGACAGCGGCAGCACCAGCCGCGCGACCGTGCCGAAGCCGTAGGTGCTCTCGATCTCGATCCGCCCGCCCTGCAGTTCCGCCAGGGCCTTGGCGACGGTCAGGCCAAGGCCGGCGCCCTCGAAGCGCCGCGAGAGGCCGTCATCTGCCTGGAAGAAGGCGTCCGTCACCCGGTCAAGGCTCTCGGCCGGAATGCCCGACCCGCTGTCGGTGATGGTGATCGCGCCGGTGCCGTCCTCGCGCCGCTCCACCAGCAGCACCACCTCGCCATCGGCCTCGGTGAACTTGATGGCATTGTCGATCAGATAGTCGAGCACCCGCACCGCCAGCCGCGGATCGCCCAGAACCTCCACCGGCCCGTCATCGACATGGTCCAGCCGGACACCGCCGCGACGCGCCCGATCTGCGGCACTCCGCATCACCGACCGGATGGCGGACTGGGCATCGAAGCTGCGCAGTTCGCAGCGCTCTTCGCCGCCATCGATCCGGCCGAGCCCGATGATCGCGTCGACCACCGAAATCAGCCGCCGGCCCGCGCGGGAAATCTCGTCGACATAGCCGTCATACACCTCGGAACCGAGCGGCCCGTGCAGGCGCGCCGTCATCAGATCGGCATAGCCCAGCACCGCCGCCAGCGGCGTGCGCAGTTCGTGGCTCATCATCGAGATGAAGCGCGACTTCGCCCGGCTGGCCGCATCGGCCAGATCCCGCGCCTCGGCAAGCGCCGCCTGCACTGCGGCGCGTTCCTCGACATCGTGGAAGGTCACCACCAGGGCCGCCACCGCCGCTTCGTCGCGCAGGTCGCGGAGCTTCACGTCGCAGGCCCGCACCCCTCGGGCGCCCATATCGACACGCAATTCCTCGGTCGCCGTGCGTTCGCCACCGGTCAGCACACGCTCGAACAGCGCGCGCAGGCGATCCCGATCCTCGGCGACCACCATCCGCACCAGGGGCCGGGCGCGGGCGATCGCAACCAGATCGGCCGGGCCCACCACGTCCATGATCGCGTGATCGGCATCGGCAACCACGATCAGATCCGATCCGGTCGCCAGCAGTGCCGACATCCGTCGGCTGCCCAGGCGCAGCGTCTCCGCCTCGCGCGCGGCCGACAGGGCGAAGCGTTTGTCGATGGTAGCCGAGGCGATGATGATGGTGACCACCAGTGCCGCGCCGACCGCCACCAGCACGGCGATGACCTGCGGATGCACCGCATGGGCCGAGGCTTCGAGGAACAGCAGCCGGCCGAGTGCGATGGTCTGGGCCGGCTCGAACCGCGCCGCCGCCATGCCGGTATAGTGCATGCCGCAGATCGCCACTGCCATGACCACCGAGGCCCCCAGCTTGGCCGGGATGGAGACCTCTCGCCGGGCGATGGCCAGGGCTGCGGTGGCCGCGACCAGGGCGATCACCACGCTCAGCGCAAAGGTCCAGGGCTCGTAGAGCAGCCGGGCGGGCATGTGCATGGCTTCCATGCCCATATAGTGCATGCCCACGACACCGGTGCCGGTTGCGAGCCCCGCGCCCAGCAGGGCCCCCGGGTGGTTCCCGGCCCGCGATACCCAGGCAAGCCCCAGCCAGGTCATCGCCACGGCGATGATCAGCGAGCCGACGGTCAGGTCCAGGTCGTAATCGACCGGAAAGGGCAGTTCATGGGCAAGCATGCCGATGAAATGCATCGACCAGATGCCGCCGCCCAGCACCACGCTGCCGGCTGTGATCCACACCGTGCGCATCCGGGGCCCTGCGGTCGGAATCCGGCCGGCGGTCTGCAGCGCCGCGTAGGACGCGAACAGCGCGACCACGACCGACAGCACGACCAGCCGCGTATCGTAGCCGCTTTCGGCATAATGCCCGCCAGCGTCGTGGGCGAACTCCAGAAACATATGTCAGCCGCCCTTCCGAAGGCCGTCACCGGAAACCCGGCGCGAACGTCGCCGCCGCGCCACGCATGGTTCCGAAGCGCGTCGGGCAGGGCGCAACGGACCAGTTTTCATGGCATTCTGCCCGAGGAGAGTAAAGGAAACATGGACGGAGCCCATGACGAATTCAGAAGATCCGGCCCGTATCGCCGCAGCCGTGGCGGCTGCATCGCGCCGCGTGGGAGAAACCATGGCCGGCCGGCGCAGCACCCGCGCCTTCCGACCCGATCCGGTCCCGCGGGAAACGGTGGAACGGATCCTGGCACTGGCGGCCCGCGCCCCCAGCGGATCAAACATCCAGCCCTGGAAAGTCCACGTTCTGGCCGGTGCCACCCGCGCGCGCGTGGTGGCTGCACTGACCGCAGACCACGCCGCCGGCGCCCCGCGCGCCGCCTGGGGCTATACATACTATCCGGTGAAGTGGCGGGCGCCGTATCAGGATCGCCGTCGGGCGCTCGGCTGGTCGCTCTACGGCCTGCTCGGCATCGGCAAGGGCGATCAGGACCGCATGCAGGCGCAGGAGCGGCGCAACTTCGCCTTCTTCGACGCCCCGGTCGGGCTGATCGTCACCATCGACCGCGACATGGAACAGGGATCCTGGGTGGATGTCGGGATCTTCGTCGGTCAGGTCCTGCTGGCGGCCGAGGCGATGGGCCTGCAGACCTGCCCGCAGGCGGCCTTCGCCATGTATGACGGCATCCTGCGCGATGAGATCGGCTATCCCGAAACCGAACAGGTGGTCTGCGGCATCGCCATCGGCCATGGCAACCCCGACGACGTGACCGCCCGGCTCCAGACCCCGCGTGAACCGGTGGAAGGCTTCGCAACCTTCCAGGGTTTCGCCGACTGAAATACGGAGGCCGGCGCGCGGGCAGCCCCTGCCCTGCGCCGGCCACCACGGCTGATCAGGCCGCGTCCCATTCGGGTGCGAAGGACGGATTGATCATCCGGCCGTTGCCGCGCAGCGCATCGATCTTCGCCCGCTCGGCATCGCTCAACCGGATGTCGAGTGCTGCCAGATTGGCGCGGATATGGGCTTCGCTGCCGGCCTTCGGGATGGCGCTGACCATGGGCTGATCGATCAGCCAGCGCAGCACCACCTGCGCCGGAGAGGCGTCGTGGGCCTCGGCGATCTCGCGGATCACCGGGTCGTCGGCGACCTTGCCGCGGGCCAGCGGGCTGTAGGCGGTGACCATCATGCCATGGGCGCGGGCATAGGCCAGCACCGGATCCTGGTTCAGATAGGGGTGGTATTCCACCTGATCGGCGGCGACGTCCACGCCCAGCTCTTCGACCACGCGCTTCATCAGCGCGACCGGGAAGTTGCTGAGGCCGATCAGCTTCGCCCGCCCGGCCGCCTTCACGCCTTCGAGCGCGCGCATGGTCTCGGCCAGATCGATCTTCGGATTCGGCCAGTGGATCAGCAGCAGGTCGACCTGATCGACCTGAAGCTTCTTCAGCGACTCTTCCACCGACGCCTCGAGCGTGCCGGCGGCCAGTCGTTCATACCAGACCTTGGTGGTCAGGAAGACTTCCGAGCGGTCGATCGCGGACTCGGCGATCGCCTCGCCGACCTCGGCCTCGTTGTCATAGATCTGCGCGGTATCGATATGCCGGTAGCCGAGGTCGAGCGCGGTGCGCACGGCACGCACGCAGGCCCGGCCGGTGATCTGCCAGGTGCCGAAGCCGAGCGCCGGAACCCGGGCGCCCTTGACGTCGATGATGGTCTGGTCAGGCATGGCTCATCTCCGGAAGCGGAAGGATAGGGTCCGCCGCGTCGGCGCGCGGGCGGCGCAGGGGAGGACGTCTTGTTGTGTTTGCCCCCGATGCGGGGGGAGAGATGGTCCGGCGGCGGCAGGCGTCAATCCAGCGTGACGCCCAGGCGCTCGGCCAGGAAGTCGAGACGGTCCTGGCCCCAGAAGGGTTCGCCGTCGAAGATATAGGTGGGCGCGCCGAACACGCCGGCCGCGATGGCGTTGTCGGTCATGGCGGCGCGCTTCGCCGCCAGATCCGCGGTCGCCGCATCGGCGCGATCGAGCAGCTCAGCATCCAGCCCCTCACGCCGCAGCAGGTCGGCCAGCGTTTCGGCATCCGTGATATCACGCCCCTCGGCCCAGACCGCGCCGAGCACGCCGCCGATCAGCCCGGCGGGATCCACACCCTCGGCCATGGCCTGCAGCACCAGATGCGCGGCCCGGGTGTCGTCGACCGGGAAAAAGCGCGGCTCCAGCTCCAGCGGCACGCCCAGCCGGTCGCGCCAGCGCTTCAGCTCGTACATGCGATAGGTCTGGCGCTGCACCGGCCGCTGTTTCAGCGGCACGCCACCCGACGCGGCGAAGATCTTCGGAAAATCCACCGGGTGCCAGCGAATGACGGCGCGGCCACGATCGGCGATCGCCACGAAGCGGTCATGGCCCAGATAAGCCCAGGGCGACATCAGCGGCAGGTAGCAGTCGACGATCCGAGTCATGAAACGGCTCCGGCAAGGGATGTGGGGCGGCCGTCGCGACGATGCCGCCCGCGAGCGGGCTCGCGGGCGGCATCCGGCAGGCGGCGCTTACGGTATACCGTTCAGGCGGGTCGGACAACGTAGCCGATGCGGGGGAAGTGTACGGCGATCTCTCCCAGCTCGGGATCCTCGCGCCGGATGCTGATCCGCCGCCGGCTGATCGCGGTCACCTCGCCGGCCACCGGGTCCTTGCCGAAATCCTCGGGCGTGACCGTCACGCTCGTGCCCGGCTGCGGGGCGTTGTCGTCCGCCTCCCCCACCGTCTCGGGCGGCAGCGGGGTCGCTTCGCGGGCGATGGCGAGTGCCGCATCCGGCTCCATCTCGATGCGGGTGCCGTGGCGGAACTCCCGCACCCGGCCGTTCCAGGCCTGGGCGTTCAGATATTCGGCCATCACCCCGCCGACCTTGCGGCCGTTGTTCTCAAGGAACCAGATCGGATGATAGGCGGCGAAATCCGCCAGGCTCGGCTCGTCGCCGAACAGATAGAGCGTGCCCTGCCCCAGCGCATCGTCGAGCACGGCGAGCGCATTGTGGAGCTGTTCCTTGAACATCGGCGCGGCCGCCTTCATCCGCTCCACATCGGCCCGCGGCGCGCCGTTCATCCGCGCACGGTCTTCCAGAAGTTCCGGCGGCAGCTTGTCGGCATTGAACGCCATGGCATAGCGCACCGCCGGCCAGAACAGCATGCGCTCGGCCCAGAGCGAGAAGGCGAGCAGGCCGCCCCAGCCGCCGGCGGCGGTGCCGTTCTCGGGGAACAGGGTCGGCTGCGGATGGCGGCGCTCCAGCTCTTCGGCGATCAGATTGGTGTCGACATAAACATCGGCCCCGATCTGCATCACCGGCGTGCGGCGATAGCCGCCGGTCAGCGGCGTCAGCTTCGGCTTCGGCGCCCAGATCGGCTGTACCACCGAATTCCAGGTCACCCCCTTGAAGCCCAGCATCAGCCGGGCCTTCTCGGCAAAAGGCGACGAGTCGTAGTGATGGAGGATGATCTCCGTCATCGTCCTCTCCTGTCTGCGCGACATCCCGGCCACCGGGCGCGGGCCGCCGCAGGTCTGAGCGTCCGGACCAGTCTCGTTCTGGCACTCTTCTCGTTTCGAGAGCTATATCCGGCGATCATTATACCCATGGTTTATTTTCCCGCCAGTGACGGCGGGGCTCAGTCCGCGGCGCTGCGCGGCGGCAGGGGGATCGGGCGCACCCGTTCGAAGGCCCGTGCCACCCGCAGAACCAGCGCATCCGCCCCCACCGGCCCCACGATCTGCAGCCCGACCGGCAGGCCGTCGCGATCGAAGCCACAGGGGATCGAGGCCGCCGGCTGGCCGGTCAGGTTGAAGGGGTAGGTAAAGGGCGTCCAGTCGTTCCAGGTGGTCGCCGCCGGATCGCCCGGATGGTTGCGGCCCGCCTTGAAGGCTGTATCCGGCAGGGTCGGCGTCAGGATCACATCGAAGCGCCGATGCAGCCCGGCCATATGCGCCGCCAGCCCCGCGCGGCGGAATTGCGCCTGGGCGAGTGTCACGGCGTCGAAGCCCTGGCCGATATTGGCCGCCGCCATAAGGGTCTGGTCCAGCCGGCGGCGCTGGTCGTCGCTCATGCCCGCGGCCATCAGGGCCGCGCCCGTGGTCCAGATGATCTGGAAGATCCGGCGGGTTTCGGGCAGATCCACCGTCACCGGCTCGACGACCGCGCCTTCGGCGCGGAAAACGTCGATCGCGCCATCGACCGCGGCCGCAACGTCGTCATCCACCGGCTCGTCATTGATGGTCGGCGCAAAGCCGATGCGAAGCCCGCGCACCCCCTCTTCCAGCTCGGCGGTGAAATCCTCGACCGGAAACGGTTTCGCGTACCAGTCGCGTGCATCCGGCCGGGCCAGCACCGCCAGCATCAGCGCCGCATCGCGCACGGTCCGGGTCATCGGCCCGACATGCGACACGCTGGACAGCGGGCTGGCCGGCCAGGCCGGCACCCGGCCGAAACTCGGCTTCAGGCCGAAAATGCCGGTGAAGCTGGCGGGGATACGGATCGACCCGCCGCCATCGGTGCCGATATTGAGCACGCCCAGCCCGGTCGCCGCCGCCACCGCCGCCCCACCCGACGAGCCGCCGGGAGTGCGGTCGCTATCCCAGGGATTGCGGGTGATGCCGGCAAGCGGGCTGTCGGTCACCCCCTTATGGCCGAATTCGGGCGTGGTGGTCTTGGCGGTGAACACAGCCCCGCTTTCGCGCAGCCGGGCCACGGCCGGCGAATCCTCGTCCCAGTCCTGCCCGGGATCGACCGCGCGGCTGCCGCGCAGCGTCGGCCAGCCGGCCGAGAGCAGCAGGTCCTTGATGGTGGCCGGCACACCGTCGAGCGGCCCGGCCGGCTCCCCCGCAATCCAGCGCAGTTCCGAAGCCCGTGCCTGGGCCCGGGTGGTTTCGGGATCGAGAAAGGCGCAGGGGTTCAGCTCGGGCTGAACCTCGGCGATGCGCGCAAGGCAGGCCTCGGCCACCTCCACCGGCGAAACCCGCCGGGCGGCATAGGCCTCGACCAGCGATGATGCGTCGGCGAAGCAGAGATCGTCGGGCAGGCTCATGATGATCGGCCTTTCAGGGGGGAGAGGAAGGCGCTCAGGAAACCGGTTCGGGGTCGTCCTCGTCGGCCGCAGGGCGGCGCCAGCCGATGGCCGCGATTTCGGCGGCGATCCGGCCGGCAAGCTCGGCGCCCGGGCCCTGGGCGTCGGGCTGGTCGGGCAGCACCCGGCCGCCATCGGCGATCCGCAGCAGGCTGCGGGCGACCGCGGCGAACAGCGCCTCGGGCGTGCCCGGATCATCCAGCACACCGGCGGCCCCGGCCGCCAGCAGGCCCGCGGCCAGCACCGCCGGCGGCCGGTCGCCTTCGGCCGCCACCACCAGCAGCCGGCGGGTCGGCAGCCGCCCGAGCAGGGCGCGGATCTCGTCCTCGGCCGCCGTCAGCGGCCGGCGCAGCGGCATCACGATCAGCAGGCCCGGATGATCGGCCAGGCATCCCGGCAGATCCGACGCCGTCACCTCGATCGGCGGCGCCGCGGTCACGGCGGCAAGGCCGGTCCGCCAGGCGGCGGCGGCCAGGGCATCGCCCTCGGGTCTGACCAGCAGAACCTGCGGCAGGCCAGGCATCACCGCCTCATCTCCCGGGGGTCGCGACAGCCAGCCCCTGCGCCAGCCGCCGGGCCAGACCGTCGATGGCGCTGCGCGCATCGGCGAACCAGGCGGTCATGTGCAGGAAGCCGTGGAACATGCCTTCGGCGCAATGGTGGTCGGCCGCAACGCCGGCCGCCTTCAGCGCCGCGGCATAGGCCTCTCCCTCGCTCTGCAGCGGGTCGAAACGCGCGGTCAGGATATGGGCGGGCGGCAGCCCGGCCAGGCTTTGCGCGTGGATCGGCGACAGCCGCGGGTCTTCCAGCGAAACCGTATGATCGGGGATATAGCAGGCGCGGAACCAGCGCAGCAGCCGCTCGGTCAGGAACAGCCCCTCGCCGGGCTTCTTCTCGCGCTTTTCGCCGGTGCCCAGATCGGTCGCGGGATAGATCAGCAGCTGGAAGACCGGCTGCACCGCATCGCCGGCATCGCGGAGCGCGATCGCGGCCGCCGCCGCCAGATTGCCGCCGGCACTGTCGCCGCCGATCGCCAGCCGGGCCGGGTCCAGCCCCAGCGCGCCCACCCGCCCCGCCAGATCGCGGAAGGCCGCGACCGCATCGTCGAACCCGGCCGGAAACGGATGTTCGGGGGCCAGACGGTAATCGAGCGAGATGACCACGGCCCCCGATCCGACCGCCAGCCGGCGGCAGATGTCGTCATGGGTGTCGAGATCGCCCAGCACCCAGCCGCCGCCATGCAGGAACAGCAGGGCCGGCGCCGGGCTTCCGTCGCAACCATCCGGTCGATAGATGCGCGCGGGCCGGTCGCCGGCGGCCCCCTTCAGCACCAGGGCATTCACCGCCACACCGCCCTGCACGGGGCCGCGAAAGCGGAGCATGGTGTCGCGGAACAGGGCGCGCGCCTCGCCCAGCGCCATCTGGTCATAGGGCGGTGGCGGGCTGGCGCGCAGCATGTCGATGAACAGCTGCGCCTGCGGATGCAGGCCGTCGAAAGTGAACACCGGCACTCCCCTGGCTGGTCGCGTGACCCGCCGATGATCCGGCGAGGGCGCCTCCGGCGTCAAGCCGGCAGTCTGCAACCTCGCCGCATTAAGGGAACGCTCCGTGCCTCTATCTGCCGTCGAAGACCGGCACCCGCTTCTCGCCGAAGGCCCGCCGACCCTCGACATAGTCGTCGCTGGCGAAGCAGGCATCGACCGCCAGATCGGCGGCCTGGGCCATGGCCGGGTCGCCCAGCAGCACATGTTCGACCGAAAGCTTGGCCGCCATGATCGTCAGCGGCGCCAGACCGGCCAGCACCTGGGCCCGTTCGGTGACCACATCGGCCAGCGCCACATGCGGCACCACATCCGAGACCAGCCCCCAGGCCAGGGCCTGGCTCGCCTCCAGCCGGCGGGCCGAGACCACCATCTCCCGCGCCCGGGCCGGGCCGACCGCGGCCGCAAGCCGGGCCAGCGCCTCGCGGCCATAGCCCACGCCCAGCTTCGCCGCCGGAATGGCGAAGACCGCATGCTCGTCGGAGATCCGGATATCGCAGGCGAGAGCAAGGTTGAGCCCGCCGCCGACGCAGGCGCCGTGGATCATCGCGATCACCGGCAGCCGGCTGCGGGCGATGCGATGCAGCACCGACCTCGTGGCCTCGGCATAGGCCTGCACGCCCGCCGGCTCCGACCGTTCCTGGTCGAAGCGGGAGATATCGGCCCCGGAGGCAAAGGCGCGGCTGCCCTCGCCCCGGATCACCAGGGCGCGGATGTTGGTATCGGCCGAAAGCTCGTCCAGCGCCTGGGCCATCGCGTGCCACATGTGCAGGCCGATGGCATTGCGCCGGTCGGGATTGTCGATGACCAGGGTGGCGACCGCGCCCTGGGTGTCGACGCGGATGCGCCCGGCTTCGGGCATGGACATAGGCGTGTTTCCCCTCGATCGAGGACGGTGACGGACCGGTCAGATCAGATCAGATGACGCCCCGGTCCCGCAAGCCGTCGATCGCATCGGCGGCAAGACCCAGATCGCTCAGCACGCGATCCGTATCGGCGCCGAGCGCCGGCGGCGGCCCCGCGATGCCGCCCGGGGTCGCGGTCAGCGTGACCGGCAGCCGCAGCAGCGCCGTGCTGCCCGTCTCGTGCCCCGGCAGGTCGACGGGGGTTGCAAGCCGCAGATGGCGGACCTGGTCATCGGCGAAGACCTGGGCCATGTCGTTGATCGGCCCGGCCGGCACGCCGGCCTCGTTGAACACCCGCGTCCAGTCTTCCGCAGGCCGCGCCTTCAGCCGGTCGGCGATCAGGGCATTCAGCCGATCGCGATTGGCCAGCCGCGCGTCGCGATCGGCGAAATCGGGGTCGGCCGCCAGATGCTCCAGCGCCGCCACCTTGCAGAAGCGCTGCCAGATCACCTCGCCCGCCACCGCCAGATTGATCGGCCGGTCCGCGGTTGGGAAAACACCGGTCGGGATCGAGGTCGGGTGGTTGTTGCCGGCCTGGGCCGGCACCTCGCCCTCAACCAGGGTGCGGGCGGCCTGGAAGTCCATCATGAAGACCTGGGCTTCCAGCAGCGAGGTGTGCAGCCACTGGCCCTCGCCGGTTGCACGCGCATGCAGCAGGGCCGCCAGAATACCCAGCGCGCAGAACATCCCCGCCGTCAGATCGGCCACGGGGATGCCGGCTCGCACGGGCCCCTGCCCCGGCAGCCCGGTCACCGACATCAGCCCGCCCATGCCCTGGGCGATCTGGTCGAAACCCGGCCGCCCGGCATAGGGCCCGTCCTGGCCGAAGCCCGAGATCGAGGCCATCACCAGGGCGGGGTTGATCGGCTTCAGATCTTCCCAGGCGATGCCGAGACGCTGTTTCACGTCGGGGCGGAAATTCTCGATCACCACATCGGCGCGCGCGACCAGACGGCGGAAGAGATCCAGCCCTTCCGACGCCTTCAGGTCCAGCGTCATGCTGGCCTTGCCGCGGTTCAGATTGGCGAAATCGCTGCCCTCGCGCCCCATCATGCCGTCGCCGCCCGAAGCGGTCTCGGGCGGCTCTATGCGGATCACCCGCGCACCCCAGTCGGCGAGCAGTCGCGTCGCCGCCGGGCCCGAGCGCACCCGCGACAGGTCGAGCACGGTCAGCCCGGCAAGGGGGCCGCGCAGGGCCCCCTCGCCTGCCGTCCGGCCCGCCTGATCCCGATCAGGAGACCCCGGCATAGCGCTTCCACAGCTCCATCAGCTTGGCGCCGTCCTCGCCATGGGCATCGACATAGCCCTGATAGATCGGCTTCATCAGCTCGTCGATGCGGGCGCGATCCTCGGCCGAAAGATCCTGGCTCACCTTGGCCAGCTTCTTGATCTCGGCATAGAGCTTGTCCTGCTCGGCCTTGAAGTTCTCGGTCGACCAGGTGATGGTCTCGGCCACCGCCTGTTCCACCGCCTTCTGCTGCTCGGCATCCAGCGCCTGCCATTTGCGGCCGTTCATGATCAGCAGATAGGGCGAGCGCACCAGATTGGCGTCGACATGCACCGGTGCGACGGTCGCGAGGTTGTTGTTCACATAGGACGACCAGGTGGTGGCGATGCCGTCGACCGTGCCGGTCTGCAGCGCCAGGAACTGTTCGGCCGCGCTCATGAACACGATCGAGGCGCCCATGGCACGCAGCGCCTCGTCGGAGAGGCCGCCGGCGCCGCGGATCTTGCGGCCGTTCAGGTCGGCGACGCTCTCGATCGGGTCGCGCATGAACATGCCGACATCGCCCGAGCTGTTGATCACGCCCAGCATGCGCACGCCGAAGCGGCCGAGCGAGCGGTCGATGACCTCACGGACCTCCGGATCGGCCGCAAACTTCGCCTGGGCGGCATCGTCATAGCTCGCCGGTGGGAACGGCAGGGTGAAGATGTTGAGCAGCTTGGCCTGGCCGGTGATGTAGCCCGCATAGATGGAATACATGTCGACGGTGCCCTGGGCCGTGGCCTGCAGCCCTTCGCGCCCCTTCACCAGGCTCTCGGCCGGGAAGACCTCGACCTTGATCGTCTTCGACAGGGTCTGGATGCGGTCGGCCAGGTACTGCGCAGTACGGCCGCGGAAATCCTCGGTCGCGAAATAATGGCCGAAGCGGAGTGTCACCTCGGCGGCACTCGCGGCACCGGCCGAGATCAGGGCGAGGGTCGCCGCGGCGACACCGGCGGCGAGCCGGGCGCGCAGCCGCGGGCGGCGCGCATTGGTCCGGAACAGGGGCATGGCGTGTCCTCCCTTGGGACGAGTTCGACTGTCATTGGGTTTTGGGCCGGCAGCCTCGGGGCCGCCGGCCGGCAGGCGTCAGCGGATAAAGCCGGTGACGAGTTCGGGGAAGAGGCAGAGCACCACGATCACCACCGCCAGCAGCCCCATGAAGGGCAGCGTGCCGCGCACGACCTGGGAAATGCTGGTACCGGGCAGGCAGGATTTGGCGACGTACAGGCAGAGCCCGACCGGCGGCGTGATCACGGCGAAAGACATGTTCACGATCAGCACCATCGCGAACCAGACCGGGTCGAAGCCCAGCTTGATGATGGTCGGGTACACGATCGGCATGGTGATCAGGATGATCGAGGTGACCTCCAGGAACATGCCGAGCACGAAATAGGCCGCCATAAGCAGGGCGAAGACGGCCCAGCGCGACAGGCCCATATGCAGCACCCAGTCGCTCAACCCCTGGGGCACGCGCAGCAGGCCCAGCAGATAGCCGAACAGCATGGCGCCGATCAGCACGAACATCACCATGCAGGAGGTGCGGGTGGCATTGACCAGCGCGGTGCGAAAGGCCGGCCAGTTGAGCTTGCCCGACACGGCCGCCAGCAGCAGTGCGCCGATCACGCCCACGGCAGCTGCCTCGGTCGGCGTCGCGATGCCGGCATAGATGCTGCCGATGACCGCCACGATCAGCACCACCGTCGGGCCGGCCAGACGGATCGAGGCCAGCCGCTCCGCCCAGGTGAAGCGCGGCCGCGGCGCGTCGGGCTCGATGCCGTGGCCCAGCGAGACGGCGACCATGATGTACAGGCAGAAGGCGGCGATGATCAGCGCCCCCGGCACCAGGCCGGCCAGGAACAGATCGGCGATCGGGGTTTCGGTCACCACGCCATAAAGGATCAGCGGCAGGCTGGGCGGGATGATCATGCCGAGTGCGCTGGAGGCGGCGACCGTGCCGGTCGACATCTCGCGCGTATAGCCGCGGCGGACCATTTCGGGGATGGCCACGCCACCGATCACCGCCGCCACACCGACGCCGGTGCCGGCGACGGCGCCGAAGGCGGCACAGGCCACCACGCCGGTCATGGCAAGCCCTCCGGGCAGCCGGCCCAGCCAGCGCTCGATCGCCAGGAACAGGTCGCGGCCGATGCCGGTGAAGCTGATGATCTCGCTCATCAGAATGAACAGCGGCACCGCGGTCAGCACGAATTCCGAGGTGGCCCCCCAGCTGATGTTGGAAAGCGCCGTCAGCGCCCCCGCATCGCCGAAGGCGAGCAGACCGGCAAGCGTCGCACCCGACAGTGCGAAGCCGATCGGTACTGCAAAGAAGACGAAGCCCAGCAGCAGGATAAGAGCGACGATGCCACCGGTCATGACCGCACCTCGGGTGCCGCGGCGGAACCGGTCAGACGGGTGACGGCATCCAGCGCCCCGGCAAGCGCCGACAGGGTCAGCACGGCCGCCCCCACCGGGATCGCCGCCTGCGGCAGCCAGAGCGGGGTGGCGAGCATGGTGGGGCTTTCCCAGCCGAAATCCCAGCTGTCATAGGCCATCCAGGCGCCGGTCCAGGTCATGGCGGCGCCCACGGCACCGGCGATCAGGTTGCCGAACAGCGCCAGCGCCGCCCGGCCACGCGGGCCGGTCATCTCTTCCAGCATTTCCATGCGGACATGGCCGCCCTGACGCAGGACCCAGCCACCGGCAAGAAAGGTGGTCGCGACCAGCAGATAGCCGCTGACCTCGTTCACCCAGATGGTCGGCCGGCCGACGACATAGCGGGCGACCACCTCGTAGAACACGAACACCGCCAGGCACATCACCAGCACGGCCGAGAGTGCAAAGGCGGCACGGGCCAGGCGGTCGGCGCCGGCCAGGATCACTTTCATGAAGGTCCTCCCCGAGGGATCGCCGCCGGTTCGCCCGGCCGGCTTCGTGATGAACATCAGTGTAGGCGGCGCCGATCAAAGTGTATATACTTTTCTAAATACGGGATGCATTGCACTGCAAAAGGAATACTATTGCGCCGCACCCGAAGCCGCGACACTTTGGACGACCGCACCCTAGAATGTGCAGACGCATGCACCCGCAAACCGGATCCGGGACCCGATGACCGAGCAGACCCGCCCACGCCGCCCCACGATCGCGGAAAGCGTTCAGAAGCGCCTGGCCGACGACATCCTGTCGGGCGAGCTGCCGCCAGGTTCCGTCATCGAGGAAACCCATCTGGCCGACCGCTATGGCGTCTCCCGCACGCCGGTGCGCGAGGCGGTGCGGCGGATGGCGGAAAGCGGGCTGATCGAAACCCGCCCCCGGCAGCGCGCGGTGGTCGCCCGGCCGACCATGTCGTCGGTGCTGGAAATGTTCGAGGTGATGGCCGAGCTGGAAGGGCTCTGCGCCCGCCTCGCCGCCCGCCGGATCACCGAGCGTGGCCGTGTCGCCCTGCAGCAGGCCTGCGCCGACGCCCATGCCCAGGCGGTGGGCGGCGACGTGAACGCCAATTACGAAATCAACGAGCGCTTCCACGAGCTGATCTACGAAGCCGCCCACAATCGCTATCTGGAACAGGAAACCCGGCGGCTGCGCGACCGGCTGCGGCCCTATCGCCTGCATCAGGGCCGCAGCCCCGGCCGGCTCGGCCGGTCTGACGACGAGCATGGCGAGGTGATGGCCGCGATCCTGGCCGGAGAGGCCGACCGCGCCGCCGATCTGATGCGCGCCCATGTCGTCATCCAGGGCGATGTGCTGCGCGACTTCATCCTTCGCCCGCCGCCCGGCCTTGCCGAGACCGGCTGAGTTTTCGTTCGACCCGGACGTCACACCCCTCAGGATCCCCTCCCCGGAAGGCAGACAGATGACCGACCAGACCCAGGCCGCCGAGACCCCGGCGGTCACGCTTTCCCTCGACCGCGGCGTTGCCGTGCTGGAAATCCGCAACCCGGCCAAGCGCAATGCCGTCAGCTACGGCATGTGGGTGGCGATGGCAGAGCATCTGGCCGGACTGCGCGACATGAAGCCGGGTGAGCTGCACGCCGTGGTCGTCCGCGGCCATGGCGAGCGCGCCTTCGTGTCGGGCGCCGATCTCAGCGAGTTCAACGAGGCCCGGTCGGGCACCGAGGGGCCCAAGCGGTACGATGCGGCGGTGGAAGCCGCCTCGGCGGCGCTGGAAGCGATGCCGGTGCCGACCATTGCGCTGATCCACGGCGCCTGCATCGGTGCCGGCATGGGGGTCGCGCTGGCCTGTGACCTGCGCTATGCCGACGAGCGCGCGACCTTCGGCATCCCGGCCGCCCGGCTCGGCATCGGCTACCACGAAACCGGCGTCCGCCGGCTGGTCGATGCGATCGGCGCCGCCCCCGCCCGCGAATTGCTGATGACCGCAAAGCGCTATGACGCCGCCGCGGCGAAGGCGATGGGGCTGGTGAATGCCGTGCTGCCCGTCGACGCGCTCGACGGCCATGTCGAGGCGATCCTCGACACGCTGCGCGAAAACGCGCCGCTGTCGATCCGGGCGTCGAAATGCTCGGTTCGCGCCGCCACCCGCCCCGAGGACGCCGCCGCCGTCACCGCCGCCCGCACGGCGATCGCCGCCTGCAATGGCAGCGCCGACTATGCCGAGGGTCTGGCCGCGCTGACCGGGCGCCGCGCGCCGGTCTTCACCGGCAACTGATCCCCCGCGCCTTCACCTGCACCACCACCGGAAGCCCCGAGCCGATGACCCGTACCCTGCACGCCCTTCTTGATGCGGGCCTTGCCCGCAGCCCCGACGCCGTCGCCATCGAGGCCGGCGACGGCGGCACGGTCACAGCGCGGGCGCTTGGGGTACGGGCGGCGGGCTTCGCCTCTGCCCTGACTGCGGCCGGGGTACAGCCGGGCGACCGGGTGGCGGTGCGAGTGGAGAAGAGCGTCGATGCCATCGCCCTCTTCCTCGGCACGCTGCGGGCAGGCGCGGTGTTCCTGCCGCTGAACACGGCCTATACCCCGGCCGAACTCGGCCCCCTGCTCGCCGATGCCGAGCCCCGGATCTTCGTCACCGACCCGGCCGCGGTGGATCAGTGCCGCGCGGCAATCCCCGAGGCCACCGCGCTCCGCACCCTCGGCACCCGGGGCGAGGGTGACCTGGCCGCTGCGGCCGATGCCGCGATCGCCGGCGGCATCGCAGCGCCAGCACCCGATCTCGGGCCTGACGATCCGGCGGCGATGCTCTACACCTCCGGCACCACCGGCCGGCCCAAGGGCGCGCTGCTCAGCCACGAGAACCTGCGCAGCAATGTCGAGACGCTGTGCACCGCCTGGGGCATGACCTCGTCCGACGTTCTGCTCCACGCCCTGCCACTCTTCCATGCCCACGGTCTGTTCGTCGCGGCCGGCACGATCCTGGCCGCCGGCGGCCGGATGATCCTGCTGCCGCGCTTCGAGGCGGAAAGCGTCCGTGCCCGCCTGCCCGAGGCGACGGTATTCATGGGCGTGCCGACCTTCTATGCCCGGCTGCTCGACCTGCCGGGTTTCGGGGCCGCCGACTGTTCGAAGCTCCGGCTCGCCACCGCCGGTTCCGCCCCGCTCGGCCCCGATCTGTTTCGCCGGTTCCAGACCGCGACCGGCCATGCCATCCTCGAACGCTATGGCGCGACCGAGATGAGCATCGTGGTGTCCAACCCGCTCGACGGCGAGCGTCGCCCGGGTAGCATCGGCTATCCCCTACCCGGCATCGAGGCGCGGATCGCCGGCGCCGGCGACATGTCCCTGCCGGCCGGCGAGACCGGCGAGCTGCAGATCCGCGGGCCGGCGGTGTTCCGCGGCTATTGGCGCCGCCCCGAGGCGACCGCCGAGGCCTTCACCGCCGACGGCTTCTTCCGCACCGGTGATCTCGCCCGCGCCGACGCCGACGGCAGGCTGTCGATCGTCGGCCGGTCGAAAGACCTGATCATCACCGGCGGCTATAATGTCTACCCCCGCGAGGTCGAAATCCTGCTCGACGATATGGAGGGGGTGGGCGAAAGCGCGGTGATCGGCCTGCCCCATGCCGATTTCGGCGAGGCGGTGACCGCGGTGGTGGAGCCGGCCCAGGGGGCCCCGCGGCCGGAAGAGGCCCGGATCCTGCCGGCCCTGCGCGCCGGCCTCGCCGCCTATAAATGCCCGAAGCGGGTGCTGGTGGTCGACCGGCTGCCGCGCAACACCATGGGCAAGATCGAAAAGGCGCGGCTGCGGAGCGAGCATGCCGGGCTTTACACTGCGGCGCAAAAAAAGTGATGTGTGGCGCATCCGAAGAGTCCGATCCCGTGTAACATGATTAAGTCACGTCGCGCCGGCTTGGCCTTCGGCCGGGAAACCGACTAAGTTGGCGCGGATGTGAGGCAATCAGCCGGGAGAGGTGCATGCCGACAGGCGCCGGACCGCGTCGATCCGACGCTTCCGACATCACACAGACCAATTCGCCCGAGACCCGATGGCCCGAGGCCAGCTGGACCGACGGCCCCCACGGGCGCAGGCTGGTGGTTCGCGGCGACTGGACGACCGCAAGGCTCGACCGGATCGAGCGGATCCGGCGGGGCAAGGAACCGCCGGCAGGCGAGATCGATATCGGCGACGTCACCGCCATGGACGCCAATGGCGGGCTGATGCTGCTGACCCTCGCCGGTGTCTCGGAAGCCCCTGAAGAAACCGACGGCCGGCTGGCGGTCGCCGGCGGCGACGACCGCCATCGCGACCTGCTGAAGACCTTGATGCCGGCCGCCTCGGTCGATTGCGGCACCCGCCGCCGTGCCGGCGGCTTCCTCGGCATGGTCGAAACCCTGGGCCGCGCCACGATCGGGGCGTTCAAGGAAGCGCGCGACCTGGTGGCCTTCATCGGCCTGGTGACCATCGCGCTGATGCGCACCGTCTTCCAGCCAAGGCGGATGCGCTGGACGGCGCTGGTCAGCCATATCGAGCGCACGGGCCTGGACGCCATGCCGATCGTGGGCCTGCTGGGCTTTCTGATCGGCGTGGTGCTGGCCTATCAGGGTGCAGACCAGCTCCGCCAGTTCGGCGCCGAGATCTTCACCGTCAATCTGGTCGGCGTCGGCGTGCTGCGCGAAATGGGCATCCTGTTGACGGCGATCATCGTCGCCGGCCGCTCGGGCAGTGCCTTCACCGCCGAGATCGGCTCGATGACGCTGAATGAAGAGGTCGATGCGATCCGCACGCTGGGCCTCGACCCGGTCGACATGCTGGTGATGCCGCGCATGCTGGCGCTGATGATCACCCTGCCGCTGCTCACCTTCTTCGCCGACATGATGGGCATCTTCGGCGGCGCGGTGATGGCGCTGCTCGCGCTCGACATCTCGTTTTCGCAGTATTTCCGCCAGCTCGGCACGGCGATCACGCTGACCACCTTCCTGGTCGGCATGGTCAAGGCGCCGATCTTCGCGGCCATGATCGCGGTGATCGGCTGCTTCCAGGGCCTCCGGGTCGGCCGCTCGGCGGCGGCCGTCGGCCGGGCGACGACGGCCTCGGTGGTCGAAGGCGTGTTCGTGGTGATCCTGCTCGACGCGCTGTTCTCGGTCCTGTTCTCGATCCTGGGGGTGTGAGGACATGACCAGTTCGACACGCAAGCCATCCGGGGAACCCATCGTCGAGGTCGACGGTCTGGTGACCCGTTTCGGCAGCACCGTCATCCACGATCATCTGAGCTTCACCGTCGATCGCGGCGAGATCATGGGCGTGGTCGGCGGCTCAGGCTCGGGCAAGTCGGTGATGCTGCGGACGATCCTGGGCCTGATCCATCCGGCCAAGGGCCGCATCCGCCTGCTGGGCGAAGAGATCACCGGCTCCGACGATGCCGCGCGCAGCCGCCGCCAGCGGCGCATGGGCATGCTGTTCCAGGACGGCGCGCTGTTCAGCCAGCTGACCATCGCGGAAAACGTCGCCATGCCGCTGATCGAACATGCCAATGTCCGGGCCGACACCGCGCACCGGCTCGCGATCGAGAAGCTGGTGCTGGTGGGCCTCAAGCCGGGGGATGGCGGCAAGCTGCCCTCGGAACTTTCGGGCGGCATGCGCAAGCGCGCCGGCCTTGCCCGGGCGCTGGCGCTCGACCCCGAGCTTCTCCTGCTCGACGAGCCGACCGCCGGCCTCGATCCGATTTCGGCCGAGGGCTTCGACCAGCTGATCCTGGACCTCAACCATGCGCTGGGGGTGACCGTCATGCTGGTCACCCACGACCTCGACACCCTGCACGCCATCTGCGACCGGGTCGCAGCGCTCGTCGACAAGCAGATCCGCATTGCGCCGATCGCCGAGCTTGCCCGCGACCCGCATCCATGGCTGCAATCCTATTTCGGCGGGCCGCGCGGCCGCGCCGCGCTCAGGGCGACGGAGATGCCGCGGGCCACCGCCGGCGATCCCCCGACCGATGCGCGGCCGGATGCGCCGCCGGCCCGTTGAACACCGGGGACGACACCGATGGAAACCCGTGCCAATCATCTGATCGTCGGCAGCTTCGTGCTGGTCCTGCTCATCGGGCTCGTGGGCTTCGTGCTCTGGGTGGCGGGCAGCCGCTCCGACCAGTCCTATACCCAATACGACATCTTCTTCGCCCAGGCGATCACCGGCCTCAGGACCGGCGATCCGGTCAGCTATCGGGGCATTCCGGTGGGGCAGATCTCCTCGATCCGCATCGCGCCCCAGAACCCGGATTACATCCTGGTCACCGCCGACATCGCCGAGACCACGCCGATCGGTCCCAATACCGTGGCGACACTCGCCCTGCAGGGCATCACCGGCGGCGCCTATATCCTGCTCGATACCGACGATTCCGGTGCACTCGCCACCACGGGGATACGGGCCGAAAGCCCCAGCGGCCATCGGGTGATCCCGTCCAAGGCCTCGCGGATCGACCAGATCATCGCCGGCGCCCCCGATCTGATCTCACGCGCCATCACCCTGCTCGATCAGGCCAACGAGGTCTTCGGTCCCGAAAACCGGGCCATGATCACCGCCACCCTGTCGGATCTGAAGACGGTGAGCGGCGCGATCGCGCAGAACCCCGAGCGGCTCGACAAGGTGATGGCCGATGCCGAGGCGACGGTCGCCGCCGCCCGCGCCGCCGCCGAGCGCTTCGACGGCATGATGACGAAGCTCGAAGGCACCGCCGGCAATCTCGACAGTCAGCTGAGCCGGACGCTCACCGAGTTGCGGACCACCGTCGGCAATGTCGACCAGGGGGCCACGGCCCTGCTCACCGAGCTGCGCGGCACCAACCGCAACCTCAACAGCCTGATCGACGAAAACCGCACGCCGATCAACGACTTTACGTCCAACGGCCTTTATGAACTGACGGCGCTGCTGGCCGAGGCCCGCAGCCTCGTCACCACCTTGAACAGCCTCGCCGTGCAGATCGAGCGCGACCCGCAGCGCTTCCTGCTCGGCGGCCAGCAACAGGGATACACCCCCGGTGACTGACGCGACCGCACCCCAGATCAACCGTCGCGCCGTGTTGCGGACCGGCATGCTCGCCGCCACCGCGGCGCTCGTCCTCTCCGCCTGCTCGCCGGGCTCGCTGCTGCTCGGCGATCCGCCGCAGCTCTATCGTCTGACCGCGCCCGAACAGATCCCGGGGGTGGCGACCGGCGGCCCGGACTGGCAGCTGTCGGTCGAACGGCCCACGGCTTCCGCCGCCCTCGACACCTCGCGGGTGGTGTTGCAGCGCGGCCGGTCCGAGATCGGCTATTTCGCCAAGGCCAACTGGACCGACCGCACCACCGGCATGATGCAGTCGCTGATGGTCGATGCCTTCCTGAATGCCCGCTCGCATGTCTCGGTGGCGCCGGCCTCGGTCGGGCTCAGGCCCGATTTCACCCTGCAGTCGGAACTGCTGAACTATCAGGCGCAGTACCCGGCCGAAGGCGCGGGCGCACCGGTGATCCGGCTGGAGGTCAACACCCGGCTGGTCACCATGCCCGACCGGCGGATCGTGGCCCAGAAACGGTTCGAGATCCGCCAGCCGGCCGTGACCGACGGCGTGCAGCCGGTGATCAACGCCTTCGACGCCGCGACCGACCGGTTCCTGCAGGAGCTGGTGGTCTGGGCGATCGATGCCGGCACGGCGGCCCTGCCGCCACGCTGAACGATGCCGATGATGTAGCCTGTGATGGGGAGGTGGCGATGAGCGGCATGATCCAGGGCCTGGTTCCGACGCTCGCCGCTGCCGCGGGTGGCTGGGGCCTTGCCCGCTATGCCATCGCCGCCGCCATCGCCCGCAATGAAGGCCGCGCCGGCCCCGTCAGATCGCGCGTCGACCATCTCCGCCGCCTGATCACCCGCGGCCGCCGCGCCACCACGGCCGAAGCGGATGCCGAGGCCTGGCGGCATCAGCAGGACCGGCAGGATGCAGGGGCGATCGCACCCGAGGCAGACGGCTTCGGCTGGACGCCGCCGGCCTCCCCCGGCCGTGCCGCCCTGGGTGCCGGGCTGCTCGCCGCCCTGGCGGTTCTGGTCGGCCTGCTGATCGGCTCGCCCGCGCCGCCGGCACAGGTCGCCATCCTGGCCGCCGGCTGTGCCGCACTCGGCGCGGCAGATCTGCTCCAGGGCCGCCTGCCCGATCCGCTGACCTGGGGGCTGCTGATCCTGGGCCTGCTCGCCTCTCCCGATGATGCCGCACTGGGCGAGCGCGCGCTCGCCGCAGCCGCGGGCTTCGGCGGCATGTGGCTGGTCGCCATGGCCTATCGGCTGGGGCGCGGGCGCGACGGCATCGGCATGGGGGATGTGAAACTGGCGGCCGCCGGCGGCGCCTGGCTGGGCGCGGCGCTGCCCTGGGGGCTGGCGCTGGGGGCCGCACTCACCGTCGCCCTGGCGGGGCTGCTCGCGGTCAAGGTCTCGGCCGACCGCCGCCTGCCTTTCGGCCCGGGGCTTGCGGCCGGGATGGTGATCCTGTTTCTGGCGGCCCCCGCTCTCGGGTGAGCCGACCGCTCAGCCGGCCGCGAGCTTCGGGACCAGCCCGGTTACATCCTCAAGCCGGTCAAGCACCAGATCGGCGGCCGCAGCGACCGTGGGGTCGATGCGCGCCCCGCCCTTCACCACCACGGCAAGTCCCGCGCCACCCGCCCGCGCCAGGGCGACGTCGTGCAGGCTGTCGCCCACCACGGCCACAACCGAAGCCGGCCGGCCGATCGTTGCGGCAAAGGCGGTCAGCATGCCCGGCCCGGGCTTGGCGCCATGGCCGCTGTCATAGCCGGCGACGAAATCCAGATGGGCATGCAGCCCGCACTGGGCGACCAGGGCCTCGGCCCCTGCGGCGCTGTCATTGGTGGCGATGCCGAGCCGCAGGCCGCCGGCGCGCAATGCGCCGAACAGCGCCGGCAGGTCGCAGACCGGTTGGGCCGCGCCGGCGCCGAAGCTCACGAACATGCGGTCGATCTCTCGCGACAGCCGCAGCGCATCCGGCTGGCCGGGCAGGAAGGGCGACCAGGCCCGCGCCAGGCTGATGCTGTCGCCCATGGCAAACAGGGATCCGGGCAGCACCCGGTCAGTTTCGGGATCGTGGCCGGCCGCTTCAAGCAGGCGATGAGCCAGGCGGAGATCGCCCCGCGCCAGACGCTCGGCGACCCGGCGATTGACAGGGCCCCAGCTGGCATCGAAATCGACCAGCGTGCCGTCCTTGTCGAACAGGATCGCCTCGATCCTGGGCCGTTCCGCCCCGATGGTCATGGCAGCTGCCCTCTCCCCCCTGGTTCCCGTCCTGGTTCCCGTCCTGACGCCGGACCATGCCCGAGCCGGGCGGCGGGATCAAGCCTGCGTCCTGCGCATGGCTGCGGGCCGCCCCCGTCACCGGGCTTGCGATCCCCGCCATGGCCGGCCCACAATCCCGGGGCATACCTGCCCGGGCGTGACCGTCCGGCACCAACCGCTCCCGGACCCACGCCCCCATGGCCCGCAACCGGCTGAAGCCGCTTTTCCGTGCGCTCGCCGCACCCGCCTATCGCCAGTATACGATCGGCAATGCCACCTCGCTGATCGGCATGTGGGTGCAGCGCCTCGCCATCGGCTGGATGGCCTGGAAGCTGACGGGGTCCGGCGCCTGGCTGGGCGTGCTCGCCATGTGCGAACTGCTGCCGACGGTGATCCTGAGCCCCGCGGTCGGCGCGCTGGCCGACCGGCTGGACCGCCGCCGGCTGATCATCGCCACCCAGGGCCTGATGCTGGTCCAGTCTCTGACCGCCTTCACCCTGGTGGCGACCGGGCTGATCACCATCGGCTGGCTGGTGGCGCTGGGTCTGGTGCTGGGCGTGGTCACGGCCTTCGGTCAGCCGGCACGTCTGGCGCTGGTGCCCGAACTGGTGCCGCGCGACGATCTGCCCGCCGCCGTCGCGCTGAATGCCAGCCTCTTTAACCTGGCGCGCTTCCTGGGCCCGGCGATCGCCGCCCCGCTGCTGGCGCTGGAGGACGGCACGGCCGCTTTCGCCGCCTATCCGCTGACGCTGATCCTGTTCCTGGTGCAGCTGATCCGCCTGCGCGTGCCGGTGGCGGAAGATGCCGGCAGCGGCCGTGCGCGCACCGCCACCCGCCCCGGCCTGATCGCCGATTTCCGCGACGGCCTGGCCTTCGCCGTGCGCCATGGGGGTATCGGCCCGCTGCTCGCTCTGCTCTGTTTCGCCAGCCTCGGCGCCCGCGCTTTGCCAGAGATCCTGCCGGCCCTGGCCGATGGCCATTTCGGTGCCGGTGCCGGCGGCTATGCCGCCTTCACCGCCGCCATCGGCATCGGCGCGCTGGCGGCAGGGCTGTGGATGGCGATCGGCGCGGGCGAACGACGCCTGGTGCAGGTGGCGGTGGTGGCCACCGCCCTCGGCGCCGCCGGTACGGCGCTGTCGGCCCTTGCCCCCACCGAACCGGTGGCGATCGCCCTGCTGACCCTGGTCGGCTTCGCCATCACCTCGAACGGCATCTCGATCCAGACCCTGCTGCAGCTGCATGCGCCGCCCGACCGCCGGGGCCGGGTGATCGGGCTTTATCTCGTTGTCATGCGCGGCGTGCCGGCGCTGGGCGCGCTCGCCATCGGCAGCGCCGCCGATCTGGTCGGCATCACCCCGCCCCTGCTCGCGGCCGCCCTGATCGCGGCGGCGGGGGCCGCACACGCCTGGACCCGCCTGCCGCGGATCGAGGCCGGCCTTGCAGGAAGTGCCGCATCGGGCCGGAGCGAGGGCTGAGCCTCGCTCCGGTTCCGACATCAATGCGCGAACAGCACCGGCAGCGGCGAACGGTGCAGCAGGTCGTTGGTGACGCCGCCGAAGATCATCTGCCGGAAGCGGCTCTGGGTATAGGCACCCTTCACGATCAGGTCGGCGCCCATGGCATGGGCCTCGGCGATGATCACCTCGGCGACGCTGCGGTCGCCCTCGTCCAGCGTGCGCGCGCCGGCAGCGACCCCGTTGCGGGCCAGATGCCGCGCCAGTTCCTCGGCCGAGGGGCCGGGCACCATGCCGCCCTTCACCGCCAGCACCAGCACCTCGTCGGCGGTGGTCAGCCAGGGCATCGCCATGGCCACGCATTGCGCGGTTTCGGTGCTGCCGTTCCAGGCGACCAGCACCTTGCGGCCCAGCTCGGCGCGCGGGGCCTGCGGGGTGACCAGAACCGGCCGGCCGCCGTCGAACAGCACCGCCTCGGCGGTCACCCGCCAGAGATCGCGCGCCGGATCGTCGGGGCGGGCGACGATGGTCAGATCGAAGACCCGCGACTGATGGCCGACCACCTCGGCTTCCTGGCCCGAAAGCTCGCGCCAGGATGCGGTCGGGCAGCCGAGTGCGGCACCGCCGGCGTCGATCTCGGCCTTCTGAATGCCCAGCCGGGTGACCGTCTCCTCATAGACCTTGCGCACCCGCTCGGCCATGTTCTGCCAGCGATTGCCCATCTCGACCAGATAGTCCGACGGGATGACCAGGCCGTCGCCGGCCAGGATCTGCGGATCGTGGCGGATCAGCAGGGCTTCGATATGGCTCTTGAAATGCTGCGCGACGGAATGGGCGGTCTCGAGCGCCACGGCGTCGCCATCGTCGCCATGCATGGGGACCAGTATCGTCTTCATCGGCCGGCTTCCCTCGTTCCAAGGTGTCAGACGCTCCGGGACCCCGGAACGTCCGGTGTCGCGCGCCGGAGCCCCGGCACCGCAGATGCACAATCCGCGTGGCGGGCAGCACGGGCTCCGGAGCCGAAGTTTAGCGCCCGGGCCGGCCCTGCGCCACGGCGGAAGCCGAAATTCGCGGCGGTGTCACGGATCGATACCGGGTCGTCAAAAAAGCGACACGCAATCGGACTATGGTGCGCCAGATCAGGGAGCGGGACGGACGTCTGGCGCAACCGGGAGCAGCCACCACCACAGGTGGCGCGGTCCCGACTTTGCGAATGATCGGTGACGTGCGATGCTATCGGGCGCAGCGTACGGCGTTTCGGGGAGCGGGAGAGCCGGCCTACACCGGCAGTCCGTCGACGGGAGATCTGCACCGGTCGCGACGTCACCCTCCGCAGCCCCTGCCTGAGAAGCCCTCCGGGTCGGGCGATACGCCCCGGTGCCGGATCCAGACTGCGTTCGAGAGGAGCCGACGATGACCGACAAGGTCGATGCCAACTCCGTGGCGGCCGGGACCGCCGCCGCGGCCCGTGCCTTCACCCGCCGTGGCCTGCTCAAGGCCTCGGCTCTCGGCGGCGCCGCCCTCGCCCTCACGGGCCCGGCGATCCTGAACCCGGCCCGCGCGGCGGGTGGCGAGGTCCGGATCTTCGCCTGGGCCGGCTATGTCACCGACGAGATGCTGGACGCCTTCAAATCGGCCACCGGCATCACCCCGGTGCGCACCGAATACGGCACCAATGACGAGCTGCTGAACCAGCTCCGCGCCAGCCAGGGCGGCGGTTTCGACATCATCTGGCCGACCGTCGACCGCGTGCCCAACTATGTCGAGTTCGAGCTGGTGCAGCCGATCGACGAGGGCAAGGTCGCCTTCGACCGCCTGCTGCCCGCCACCATTTCGGGCTCGGCCGGCATGGGCGGCGTGATCGGCGGCAAGCGCTATATCGTGCCGGTCGACTGGGGCACCGAGGCGCTGACCTTCCATAAGCAGCAGGCGCCGCTGGAATACGGCAAGGCCAGCTTCGGCGACCTGTGGAAGCCGGACTTCGCCGGCAAGGTCACCGTCCGCGCCCATTCGGCGCTCGCCGGCCTGGGTCTCTGGCTCGAATCCGAAGGCAAGCTGCCCGCGCCCTATCGCGACAGCTTCAAGGACGAGGCCACGATGACGAAGAACTACGACGTCATCATCGCCGAGGCCATCAAGCACAAGAAGAATGTCGGCCAGTTCTGGAGCAACGAAAATGAGGCCCAGGGCGCCTTCCGCGCCAATGGCTGCGTGATCGGCCAGACCTGGGATTCGTCGTCGCTGGCCCTGTCCAAGGAAGGCCTGCCCTTCGGCTATGTGGCGCCCAAGGAAGGCGCGCTGGCCTGGATGGAAGGCGTGTGCCTCACTTCGAAGGCGCCGAATCTCGACAACGCCTATGCCTTCATCAACTGGCTGCTGACCCCGGAAGCGGGCGCGATGCTGGCCAACCACATGGGCTACAACTCCACCGTCAAGGGCGCCGATGCGCTGCTGACGCCCGAGAACAAGGCCTTCTTCGCCGCCGCCTATCCGGGCGACGCGCTGGACAAGCTGTGGTGGTGGCCGGTGCAGGAAAGCTGGTTCGTCGCCAAGCGCAACGGCTATCAGGACCAGTTCCTGTCCGCCTGAGCCGGAACGGCCTGAAGCGGCGCCCCCGGGCCCGGGGGCGCCGCTTTCGGAGTCCACCCACCGGAGACGAAACGGCATCCCATGAGCCACGGCGTCACCCTTGAACACGTCACCATGCGCTTCGGCGCCGGCCCCGCGGCCGTCGACGACGTCGACCTGACCATTGCCCCCGGCCATTTCTTCTCGATCCTGGGCCCCTCGGGCTGTGGCAAGACCACGCTGCTGCGCATGATCGGCGGGTTCCTGGAGCCGACCTCCGGCCGGGTGCTGATCGGTGGCCGCGACATGGCCGGCCAGCGGCCCGAACAGCGGCCGACCGCCATGATCTTCCAGAACCTGGCGCTGTTCCCGCTGATGACCGTGGCCGAGAATATCGGCTTCGGCCTGGAGGTGCGCGGCGTCGCCTCCGCCGAGCGCCGCAAGCGGGTCGAGAAGCTGCTCGACGTCATCGCCCTGCCCGGCATCGCCGACAAGAAGGTCACCGACCTCTCGGGCGGTCAGCGTCAGCGCGTCGCCATCGCCCGCGCGCTGGCGGTGGAGCCGCAGGTTCTGCTGCTCGACGAACCGCTCTCAGCGCTGGATCTGAAGCTGCGCCAGCACATGCGGGCCGAACTCCGCGCCCTGCAGCAGCGCACCGGCGTCACCTTCATCTACATCACCCATGATCAGGGCGAGGCGCTGGCCATGTCAGACGAGGTGGCGGTGATGAGCGCCGGCCGCGTCCAGCAGGTCGCAGCCCCGGCTGAACTCTACGACCGGCCGCGCACCGCCTTCGTCGCGGGCTTCGTGGGCGAGGCCAACCGCATCGCCGGCCGGGTGACCGGCATGGACGGCAACGAGGCGGTGGTCGACACCGCCTTCGGTCCGATGGCCGGCATCGCGCCCGCGCCGCTGAAGGCCGGCCAGCCGGCCGCCCTGTTCGTGCGCCCCGAACGCATGCGCCTGACCGCCGCCGAGGGTCTCTCCGCCATCGGCGCCCTGCCGGCGGTGGTGACCGATCAGCGCTTCGAAGGCCCCTTCCTGCATCTGGTTGCCCGACCCGAGGGCAGTGGCCCGGGGCTGCCGGCCGAATTCCTGGCCCAACTGGTCAATGACGGCAATCTGCCGCCACTGGCGCCGGGTGTGCGCATCGGCCTCGCCTTCGGGCCGCAGGATGCGGTGGTGCTGGCCGATGGGTGACATGATCCGCCGGCGCGGCCCGGCCCTCGCCTTCGCCATTCTGGGGATCAGCGCGGTCTGGGTACTGATCCTGGTGGTGCTGCCGCAGCTCTGGATGCTGGACTATTCGCTGCGCCCCAACCTGCCACCCTCGAAGGTCGGCGGGCCGGAGGACATCCGCAGCGTCGCCAATTATGCCGCGCTGTTCTCGAACCAGATCCATTTCGCCATCTTCATCAAGACGATCTGGGCGAGCGCGCTGGTCACCCTGCTGACCCTGGTCGCCTGCTACCCCATCGCCTATTACCTGGCCCAGGTCGCCACCCGCAGACGGGCGGCGACCGTGATGCTGATCCTGATCGTTCCGTTCTGGATCAACGAGGTGCTGCGCACCTTCGCCTGGTACATCATCCTGGCGCTGAACGGGCCGCTGAACGGCCTTCTGCTAGGCCTCGGCGTCATCGATCGGCCGGTGCGGTGGATCGACGGCAACGGCGCGGTGCTGGTCGGCATGGTCTATGCCTATGTGCTGTTCATGGTCTTCCCGATCTACAATGCGATCGAAAGCCTGGACCGGGCGCAGATCGAAGCCGCCCGCGATCTGGGGGCCGGCTGGCCGCGCATCCACCGCCGGGTGGTGATCCCTCATGCCAAACCCGGCATCGCCACCGGCTGCATCATGACCTTCATGCTCGCCGCCGGATCCTATGCCGTACCGGCCCTGCTCGGCTCGCCCGGCAGCCGCTGGTTCACCCAGATCATCTATGACTGGTTCTTCGAAGGCGGCAACTGGCATATGGGTGCGGCCTATGCCTTCGTGCTGCTGCTGATCTGCATGGGCTTCATCATGATCATGATGCGGGTGTTCAAGGTCGGCGTGGGAGACATCGCAAGATGAGCACCGGAACCGCCACCGGCGAAGACCGCCTGGGCCGCATGATGATGCGGCTCTATCTGGGCCTGTTTCTGTTCTACCTCTTCCTGCCGCTGATCGTGATGGGGGCGGCCACCTTCAACGACAGCCGCCTGCCCACCATCACGCCCTGGGCCGGCACCACGCTCAAATGGTTCGACGCCCTCTGGTCCGACAGGCAGATGTGGGAAGGGCTGACCACCAGCCTGCTGGCCGCGGCCGGCGTGGTCGCGGTCACGGTGCCGGTCGGCACCGCCGCAGCCCTGCTGCTCGACGGGCTGCGCGGGCGGGCGCGCAGCTTCGGCTTCGCGCTGATGGTCTCCCCCCTGCTGACGCCGGGCGTGATCATCGGCATCTCGACCCTGGTCTTCTGGCGTCAGGTCGAGGTCGGCGGCGGGCTGTTCCTGATCATCGTCGCCCAGTCCACCTATATCGCGGCCTATGTGATGCTGATGGTCCAGGCGCGGCTGCAGCGCTTCGACCGCGGGCTGGAGGAAGCCGCGCGCGATCTGGGGGCCAGCCCCTGGACCTCGTTCCACCGCATCACCCTGCCCTTTCTGGCGCCGACCATGCTGGCCGCCGCCTTCATCGCCTTCCTGCAGAGCTTCGAGAACTACAACACCACCCTGTTCGTGCGCGGCTTCGATACGCCGCTCACCGTCTATATCGCAAGCAAGGTGCGCACCGGTGTCACCCCCGCGGTCAATGCGCTGGGGCTGATCCTGATCGCGCTCACCATTCTGGGCGCGGTGATCTGGGAGCTGAACCGTCGGCGGGCCGCCAAGCGCATCGCCCCCGCCGGCTGATCGCCCATCTCTCCCCTACCCCAGCCGCCACCAGCCCTGGCGGCGGCTGCGGTTCGGGATGTCCTCGTCCAGCGCGCCGGTCATCACATGCAGCATGTCGGCGCGCACCACCGCATTGTTGCGGAAATACTGGTGACCGGTCGGATCATCCTCCCAGGCCCGATCGCCGGTCAGATTGCGCAGGGTGGCCGGCGAAACGTTGATCGCGGCAATCTTGGCCGGCAGGGTGTCGGGCCTGAGCGGACCCGACAGGCCCAGCCGGTCGGGATTGCCCATCGCCACATCGCTCGCCTTCAGCGCCAGATCCTGCTGATTGTAATAGACCGTCACCCGGCGGCAGCCGCGCAGCAGCGGTGCCAGTTTTTTCGGCGCAGTCAGGGTGTCGTCGTCCTCGTCCGCGGCCGTCAGGATCACCTCGTCGAACAGCGGCGGAATGTTGTCGCCGACGAAGGTGCGCATATGGCCGATGCCCCCACGCAGCACCCAGTTGCCCATGCTATGGGCCAGAAGGTGGATCCGCGCGGTGCACACCGCCCCGGGCTCCCCCGCCCCGGCCGGGCCGGCGCGCAGGAAATCGGCGGCCTTGAGCAGCAGCCGGCCGAGCGCCGGGCCCGACATCTGCGCCCGGCCGCGCTCGTCCCGATAGGTGCGGCCGCTCCCCCCGCGGCCGAGCGACGGCCAGGCGAACAGAACCATCACCATGTCCCGCCCGCCATCGGCCAGCCATTGCTGGATCTGCACGGCCCGCCCCAGCGACTCGCGGAAGCTGTGATTGTAACCATGCACAAACAGCAGCACATCGCGATTACCGGAAACGGCCTGGCGAATGGCGGCGAAGGCATCGGTGCTGCCCAGGCGATTGCGGGCCAGATTCTCGGGCCGGATCGTCACCTCGGCACTGGCGGCGACCGCGTCCAGCGGCGCACGATAAAGTGCTGATCCGTCGAAGCTTGCGGTGCCGAAGCGCAGCTCATCCGGGTCGTCGTTGAAGCTCTCCGAAAACACCGTCTTCGGTGCCGGTTTGCGGTTGGTTGCGAAATGGATCATGGTCGCCATCAGCCTCGCCCCTCTCCCTGTCGGCCGTGATGGGAGAGAGGTTCAGATCGGTGCACATAAAATCAAGACGCGCGGTGTTGCCGCATGCCGAACGTCAGGGTGGTGCGGCGCGCCTTGCGGGCTATGGCGCCACCAGCCGCTGCGGCAGCAGGGTGACCAGGCCGAAGATCATGGCAGCCGCCACCACCACGGCGGGCCCGGACGGCAGATCCCAGAGCAGCGAGGCGCCCAGCCCCAGCGTGACCGCCACGGCGCCGGTCAGGGCCGCGATCACCGCCATCGCCTCAGGGGTTGGCGCCAGCCGCCGCGCGGCGGCGGCCGGGATGACCAGCAGCGACGTCACCAGCAGCACGCCGACGATCTTCATGGCGAGTGCGATCACCAGCGCGATCAGCGCCATGAAGGCCAGTTGCATGCCCAGCACCGGCACGCCCTCCACCCGGGCCAGATCCTCGTCGACGGTGATGGTCAGCAGCCGGCGCCAGAGCAGCGCCAGCACCGCCAGCACGGCGGCGCCGCCCAGCCAGATCGACCAGAGATCGCCGCCATGGATCGCCAGGATGTCGCCGAACAGATAGGCCATCAGGTCGACCCGCGGATTGCCGGCCAGCGCCATCGCGACCAGCCCCAGCGACAGCGCCGAATGGGCCAGGATGCCCAGCAGCGTGTCTTCGGCCAGTGGCTGGCGACGCTTCATCAGCACCAGCAGCACCGCAACCGACAGGCAGGCGATCACGATGCCCGGCCCGAAGCCGAGTCCGGTGACGGTGCCGAGCGTGATGCCGAGCAGCGCCGAATGGGCCAGCGTGTCGCCGAAATAGGCCATGCGCCGCCAGACCACGAAACAGCCGAGCGGCCCCATCACCAGGGCGAGACCGATGCCGCCGGCAAGCGCCCGGAGCAGGAATGCGTCGAAGATCATCGGGGGGACAGGGTCCGGTCAGTGGTGATGGTGGTGGCCGGCGGCAGCGTGATCATGCGGTACCTCGTCCGGCCCGCAGCCCGCGGTGCACCCCCCGGGCCCGTGGACATGGTCGTGCACATGGTCGTGGGCATGGTGATAAGGCGCCAGCGCATCCGCCCCCAGCGGCCCGAACAGGGCAAGGAAGGCCGGGTCGCGGCTGACATCGTCGGGGTGGCCCGAACAGCAGACATGGCCGTTCAGGCACAGCACATGGTCGGTCGCCGACATCACCAGATGCAGATCATGGCTGACCATCAGGATGCCGCAACCGCGCCGGTCGCGGATCGCCCGCAGCGTGCGGTAGAAGGCGATCTGGCCGGGCATGTCCAGATGGGCCGCCGCCTCGTCCAGCACCAGCAGATCGGGCTGCTGCAACAGGGCGCGGGCCAGCATCACCCGCTTGGCCTCGCCCCCCGACAGCTTGTGGAAGGACCGGGTCTCCAGGCCTTCCGCCCCGGCTTCGGCCAGGGCCTCGGCGATCTCGGACGCCCTGGGCCGGCGGCCATGGACATCGGCGAGCGTCATGAAGCGCCGCGCGGTCAGCGGCAGGGTGCGATCTACGGCGAGGGATTGCGGCACATAACCGATCCGCAGCCCCGGCCGCCGCACCACCGTGCCGGCCGACGGCGCCACCAGGCCGAGCGCCGCCTTGACCAGCGTCGACTTGCCGGCCCCGTTAGGGCCGATCAGGGTGACGATCCGCCCCGGGGCGATGGCAAGGTCGATGCCGTCCAGCAGCCGGCGGCCGTCGCGCTCGACCAGCAGGTTGCGGATCTCGACCAGCGGCGGCCCTGAGGGCCTGGTCGCCGGGCGGCTGTCGCGGCTGTCCGACATCAGGCCGACCGCGGTCATGCGGCATCCCCTTCGCCGGCCGCGGTGGTGCAGGCGGGGCAAAGCCCGTGCAGCTCCACCATCTGCCGCTTCAGCGTAAAGCCGGCCGCCCTGGCCAGCGCCGCCAGGCGGTCGCTGGTGCCGGCATCGGTCACCTCGGCCACGCGGCCGCAGGCATCGCAGATCAGGAACTGGCCGGCATGGCTGCGCCCGGCCAGGCCGCAGCCGACAAAGGCGTTCATCGACTCGATCCGATGCACCAGCCCCTGTTCCAGCAGGAAATCCAGCGCCCGATAGACCGTGGGCGGTGCGGCGCCGCTGCGCTCGTCCTTCAGCCGGTCGAGCACGTCATAGGCGCGCACCGGCTCGTGCCCCTCCAGCACCAGCTCCAGCACCCGGCGGCGCAGATCGGTCAGCCGCGCGCCATTGGCCGCACAGATCCGCTCCGCCGCATCCAGCGCGGTGGCGACACAGGCGTGATGATCATGGTCGCCCTGCGGAAAAGCCTCCGCCGCGCCCTCGGCGGGTGCGGGATGCGGGCTGGCATGGGCGTGGTCGTGAGCGTGATCGGCCATCTTGCGCTACGCTATAACATTCCGTACTCTGCGGGTTCAGTGAGTTATGTTATATCGATGCCCGGATCATTGCCAGCCCGGGCAGATCCTAGGAGGGCCTATGCAAGGCATGACGGGTGTGCAGGCAACCGCGGTGGCGGCCCTGCTGCTGGCCGGAACCGCCCTTGGTGGTGCGTCTTCGGCACGGGCTGACGTGCCGGTGGTCGTGGCGACGATCAAGCCGCTGCACGCGCTGGCGGCCGGCGTGATGGCCGGTGTGGGCACGCCCGACCTGCTGGTCCAGGGCGCTGCCAGCCCGCACGACTATGCGCTGAAGCCCTCTGATGCCCGCCTGCTCGACCGGGCCGGCGTGGTGATCTGGGCCGGCCCCGGGGTCGAAAGCTTCATGCCCCGGATCGTCGACGGTCTGGCCGGCAAGGCCCGCACGCTCGCCATGATCGACGCGCCGGGGGTGAAGCCCCTGCCGATCCGCGAAGGCGGGGTCTGGGAACCGCATGAGCATGCCCATGGTGATCACGACGATCATGATCATGAAGAGCATGGGCATGCCGACGACGGGCATGACCATGACGACCATGGGCACGACGACCACGGGCACGACGACCATGGGCACGGGGATCACGACCATGATCACGGCGCCATGGACGGCCATGTCTGGCTGTCGCCGGCCAATGCCCGCGCGATGGTGGCTGAAATCGCCCATGTGCTGGCCGAAGCCGATCCGGAGCATGCCGCGCGCTATCGCGACAACGCCGCCGCCTATGATGCGCGTCTGGCAAAGCTGGACCAGACAGTCACGGCCGAACTGGCGCCGGTGAAAACGCGGCCCTTCATCGTCTTCCACGATGCCTATCAGTATTTCGAAACCGCCTATGGCCTGGCCGGCGTCGGCTCGGTGACCCTCAATCCGGAGCAGCCGCCGGGTGCGCGCCGTATCACCGAGCTGCGCCAGCGGATCACCGATGGCGGCGTCGCCTGCGTCTTCGCAGAACCGCAATTCGATCCACGCCTGGTGAAGACGTTGACCGAGGGCACATCGGCCAAAAGCGCCGTGCTCGACCCGGTCGGCGCCGATCTCACCCCCGGCCCCGACGCCTATCCGGAACTGATCACCGCTCTTGCGCGTTCCATGACCGACTGCCTCGCCCCCGGCGCCTGACGCGCCGGGCGGGAGCAGTCGGTTCCTGACGCTTCCGCTTCTGCTCCGCCTGAGCAGCGACTGGCCCCGCCTTCCCTTCGGAAGGCGGGGCCTCTTTCGTCGGTCTCCGGTCTTCAGCCGTGATCATGTCCGCCATGCTCGCGGGCCGCCTGGTTCTCGGCCTGGACGGTCGCCTTCACCTCGGTGCGCGGCACCCGGAACCACAGGGCATAGATGGCCGGCAGCGCCAGCAGGGTCAGCACGGTGGCCCCCATCAGCCCGCCCATGATGGTCAGCGCCAGGGGGCCCCAGAACACGCTGTGCGACAGCGGGATCATGCCCAGAATGGCGGCCAGCGCCGTCAGCACCACCGGCCGGGAGCGGCGCACCGTGGCATCGACGATCGCCTGGGCGCGGCTGTGTCCGGCACGGACATCGGTCTCGATCTGGTCGATCAGGATCACCGTGTTGCGCATGATCATGCCGGCGAGCGCGATCAGCCCCAGCAGGGCGACGAAGCCGAAGGGCTGGTTGGTCACCAGCAGGGCGCCCACCGCGCCGATCAGCCCCAGCGGTGCGGTCAGGATCACCAGGATGAGCCGCGAGAACGACTGCAGCTGAACCATCAGGATGGTGAGCATCACGATCAGCATCACCGGCATCACCGCCGCGATCGCCTTGTTGGCCTTGGCGCTCTCTTCGATCGAGCCACCGGTATCGATCCGGTAGCCGGCCGGCAGCTCCGCCTTCAGCCCGGCCAGGGCCGGCAGCAGTTCATTGGTGACGTCGGGCGGCTGGACGCCATCGATCACGTCGCCGCGCACCGTCAGCACGATCTCGCGGTTGCGGCGCCAGATGATCGGCTCTTCGAAGACATAGTCGATGCGCACCACCTGATCCAGCGGCACCGGCACGCCGTCGCGGGTGGCGATCGTCAGCCCCGCCAGATGGTCCAGATCCAGCCGTTCCTCGGGCACCGCCCGGGCGACGACGTCGATCAGATCATTGCCCTCGCGATACTGGGTGATGGTGTAGCCGTCGAGCAGGGTGCGCAGCGATTCCGAAATGTCGGCCGGCGTCATGCCCAGCGCCCGGGCGCGATCCTGATCCACCACCAGCCGCAGGCTTTTCTGCTGCTCGTTCCAGTTCAGATGCGGGTCGACGACCTTGTCATTCTGCAGCATCACATCGCGGACCCGATAGGCGATCTCGCGCACCTTCAGCGGGTCGTCGCCCACCACCCGGAACTGGACCGGGAAACCCACCGGCGGGCCGAAGACGAAGCGGTCGACGCGGGCGCGCGCCTGGGTGACGGCGCCCTCTTCGATCGCCTTGTCGAGCCGCGCCTTCACCCGTTCCCGCGCCTCGGTGTCGCGGGTCAGGATCACGATCTGGGCGAAAGCGGTGTTGGGCAGCACCGGGTTCAGGCCCAGCCAGAAGCGCGGCGAGCCCTGGCCGACATAGGTGGTGTAAGAGAGGATGTCCTCGTCGCCGACCAGCAGCCGTTCCGCCGTGCGCGCGGCGGCATCGGTCACCCCGATCGCCGTGCCCTCGGGCATGCGCAGTTCGAAGAACAGTTCCGGCCGGGTCGATGTCGGGAAGAACTGCTGCTGCACCATGCCGGTGCCGACGATCGAGGCCGCGAACATGCCGACCGTCATCAGAATGACGATGATCCGGTGGCCGACGCACCAGCCGATCATCCGGCGCAGAATGCGATAGATCCGGGTGTCGTAAACCGCATCCGGGTCGTGATGGGCGCCCTTCTTCTTCGAGAAATCGGGCAAGAGCTTATAGCCCAGATAGGGCGTGAAGATCACCGCCACGAACCAGGACGCGATCAGCGCAATGCCCACCACCCAGAAGATCGCGCCGGCATATTCGCCCGAGCTGGATTTGGCGAAACCGACCGGCAGAAAGCCCGCGGCGGTGACCAGCGTGCCGGTCAGCATCGGGAAGGCGGTGGAGGTCCAGGCGAAGGTGGCGGCGCGCGCCCGGCTCCAGCCCTGTTCCATCTTCACCACCATCATCTCGATGGCGATGATCGCATCATCGACCAGCAGGCCGAGCGCGATGATCAGCGCCCCCAGAGAGATGCGGTGCAGGTCCATATCGATCGCGAACATCACCAGGAAGACGATCGCGAGCACCAGCGGCACCGAGAAGGCGACGACGATGCCGGTGCGCAGGCCCAGCGACAGGAAGCTCACCGCCAGCACGATTACCAGCGCCTCGATGAACACCTTCACGAATTCGGCGACCGATTCATCCACCACATGCGGCTGATCGGCGATCTGGACCACATCGATGCCGACCGGCAGTTCGGCGCGGATGTCGGCCATGGCGGCGGCCAGATTCTCCCCCAGCGTCAGGATGTTGGCACCGTCTTCCATGGCGACGCCCACACCCACCGCGGTCTTGCCGCCCTGGCGGACCAGATAGTCGGCCGGGTCTTCATAGCCGCGGCGGACATCGGCGACGTCGCCCAGCCGGAACACCCGGCCACCGGCCTGGATGGGCGTGGCGGCGATCCGCTCCACCGCGTCGAAGGCGCCGGTGACGCGCAGATAGATCCGGTCGGCGGTGGTATCGACCGAGCCCGCCGGCGCCACGGCATTCTGCCGGGCGACGCTTTCGAAGATCGCCTGGGGGGTGATGCCCAGCGTCGCGATCCGGGTGTGGCTGAATTCCACCCAGACCCGCTGATCCTGGTTGCCGATCACATCGACCTTCGTGACGTCGGGCACTTTCAGCAGCCGGCTGCGCATGCCCTCGGCCACCTTTTCCAGGGCGGCCGGGTCCAGCCCGTCGGCGGTGATCATGTAGAGCGCCGAATAGACGTCGCCATATTCGTCGTTGAAGAACGGCCCCAGCACGCCCGACGGCAGGCGGTTGCGAATATCGCCCACCTTCTTGCGCACCTGATACCACAGCCCCGCCACGTCGCGCGGCGGGGTCGCATCCGAGAGCGTCACCTGCACGAAAGTGGCGCCGGGCTGGGAATAGGTGTCCAGCCGTTCGAGATGGGGCAGTTCCTGAAGCTTCTTCTCGATCTCGTCGGCGACCTGGGACTGCATCTCCAGCGTGGTCGCCCCCGGCCAGCGGGCCGAGACCACCATGGTCTTGATGGTGAACGACGGATCCTCGGCCCGGCCGAGCTGGATATAGGACCAGATCCCGCCCACACCCAGGATCAGGATCATGAACAGCACCAGCGCCCGGTGGCTGATCGCCCAGGCGGACAGGTTGAAGCGCACCGGCCCCTGATCCTTGGCAGGTGCAGCGTCATGGCCAGAGGGGGCACCATGACCAGAGGGGGCATCATGGGTGGAGGGGGCGTCGGCACCGGAGGTGCGGTGCGGCGTCTCTTCGGACATCGGGGCCTCTCGACGGCGGGCCTTCAGCAGCGGGTGACGGCGGCGAAGCGGAGGCTCAGCCGTCCTTCAGCGTCCGGACGGCCACGCCGTCTCGCAGCTGGTGAACGCCCAGCGTCACCACCTGTTCGCCGGGCTTCAGCCCGGCTTCGACCAGCGCCACCTCTTCGGTGAAGCTGCGCAGCGCCACCTTGCGGCGATGCAGGATCGAGGTATCGGGGTCGACCACGAAGACCGACGGCCCCGAGCCGTCATTCATCACCGCCGCCAGCGGCAGGCGCGCCACCTCGCCATTGCCCGGCAGGGCCAGCGTCACGGTCGCGGTCATGCCCAAGGCCGGCAGTTCGGCCCCGGCCGCATCGATGGTGAAGCGGGCGGCATAGGTGCGGGTCACCGGGTCGGCCTGGGGGGCGAGTTCGCGCAGGCTGGCAGGCCAGGCATCGCCCCGATCGGCCCAGAGCCGGACAGCCGCGTTGGCGCGCCGCGCCTCGGTCAGCCAGCTTTCCGGCAGGGCGACCTCGGCCTCGCGCGGGCCGTCGCGGGCGACCGTCACCACCGTCTGGCCGGTCGCCACCACCTGCCCCGGCTCGGCGCCCACCGAGACCACCACGCCGTCGGCATCGGCGACCAGGTCGCCATAGGCCAGCTGGTTGCGGGCCAGATCCAGCGACTGGCGGGCCTGTTCAACCCGGCTGGCGGCGGCGTCCAGTGCCGCCTTCTTGCGTTCGTATTCGGCCACCGGGGCAAACCCGCGCGAGCGCAGGCTGGCATAGCGCGCCTCGTCGGATTTGGCCTGGGTGTAGTTCGACCGCGCCGCATCCAGCTCGGCCTCGGCGCTGCGCACCTGCAGGGCCAGATCGGTCCGGTCCAGCCTGGCCACCACCTGCCCCGCCGTCACCCGGTCGCCCACATCCACCGGCCGCTCGACCAGCTTGCCCGCCACCCGAAAGCCCAGCGCGCTTTCGGTGCGCGCACGGATCACGCCCACGAAATCGCGGGTCTCGGCCGTAGAGGCATAACGCACCGTCGCCACCTTCACCGGCCGTTCCGGCGGCGGGGCATCGGCGCGGGTCTGCTCCTTGCAGCCGGCAAGCCCCACCGCCGCCACGATCAGCGCCGCGGCGGACACGCTGCGAAACAGGACGGCCGGGCGCCGTGCAGAACGGGCGAGGTCAGGGCGTGCAGGCCCGGTTTCGGTGCGGTTCATGGATCGTCTGGCTCCTCGGCCGCGCTCTGCGGCGGTCAGGCTTTATGAACCACGGCCGGTGGGGGTGGCGGCCGCAGCGCGAGTCCGGTTGTCAACCGGCAGGGCGTCCGGCGGTTGCGAAGCCCGCCAGCAGATAGCGCAACATCTGCCTTGCCTCGGCATCCAGATCGTCGTCCAGGTGGTCGGCGATCATCATCGGATGACAGAAGCGGGTCCCGGCGCTCAACAAGGCAGAGGCCGCATCTTCGGCATCCAGGCCCGGAAATTCGCCGCGCCGGACGCCGTCGGCCAGAATCCGGGCCATCACGGTACGGATCCGGTCCTTATGGGCCAGGATCGCCTGCCAGTTCTCGCGGATCGCGATCACCACCACATCGTGGATGCGCTGTTCGCGCAGCACGATCCTGCGGTGATAGTCCAGCACGCCCAGCACCAGCGCCTCGATCCGTGCCGCCGCCGGCTCCGGCCGGTCGGCGATGCGATCGCAAAGCACCACCACCTCTTCCAGATAGCGGCTGCAGATGCTTTCGACGATCGCGCCCTTCGACGGGAAGAAGCGATAGACATTGGCCGGCGACATGCCGAGTTCGGCGGCGATGTCGGCGACCGTGGTCTTGGCATAGCCCAGCCGCCGGAACAGCTCTTCGGCGACGTCGGCGATGCGGACGCGGGTTTCGTCGTGGTCGGTGCGGGGGGCCATGGCGTGCGGGCGAGCCTCAATCTCCGGGTCTGACGACTGATTCCTGACGAAAGAGATAATTCGTCAGTCTTCAGGCGTCAATGGACCCGTCGCCGAAATCTCGATGTGTGGTCACCGGGTTGGCCGTCACCGGGTTGGGGGTCAGCGGGTGGGCAGGGCCCCCGCCACGCCCTCGTCCAGCAGCTGCGGCGGCCCGGCCTCGCCGGCGGCGATCGCCGCGCGCACGCGCCCGCGGGCGATCTTGCCGGAAGTGCCCAGCGGCCAGTCCGGCACATGCCACAGCATCCGCGGCAGCTTGTGGCGCGCCAGCCGCCCGGCCAGCCGGCTGCGCAGCTCGATCAGATCGACCGGCGGCGTCTCCGGCCCTGCCCGCAGCACGGCGGCCACCGCCTCACCCCAATAGGGGTCGGGCACGCCGAAGACCAGCGCCTCTCCCAATCCGGGCAGGGCGGCGATCGCCGCCTCCACCTCGCCCGGATAGACGTTCAGCCCGCCGGTGATGATCATGCCGCCGGCCCGGCCCAGAATGTACAGATGCCCGTCTGCATCCAGCCGGCCCAGATCGCCCACCGTGGACCAGCCGTCCTCCAGCGCCACGAAGCCGCTGCCGTCCTCGCCCCCCATCACATATCCGGCCGAAACCATGCGGCTGCGGATGTCGATCCGCCCCACCTCACCCGCCGGCAGCGCCTCGCCCGCAGGGCCGGTGATGCGCAGCTCCACGCCCCGGAAGGCACGCCCGACCGACTCGGCCGGGTCGCCCCGGCCGCTGCGGGCAAGGGTCACGAAGCTCAGCTCCGACGCGCCGTAATATTCGTGGATCTCGGCACGCGGCAGGGCGGCGCCAAGGCTTCGGGCCAGCGCCGGCGGCAGCTTCGCCCCGGCCGAGACCACCGCCCGCACGCCCGGCAGCCGGGCGCGCGCCTGGTCCAGCCCCCGCCCCAGCGCCTCGAACATCGTCGGCACGCCGACCAGCAGATCGGCGCGTTCCGCCGCGGCCACCGCGGCGGCGCGGGTCGCGTCGAACCGGTCCAGCAGCACCGCCGTTGCGCCGGCGGCCAGCGCTTCCATGGTCGCATAGAGCGACAGGCCATGGACCAGCGGCCCCATCGCCAGAACCGTCTCGCCAGATGCGATGGCGAATTCGGCGATGCTGTTGCGGAAGCTCTCGGCCCAGCTCTGATGATCGCGGATGAATGCCTTGGGCTCGGACGATGTGCCCGATGTGGTGGCGATCAGGAAGGGCTGATCGGGTGCCACCGCGGCCGGCAGATCTGCGGTTGCAGGCTGCTCCCCCATCGCCCGGTCGCGCCACAGCCGGTAGGGGCAGCCCATGCCGCCGGTCAGCGCCAGAAATCCGCCCGCCAGCAGCCCGGCCTCGGGGCTCGATACCCAGCCGGCGACGGCGGGGTCGTGGATCACCAGATCCGGTGCCAGCCGCTCGAACAGTTTCAGCCCCTGGGCGGTGGTCAGCTTGGGGTCGACGACCAGCACCACCGCGCCGGCCATGACGGTGCCGAGAAAGGCTTCGACGAACTCGATCCGGTTGCCGGCGACCAGGGCGACCAGCCGCAATGGACGCAAAGGGCGCGGCCGCCGCGCCATGGCAGAGGGCGACGGGCGCGGCAGGCCGGCAATGGCGCCCGCCACCGACAGGCCGCGGCTCAGCAGGCGGCCATAATCCAGCCGGACCTGGCCCAGCACCAGGGCCTCGTCGGCAGGGCGGGCCCGGGCGCGCTCCACGAAGGCCTGAAACATGGCGTGGTGCCGTGTGTTGCCGCTGGCCCGCATTGCGCATCTCCCCTCGGATGGGGCAGGCCGCGCGGGCGATGTCAGCCGCCCGTCAGCAGGATCTTGCCCCGACGGTCGCGGCGCCCGGCCGCGGCCAGCGCCGCCCGCCAGTCGTCGAGCGCGAAGGCCGCCTCGGCCGGCAGGCACAGATCGCCCGACCGGATGGCATCGAAGATCTCCGCAAAGCCATCCCGCCAGGCATCGGCGCCGGCCTGATCCTGCCAATGCCGCAACCAGAACGGTCTTACCGTTACACCGGATGCGACCTCTCCGGCAAGACCGGCCCCAAGGCTGCGGCCGGAAAGCAGGCCATAGAAGCGGAACGCGCCGCCCGGCGACACGGCAAGCGCCACGCCCGTCCCGATCTCGCCGCCCACGGCGTCCAGCCCGGCATCGATCCGCCCGCCCGCGGCCCGGCGCAGCCGGACCGCCAGCTCCACCGCCGGCTCGCCCGCTTCGGTCACCACCACAGCGGCAGCGCCGGCCGCCTGCAGGGCAGCCGTTCGTGCGGCCGCCGTGGTCACCGCCACCACCTGCCAGCCATGCCGCCGGGCAAAGGCCAGCACGCAGGCCCCGAAGGCCGATCCGGCGGCGTCGATCGCGATCACCGCACCGGCCGGCAGGGCCAGTTCGTGGACCAGCAGCGCCCAGGCGGTCAGCGGGTTGATATAGGCCTGGGCCGCGGCCTCGTCGGGGATGTCCGCCGGCACGGCCACGCAGAACGATGCCGGCGCCGTCACCCGGCTGGCCCAGGTACCGCTGCCGCGCAGCGCCAGCACCCGGTCACCCGGGGCCAGAGCCGATCCGCCCGGCGCCCGTTCGACGATGCCGACGCCCTCGTACCCCGCGATGCGCGGCGGCGCCACGCGATGGGCATAGGCGCCGGTGATCGGGATCAGATCCGACGGATTGATCGAGCGATGGGTCATGGCCACCACCGCCTCTCCGGCAGCCGGTGCCGGTGCGGGCTGCGCCTCCAGCGCCAGCACCTCGGCCGGGTCGCCGAAGCCTCGGAAGATCAGGGCCCGATCCGTCATCGCGGTCATGCGCCGCCCGGCAGAAGCGTGGGTTCAAGCCTCGCGCGCAGGCTGGCCGGCAGTTCGGCGCTGCGGCCGGTGCTGCGATCCACCGCCACCCAGATCAGTTCGCCCCGGGCGCGTGGCACATCCTCGCCCGCGCCGAACACCTCCAGCGCAAAGACGAGCGAGGACCGGCCGAGCTTCGCCATCCCCACCCCAACCTCGATGCTGTGGCGGAAGCGCACGGGGGCCAGGAAATCCACCGCCGCCCGGCGCACGAAATAGACCGGGGCCGCCGGATCGGCAGCCCCTGCATCGCCCTCCCCGCCTTCGGCGCCCGTCACCGCCAGGATCTCGTCGCAGCCGCGCGCCACCAGAAAGCCGGTGACGGCGGTGTCGAAGAAATCCAGATAGCGGCCGTTGAAGACATGCCCATGCATGTCAACCTCGGAGAAGCGCACCTCGAAGGGGTGGACATATGTGTAATCGGCCCGTGACATGGGACCAGAGATTACGCCAGACCGAAGCCGCCGTCGACGGTGACGACCGACCCGGTCATGAAGGCCGAAGCGTCCGACGACAGCAGCAGCAGCGCGCCGTCCAGATCGACCGCGGCCCCCAGCTTGCGCTGGGCCACCTTGCGCAGCAGCTTCTGGCCGCCCTCGGTCTCGAAGAACGAGGCGTTGATGTCGGTTTCGATATAGCCGGGGGCGATCGCGTTGACCCGGATGTTGTAGCGGGCCAGTTCCAGCGCCATGGCCCGGGTCATGTGGTTGACGCCGGCCTTCGACGCGCAATAGGGCACCAGATTGCCCATCACCTCGGTTCCCAGCACCGAAGCGATGTTGACGATGCTGCCGCCGCCGGTCTCGACCATCCGCTTCGCCACCGCCTGGGCGACCAGGAAAGCGCCCTTCAGGTTGGTGTCGACCGTCGCATCCCAATCCTCTTCCGTCAGCTTCAGGAAGGGCTTGGATACGGCGATGCCGGCATTGTTGATCAGCACGTCGATCCGCCCGCCCAGCTTCTCCGCTATCTCGGCGATTGCGGCATCGATGGCGGCGGCACCCGAGGTCACGTCCATGGCCACGGTTGCGGCACTGCCGCCGGCCGCCTCGATCTCGGCCTGAAGCGCTTCGAGCTTCGACACCTGGCGGGCGGCAAGCACCAGCTTCGCGCCATGGGCCGCAAGCGTGCGGGCGAAATTCGCCCCCAGCCCCTGGCTGGCGCCGGTGATCAGGATGCCGCGGCCGGCGACGTCGAAGGTGTTGCGGGTGGGCGTGGTCATCATCGGTTCCCGGGTCTGATCGTTTTGGAAAGCGGAACGTATAGGCAAAGGTCAGCCGCGCGCCTCGATCAGCCGGCGGCCGACATCGGCCACCAGCCGGGCCTTGCGGCCGCGTTCAAGTGCGTAAGGGGACGAGGCATTGCCCTGCAGGGCGCGGGCATAGACCCCCTGCAGGATGCCGACCGAACGGAACAGCGCGAAGGCGACGTGGAAGGTCCAGTCATTGATTGCCGGCCGCCCTGTCAGCCGGGCGTAATGGTCCAGCAGCTCTGCCTCTGCCGGCAGGCCGAGGGCTGCGATATCGATGCCGACATAGCCGCCGAAGTCATCCGCCGGCATGTAGTGGTGCATCAGATGATAGCCCAGATCGGCCAGCGGCTCGCCCAGCGTCGACAGTTCCCAGTCGAGCACGGCGCGGATCTCGGAGCCGTCTTCGGCCGCGATGCAGTTTTCCAGCCGGAAATCGCCATGGACCAGGGTGGTGCGCTCGGGATCCTTGGGCATATTGGCCGGCAACCAGGCGATCAGGGCCTCCATGCCCTCGATCCGGTCGGTCTCGGCCGCGCGGTAATTGCGGGTCCAGACCGCGATCTGCCGCTCGTAGAACCCGCCCGGCCGGCCGTAATCGCCAAGCCCCACCGCCGCCACATCCACCTCATGCAGGGCGGCGAGCGTCTCGATCAGCCGGAAGCACACCGTGCGGCGCTGATCGGGCGTCAGCTCCGGCAGGCGCATATCGCCGAAGGTGGCGCCCTGCACATGGCCCATCAGATAGAAGGGCGTGCCCAGGATCGATGCGTCCTCGCAGTAATGCAGCGCCGCCGGCACCGGCACGGGCGTCGGCCCCAGCGCCGAGAGCACCCGGTATTCGCGATCGATCTGATGGGCCTTGGGCAGCAGCTTGCCGGCCGGCTGCTTGCGGAGCACATAGGACCCGCCATCGGTATCCAGCCGGAAGGTCGGGTTCGACTGGCCATTGGTGAAGCGATGCAGGCGCGCGGGGCCGCGGAAGCCGGGCACCGCCCGTTCCAGATGGGCGGTCAGGCGGTCCTGCACCTCTGGCCGGGCCAGGTCGAAGGGATCGGCGGTCATCGACGGGCATTCCTCCGCTGGGCGGCCGCCTCGGCCCGCCCGGCGGGCGGATGCCCTGCCGGAAGATGCGCGGCGGCTCTGTCATTCAGACGTTCGTTCGAAACGTCTGTCCGCGCATATTGCCCGACAGCTGAGCCTGCGTCGACTGATCAAGCGCAGGGTCAGGCCGCCGCCGCTTCCGTCCAGGCCATGCAATGGTCCAGGAAGTCGTCATAGCCGTCGAATTTTTTCGGCAGTTTCAAGCCGCTGTCGGCATAGACCCGGCCGATGCCGTCGATCATCTCGGCCTCGCGGGCAAGCGCGCCGCGGACCTTGACCAGCGCCTGATCGATCGCCGACGCATCGACCGTCGACAGCCTGGGCAGGCGGGCGGCGAAGTCGGTCATCTGTGCTTCCGACAGGAACAGCCGCGCCACATAGGGGAACAGGCTGGTGGCGGGATGCGACCAGTGCCGCTCGCACAACACCTCCGACAGGGTATAGATCCCGTCCACCGCCTTACGGCTGAGGGGCGCCCAGCGTTCGGCCCAGCTGTTGCAGGCAGCGCATTTCGGCCGGCCCTGCTTCATGACCATGGCGTCCTCGGCAAGTTCGGTGCGGCAGCGCTTGCACCACCAGCTCTGGCTGTACTGGAATGGGATGTTGATGAAAAAATCCCAATCGGCCTCGGGCACCACCTCGATACCCTCGGGCGGGGAGTGGATCAGAGGTGCGCGTCGGGCCAGCTGAAAGCGGGTCGGCTTCACGGTCAGCACGTCCCGCCCCTTCTCGGTCAGGAAGCGGAACAGCGGCAGGACATGGTGGATGGGCTCACCCGGATAGCCCACGATGAAGAAGACATGATTCCAGATGCCCGCCGCGGTCGTGTTGGCCAGGCTGCGGGCATATTCGTCGGGCGTGTTGCCCTTCTTCATCGCCTTCAATGTGGCGGGCGCGATGCTCTCCAGCCCGAATTGCAGGAAACGCCCGCCGGCCTCGCGGATCTGCACGCAGGTATCGGGCTCCAGATAGGCGCGCTCGAACCGCGCATAGGCCTCCCAATGGATCTCGGAGAGGCCGCGCCTGGCCAGGTGTTCCCCCAGTTCCAGCATTTCCGAGACCCGAAACCATTCATCGGTGAAGCTGAACCGGGTGCGGCCGGTCTCGCCATGCCAGACCGCCAGATCCTCGGCAACCATCTCGATCGGCCGGAGGCGCTTGCGAAACTTCACCTTCACCGCCCCGTCGGGCTGGGTCTCGTGGGTGACGCTGTCATAGCCCTCGTTAATGTCGCAGAAGCTGCAGATCCCCGAGTAATAGCAGCCGCGATAGATGTTCAGTGCCGTCACCGGCTCGGGCGTCCAGGGCGCATAGGCCTCGGGGTCGGGCCGCGGCAGGCGGTCGAGCGCGATCGGCACCGAGGGCGGGCCGGATACCGGCCGGGCGCCGTCGAAGCGGATCACCTGCGGCACCGGCCGGTTGGCGACCCGGCCATGGACCAGTTCCTGGAGCAGCTGGTCCAGCGGCTGTTCGCCCTCGTGATGGATGAAGCTGTCGACCACGGAGTAGAGCGCCGCGGTCTCGGGTTCGTCGGCTTCCAGCGAGGTCTTCAGCCGCGCGATCAGATTGCCGCCGATGGTGATATGGGTGTCGGGCAGCGCCTCGCGCAGCATCGAGGCCAGCACCATCGACGGGATCAGCTGGTGATGGTCGTTCACCGACAGCCCGACCAGTCGCGGCTGCAGCGCCCGGATCGCCGGCACCTCGACGTCGCGGTAATAGTCGTGGAAGAGATGGGTCTCGCGGTCGCGCACCGCCGCCATCACCCCCGCACGCCGGCGGGCATCATGGGCCGAGATGTATTGCAGCGTGTTGCGGAAGATGCGGAAGGTGTCGGGCACCGCCGCATCGATCACCAGCGAGGCCTGTTCGATCACCTGCTTGGCGGCGAGATAGGGTTCAAGCGCGTGATGCGCCTGCCAGTCGCGCATGGTGGCGAGCGCCGGGCCGATCCCCGACACCAGCTCGGCCGGGGCGCCGGCGCGGGCCAGCGCTTCGGGGCGCAGCACATGTTCGATCGCGGGGATGTTGGCGTCGCGCTGCACCACCTGCCAGCCGCGCGACCGCAACCAGGCGGTGAGGTGCGACAGGCCGGGCGCCACGAACCACGGGCAATAGGAGGGCGGGAAGACCAGCACGGCATCGGTCATCGGGCACGTTCCTCGAAATCGACGCAGGGGTGCCCCATCGGCCGTCGGCAGCACGGCACAATCATCAGGGCAGCACTTGAGCGGAAGAGGAAGGTGGTGCCGGAGGCAGGACTTGAACCTGCAAGGACACGAAGGCCCCGGCGGAAGAACGACCAGGGCCGCACTTCCGGTGTCTGCCAGTTTCACCACTCCGGCATCAGGTCCGATGGCGCATGATGGTCAGCGGTTGACCGTTGTCGTCTTTGTCGCGACAGGCCATCGTCTTGGGATGATGATATTTTGAATCACCAATCACCATCAACCAAAAATTGCAGAATCTTTGCAGACATATCGCAGTTCAAGATCACCAGACCACCAGCCCCACCACCGCGCCGGTCATGCAGGTCGCGATCGTGCCCGACACCAGCGACAGCGGCGCCAGCCGGACGATGTCGGTGCGGCGTTCCGGCACCATGGCCACCATGCCGCCGATCATGATGCCCAGGCTGCCGATATTGGCGAAGCTGCCCAGGGCATAGGTCAGGATCACGCGCGCCCGCGGACTGAAGGCGGAGGGGTCGGCGGTGAACTGCAGATAGGCGACCAGTTCGTTGATCACCACCTTGGTGCCGAGCAGCGGGCCCGCCGCCAGGGCTTCCGGCCAGCTCATCCCCATCGCCCAGGCGACCGGCGCCATGATCCAGCCCAGCATCCGCTCCAGCGTCAGCGGCGCGCCCCAGATGTCACCGGCAAGGCCCAGGATCATGTTGGCGAGGGCGGCGAGCGCGATGCCGGCGATCAGCATCGCCACCACGCTGATCAGCAGGTTGACGCCGTTGATCACCCCCATGACCGCCGCTTCCAGGCTGGTCGCGGCATCCGATGGCGGGGCGGTCGCATCATCGTCCACAGTCCGCTCGCCATGCGCCGGCGGCATCATGACCATCGCCACCACCAGCGCCGCCGGCGCCGAGATCAGCGATGCGGTCAGCAGCTGGCCGATCGGGTCTTCGACCGTGCCGGTCAGGAAGGCGGCATAAAGCACCATCATATTGCCGGCCAGCGTCGCGAGGCCCGCCGTCATCACCATGAACAGCTCGGGGTTCGACAGTCGCGCCAGATAGGGCCGCACGAAGAGCGGCGCTTCCACCATGCCCACGAAGACATTGGCCGCGGTCGATACCCCGACCGCACCGCCGATGCCCATGGTCCGGCGCAGCAGCCTGGAGAAGGCGCGCACGAAGAACGGGATCACGCCCCAGTGATAGAGCAGCCCGGCAATGGCGCCCACCACCAGGATCAGCGGCAGGCCCTGAAAGGCGAGCACGAAGGAATTGGCCGGATTGGTCGCCTCGAACGGGGCCGCACCGCCGCCCAGATAGCCGAAGACCACCGAGGTGCCGGCTTTGGTGGCGGCGACCAGGGCCGAGACCGCCTGGTTGATCCAGACGAACACCGCCTGCACCGGAGGCAGTTTCAGCAGGATCAGCGCGATCACCACCTGGATCACGATGCCGATGCCCACCGCCCGCCAGGGCACCCCCTTCGGCGCCCGGCCGATCATCCAGGCCAGCGCCACCAGCGCCAGCACGCCGAACGCGCTCTGCGCAACGCCGCCGAACGACGCCCCGGTCATTCCGTCCATATGCCCCTGCCCCCACTGCCGTCGTGTCTTGTGCCAGCTCTGCGCCCGGCCCCCAACCGAAACGCGAGACACCCCGTCATGGAGCCGACTCTAGGCGCAAACCGGCCCGGCGGTCCACAACCGTGCGGGGCCGGTCACGCCGTCTCGTCCAGCCCGCGGCCGATCAGCAGGTCCTGTTCCCGGCGGACCAGATCGCGGATGTATTCGGCGACCGTGCGCACCCGCACGATGTCGCGCAGATCGGCATGGGTCACCAGCCAAAAGCTGCGCTGGATGCTGGTCTCGCGCGGCATCACCGGCACCAGCCCGGGCACGGTCGCCGCCACGAAACAGGGCAGGATACAGAGGCCGAGCCCGGCCAGCGTCGCATCGCGCTGCACCACCAGGCTGGTGGATCGCATCACCACCTGCGGCGCCCGGACCAGCTTGTCCAGATAGCGCAGTTCGGGGGCGAAGATCAGGTCGTCGACATAGCCGATGAAATCGTGCCCCTCCAGCTCCTTCAGCGTGCGGGGCGTGCCGGCCCGCTCCAGATAGGTGGGCGTCGCATAAAGACAGAGGCGATAATCCGTCAGCTTGCGCGCCACCAGCCGGCCCGAGGTCGGCCGGGCGAGCCCGATGGCCAGATCCGCTTCGCGCTTCGACAGGCTGAGATACCGTGGCGCCGCCACAAGATCGATCTGGATACCCGGATGGGTGGCGAAGAAGGGTTGCAGCCGGGCCCCAAGAAAGGCCGTGGCGAAGCCTTCAGGCGCCCCGACCCGCACGGTGCCCGACAGATGCAGATCCTGGCCCGCGATGCTTTCCTGGATGGCGAAGGCGGTGGTTTCCATCGCCTCGGCATATTCCACCAGCTGTGCGCCCGCCGGTGTCAGGCTGTAGCCTGCGGGGGTACGATCGAACAGCTTGGTGTTCATCCGCTCTTCCAGGGCCTGGATACGCCGACTGACGGTGGTATGATCGACCGCCAGATGACGCGCAGCGGTCACCAGCCGGCCGCGGCGGCTGACTTCCAGGAAGAAGCGGAGGTCGTTCCAGTCGAACATCCGGGCCTCGTGTCAGGTGTGCATCCGCGCAGACGGCCTCTGCGCGTTTTGGGCTGGCCGTGCAGTTTTACATCGTTATCGTAGCGTCACCAAGCCGTCCGGACAGAGATTGTCCGGGTTACCGGCGGCGTCACAATCAGGGCGGTGCGGGCCCGAAAGCCTCACCCCCCGTTCAAGCCGGGGAACGGGCTCGGTCCTACACCCTCGCAACGTTGGGGAAACGCGGGATGGTCAAGCAGATCCATCACTTTATCGGCGGCAAGATCGTCGAGGGCACCAGCGGCAATTTCGGCGACGTGTTCAATCCGTCGACCGGTGAGCTGTCGGCGAAGGTCGCGCTGGCGACCAAGGCCGAGGTCGAGGCCGGCATCGCCAATGCGGCGGAAGCCTTCCCGATCTGGTCGAACACCTCGCCCATGGCCCGTGCCAAGGTGATGTTCAAGTTCAAGCAGCTCGTCGAGCAGAACATGGACAGCCTCGCCGAGCTGCTGTCCAGCGAGCATGGCAAGACCTTCACCGACGCCAAGGGTGACGTCACCCGCGGCCTCGACGTGGTCGATTTCGCCTGCGGCATCCCGCATCTGCTGAAGGGCGAGTATTCCGAGAACGTCGCCCGCGGCATCGACGTCTATTCGATGCGTCAGGCGCTGGGCGTCTGCGCCGGCATCACGCCGTTCAACTTCCCGGCCATGGTGCCGATGTGGATGTTCGCGGTGGCGATCGCCTGCGGCAACACCTTCGTGCTGAAGCCGTCGGAGAAGGACCCCTCGGTCCCGATGCGTCTGGCCGAGCTGATGATGGAAGCGGGTGCGCCGGCCGGCGTGCTCAACGTCGTCAACGGCGGCAAGGAAGCGGTGGACACCATCCTGACCGATCCGCGCGTGCCGGCGATCAGCTTCGTGGGCTCGACCCCGATCGCGAAATACGTCTATGCGACCGGTGCGGCGCACGGCAAGCGCGTCCAGGCCATGGGCGGCGCCAAGAACCACATGATCATCATGCCCGACGCCGACCTCGACCAGGCGGCCGACGCGCTGATCGGTGCCGGCTTCGGCTCGGCCGGCGAGCGCTGCATGGCGATCTCGGTGGCGGTGCCGGTGGGCGAGGCGACCGCGGAAGCCCTCCGCGAGCGTCTGGTTCCGCGGGTCCAGAACCTGAAGTTCGGCCCCTCGATGGCCGATGGCGATTTCGGCCCGCTGGTTTCGGGCGACCACCTGCGCAAGGTCCGCGGCTATGTGGATCTGGGCGTGCAGGAAGGCGCCGAGCTGGTCGTGGATGGCCGCGAGGTCAACATCCAGGGCTACGAGAACGGCTTCTACATGGGTGGTTGCCTGTTCGACCGGGTCACCCCTGAGATGCGCATCTACAAGGAAGAGATCTTCGGCCCGGTGCTGAGCATCGTGCGTGCGAAGTCCTTCGACGAGGCGGCAGCCCTGCCCACCGAGCACGAGTTCGGCAACGGCGTGTCGATCTTCACCCGCGACGGTGACACCGCCCGCGAGTTTGCCCGCAACGTCCAGGTCGGCATGGTCGGCGTGAACGTGCCGATCCCGGTGCCGGTGGCCTTCCACACCTTCGGCGGCTGGAAGAACTCGGCCTTCGGTGACACCAACCAGCACGGCCCCGAGGGCGTGCGGTTCTTCACCAAGATCAAGACCATGACCAGCCGCTGGCCGACCGGCATCCGCTCGGGTGCGGACTTCCACATCCCGACCATGGGCTGATCGCCCGTCGCGTCCGGCTTTCGCCGCACCGCCTCGCGGACCGGATCTTCCGGATCGCGGGGCGGTGGGGTGCAATAAGATCGTGGAGGTGACATCCGTGGATTTCTCCCTGACCGAAGACCAGCGCGCCTTCCAGGAGATGGCCCGCGGTTTCGCGACCGACCGGCTGGCCCCCGGGGCCGCGGAGTGGGACGCGAAGAAGATCTTTCCCGAGGCGGAGCTGCGCGAGGCGGCCGCCCTCGGTTTCGGCGGCATCTATGTCCGCGACGACGTCGGCGGCTCGGGCCTTACCCGCCTCGACGCCGCGATCATCTTCGAGGAGCTGGCCGCCGGCTGCACCTCGACCGCGGCCTATATCTCCATCCACAACATGGCCGCGTGGATGATCGACCGCTTCGGCAATGACGAGCAGCGCAACCGCTTCCTGCCGAAGCTGTGCTCCATGGAACATTTCGCCAGCTACTGCCTGACGGAACCGGGGGCCGGCTCCGATGCGGCCTCGCTCCGCACCCGGGCGGTGCGCGATGGCGACCACTATGTCCTCAACGGCTCCAAGGCGTTCATTTCCGGCGGCGGCCGCTCTGACATCTATGTCGTGATGGTCCGCACCGGCGGCGACGGCCCGAAGGGCATTTCCACCCTCGTGGTCGAAAAGGACACGCCCGGCCTGTCCTTCGGCGCCAACGAGCGCAAGCTGGGCTGGAACAGCCAGCCGACCGCGGCGGTGATCTTCGAAGACTGCCGCGTGCCGGTGGAAAATCGCCTCGGCGAAGAGGGCGACGGCTTCAAGATCGCGATGATGGGGCTGGATGGCGGCCGCATCAATATCGGCGCCTGTTCGATCGGTGCCGCACGCGCCTCGCTGGACGCCGCGCGGGAATACGTTCAGGGCCGCCAGCAGTTCGGCAAGGCGCTGGCCGAGTTCCAGGCCACCCAGTTCCGCCTGGCCGACATGATGACGGAGCTCGAGGCCGCCCGGCTGATGATCCGCCGGGCCGCCTGGTCGCTGGACAGCCAGCACCCCGAAAAGACCGCGATCTGTGCGTCCGCCAAGCGGTTTGCCACCGATGCCGGCTTCCGGATCTGCAACGAGGCGCTGCAGCTGCATGGCGGCTATGGCTATCTGATGGACTATCCGATCGAGCGCTATCTGCGCGACGCCCGGGTCCACCAGATCCTGGAAGGCACCAACGAGATCATGCGTGTGATCATCGCCCGCCGCCTGCTTCAGGGCATGGCGATCGATTGAGCCTGGCCCGCGCCGGACAGGCGCCACCACACGCTGCACGACCTTAAAGATCAGACAAGATCGACCCGATCACACAAGATCGACGACTTCAGGGAGACGTTCCGAAGATGGCGACCATCGGTTTCATCGGCCTCGGCAATATGGGCGGCCCCATGGCGCTCAACCTGCTCAAGGCCGGCCATGCGGTGAAGGGCTTCGACCTCTCGGACGAGGCGGTGCAGCGCATCGTCGATGCCGGCGGCAGCAAGGCGGACAGCGCCGTCGCGGCCGCGACGGATGTCGACGTGGTGGTCTCGATGCTGCCCGCCGGGCGCCATGTGAAGGGCGTGTATCTGGGCGATGCCGGCATCATTGCCGCCTCGCGCCCCGGCACCCTCTTCATCGACTGCTCGACCATCGACGTCGACAGCGCACGCGAGGTGATCGCGGCCGCCGAAGCCGCCGGCCGGCCGATGGTCGACGCCCCGGTCTCGGGCGGCGTCGGCGGTGCGGCCGCCGGCACGCTGACCTTCATGGTCGGCGGCACCGGGGCCGCCTTCGCGGCGGCCGAACCTTACCTGCAGAAGATGGGCAAGAAGATCGTCCATGCCGGCGGCGCCGGCAACGGTCAGGCGGCCAAGATCTGCAACAACATGCTGCTCGGCATCTCGATGATCGGCGTCTGCGAGGCCTTTGCGCTGGCCGAAAAGCTGGGCGTCGAGCACCAGACCCTGTTCGACATCTCGTCGACCGCCTCGGGCCAGTGCTGGTCGCTCACCACCTATTGCCCGGTCCCGGGCCCGGTGCCGACCTCGCCGGCCAATAACGACTACAAGCCCGGCTTTGCGGTCGACATGATGCTGAAGGACCTGAAGCTCGCCCAGGACGCCGCCGGCTCCTCAGGCGCCGCCACGCCGCTCGGCGCTGCTGCCGCTGCCCTCTACCAGCAGTACTCCGACGCCGGCCAGGGCGGCGCCGACTTCTCGGGCATCGTCCGCATGCTGCGCGAGATGGCCGGCAAGGCCTGATCCGACTCGTCATTATTCCTGCAATGCGGCCCTCCCCGAACGGGAGGGCCGCATTTTTTTCACGTGTCCCCGGGCATCACGGGGCGTAGAACTCGAAGAGTGCGGTGATGCTGCGTTGCGGGATCGCCGCGTCAGAACCAGAACCGGCCACCGGTTCGCGAATGTCCGGAGTATCCGTCTTGGCTGTACCTGCCGATGTCACCGTCCTGCTCGACATGGACGGCACGCTGATCGATTCTCACGACGCCGTGGTCCGCTGCATCCATATGACCATGGAAGAAATGGGCCATCCGGCGGATCGGACGGAGGATCTGGGCTGGACGATCGGCCCGCCGCTGACCGACACCATGGCCCTGCTGCTGGGCCGGCATGGCGACGACCGGGTGGCGGAGGGCGTTGCCGTGTTCCAGCGCCACCATGACGAGCTGGTGCTGAAGGAAAGCCCGCTCTTCCCCGGCATCCGCGAGGTGCTGGACGGCTTCGCCGCCGAAGGCCGCCAGCTGGTGCTGACCACCTCCAAGGCCCTGCCCGCCGCCCGGATGATCCTGGATCGTCACGGGCTGATCGGACTGTTTGCCGGCACCTATGGTGCCAATGCCGACGATACCGGCGGCGAGAAGCCCGAGGTGATCGCCCGCGCGATCGCAGGCGAAGCCATCGATCCCGCCCGCGCGATCATGGTCGGCGACCGGCGCTACGACATCTCGGGCGCCCATGCCAACAAGGTGCGGGCGCTGGGCGTGCTCTGGGGTTATGGCGGGCGCGAAGAGCTGGAGGCCGCCGGGGCCGACGGCCTGGTCGACGAGCCCGGTCAGCTGGCCGGGGCGATCGACGCGATGGCGCGGGCTCTCTGACAAGTCCCCGTTCAAACACCGATCAAAACGGTGAAATAGCGTGAAGACCAGCAATCCGTCGCGTCAAGTTACGGATTGCTGTAGTCTGAGCCGCCAACCAGAACACACCGGAGGAAACGTTCCCATGACCCCCAATCTGGTCATCACCGCGATCATCACCGCCGAGCCCGGCCATGCCGAAACCGTGCGCGCCGCCCTGGCCGAATGCACGGGTCCCAGCCGCGCCGAGGATGGCTGCCATCGCTATGACCTGCATGTCGACGTCACCGACGACCATCGTTTCGTCATGCTGGAAGAATGGGCCGACGAGGCGGCCACCGTCGCCCATGGCAAGTCCGACCATTTCCGCGCCCTGGGCCGGGCGCTGAAGGGCATCGCGAAGTTCGAGGTGATCCGCCTGAAGCAGATCGCCTGACCGCAGGCCGGCCCGGTCCGCCTCCCCGACGGCCGGGCCGCGTGCTCTCCTAGAGCACCACGACGTGATTATCCCAGGCGACCGGATGTGTGGCGCGCAGCTTCAACCGGAAGCCCGCTTCCGCCGCCGGATCGGCCACCACTGCCAGCACCCGGCCGCGGCCGTCGGTGGCGATGAAGCCCTCGCCCTCCGGATCCGCCGCCAGACCGCAGACATCGGCGGCGACCAGCGCCGCGCGGAAGCGGCCGGTCTCGGCTTCGAACACCTGCAGCCGCCCGCCGACCGGGGAGGTCATCGCGACCAGATCGCCGCTGCGGTTGAAGGCGACCGAGCCGGCATAATTGCGCATCGCCGCATGGGCAGGCTCGGGTGCCGCGAGCAGCCGCACGGCCTCGCCCATCCGATGGAGCATCATCAGCGGCGGGCGTTCATGGCCGTCGCCCTGCCACTGCATCACCGCCGCGCCCAGCCCGTCGGGACGGGTGGCGAGATGGCGGATGCTGTTCATGCGCAGCGCCGGCTCGTTCTCCACCGCATCGATCACGGCCCCGTCCGCGACGCGGATCCGGGTCAGATTGGGCTGCATGGTGCCGGGGTTCAGCACCTCGCGGCCCATGTCGGGATGGGTGGCATTGCCGCCATTGGCGACCAGCAGGGTGGCGCCGCCGGCTTCGAGCCGGATTTCGTGCGGGCCGACCCCGCCCGAGGACACCTCTCCCAGCCGCGTATAGCCTGCCTCCACATCCCAGATGCCGACCCGGCCGCGCGCGCTCTCGTAATCATTCTCGGGCGTGAAGAAGGTCCGGCCATCGGCCGAGAAGGCGCCATGGCCATAAAACACCCGGCCCTCGGGCGGGGTGAAGCGCAGCCGCTCCCGCCCTGTGGCACAGTCCACCACCACGGCTTCGCGGCCGGGCCGGCGGGCAACGGCCACCGCCTCGGGCCGGGCGGGGTGGACGACGCCGCCATGGCCGCGCTGGCCGAGCGGGATGGTGAAGCGGATCTCGCCGCTCCGCATCAGCCCGTGGAGCGCATAGGATCCGTCTGCCTGTTTCGCCGCCGCCAGGAAGTCAGGGGCGCCCGGCGCCGCCCAGAGCGCATGATCGGGCCTGAGCATGGCGGCGGTCCCCGCGGCCAGCCCAAGGCCACGCAGCATGGTGCGGCGGGGGATGGTGCCGGTCATGATCCCTCTCCCCCCTCAATCGCCGTCGAAGGAATTGAAGCCGACCCGCACGCCCAGCGCCGGGGCGAGTTCGGCCACCGCCAGCCGGCGGGCAGCGGCAAGCGCGGTCTTCAGCGCCTTCATCGCCTCGGCATCGCCCGGGCCGCGGGCCAGGGCCGCATCCGCGGCCGCAGCCGCTTTCTCCAGCGCCGCGGCCATGTCGACCTGCGCCACCTGATCGCTGGCCGCCGGGGCGAAGACCACCCGTTCGAAATCGATCAGCCCGCCGATGCCGGCGCGGATGTTTTCAAGCGACGCGCCCGCCCGCTCGTGCGCAGCCCGCGGGCTGCCGCCGGTCTGATCCGCGGTGATGGCCGCCAGGCGCAGTTCCTCCAGCTCCTGCAATGCCCCGTGGAAGGCGTTGAAGAAGGCGAAGGTGGTCTCGTCGGCCGAGAGATAGATCTGGTTCTCGTCGTCGCCGGCCGTGGTCAGCACATGTGCCGCCCCTTCCGGTCCTTCCCAGCCCTCGCGCGCCGAGACCGCCATCCGGGCCAGATTGCGGGCCACCGCCCGGATCAGCCGGTTGCGATACTCGGCCGCAGGCGTGCCGGCGGCGGGCACCGCCTCGCGCGGGCGCAGCAGCCGTTCCATCGACACCAGGTTCTGCGCCCCGGCCGACGCGCCGGCAAAGGCCTCGGGATCGTCGACGATCGGGTTCTTCGCCTTGACCAGGGCGCCGATCGCCCGATAGGCGATGCCGCTGCGCTCGGGCCAGAATTCCAGCCGGAAGCGCCGGCCCTCTTCCTCCAGCGGACCGAAGCGGAAGAACCAGATCCGCATCCAGGCGTCATAGGCCGCGTCATAGAGCGGCAGCAGCTTCTCGGGGCTCTGGTCGGTCTCGGCCTTCTCCGCCAGCGCCCGGGTCGCCGCCACGAAGCGGTCGAATTCGGGGCGGATATAGCCGTCCAGCGCGCGTGCGGTCAGCGCCGCATGGTCCGGACCGGCCGCCTCGGCCGTTGCCGCGGCCGGTGCGTCAGCGGCCAGGGCGGCAGACAGAGGCGAGGTGGCGGCAAGCACGGCGGCCAGCGTGGCGAGCAGGATCGGGCGGCGCATCAGAGCGACTCCAGGAAGCGGATCAGGGCATCACGATCGGATTTCGGCAGGGCGACCACCGCCTGTTTCGCGGCCTCCGCCTCGCCGCCGTGCCAGAGCACGGCCTCCAGCAGGCTGCGCGCCCGGCCGTCATGGAGATAGCTGGCCGGTTCGGCAACGCTTGCCGTCAGACCTATACCCCAGAGCGGCGCGGTGCGCCATTCGCGGCCGTCGGCCATGCCTTCGGACCGGCCATCGGCCAGGCCCGGCCCCATGTCGTGGAGCAGCAGGTCGCTATAGGGCCAGATCAGCTGGAAACTCTGTTCCGGGCGGTCCTTCAGCCGTGCGGTGACGAATTTCGGCCGGTGGCAGGCGATGCAATTCGCCTCGGCAAACAGCTGCTTGCCGCGCAGCACGACCGGGTCATCGAGATCGCGCCGGGCCGGCACCGCCAGATTGCGGGCATAGAAACTGACCAGATCCATCGCCGCGGCGTCGATCTCCAGCCCGTCGGTGCCAGGCGCATCTCCCCCATCGGGGGCCGCGCGGCAATCGGTCTGGGCGGGTGTGCATTCACCGTAACCGGCCGGATGCAGCGGGTTGGAGATGCCCATATCGCCGGCGAAGGCATCGGCCGATTGCTGATGCACGGTGGGGGTACCGGCCTTCCAGCCGAAGCGGCCCAGCATCACCCGGCCGTATTCCGGGCTCCAGGCGAAATTGGGTCGGCCGGAGATGCCGTCGCCATCGGCGTCGTCGGGATCTGCCAGCGCCAGGATGTCTTCGGCCGGGATCGCTTCCAGAAGGCCCAGCCCGATCATCGGCGGTGCCACACGCGGCGAGAGCATCACATCCGGGTGCAGCGGCCCATAGGCCGGGTCGGCGATGCTGTAGCTCGGCCGGCGCAGATGCACGACCTCGCCGCCCGCGAGTTCAACCGGGATCTCGTCGTAAGCAATCTCCATCCGGCCCTCGGCCGGAATGCCCTGGATCGACATGTCCTGAAGCTGGGTGCCGTAGACCGGTTCCGGCACCACCATCAGCCGGTGGCTGGCGATGGCGGCCTTCAGCTCGTCGGTATCGGCCGGGATCGACAGCCTGAGGAACATCGAGATGCGGTCGTCGTCGGGGTTTGCCGGCGGATGGCCGCGGCCGTCCTTGACATGGCAGCTCTGGCAGGACCGGGCATTGAACAGCGGCCCCAGCCCGTCCGACGCCTTGGTCGACGACGGCGACGAGACCCAGAACTTGCGGAACAGCCCGTTGCCGAGCTTGAAATCCATCTCATGCGCGAAGGGCATGTTGGCCGAGAACTGCGAGAAGACATCGCGATTGACGGCCGCCCGCGTCGTGGCCGCCCCACCCATGTTGAGCTCGTAATCTTCCGGCCGGGTAAAATCGCGGGTCGGTTCCACGACCGTCAGGATGCGGGCACGTTCTGCCGCCGTGCGCGGCACCTGGTTCAGATGCGGGTCGGGCTGTTCCAGCACATCGGACGGAATTGCATCCCCTGCCCATGCATCGCTCGCCACGGCAACCCCGGCCAACACCGCCAGAGCGACCAGTCCGGTCCTCACCACCCCTGCCTGCTCCCCAAAGCTGCTCTTGTCCCTGAACGCCAATGGCCGGCGACGCAGAGCGCCGCCGGCCGTCTGGCTGGACGTGGGTCGCTTACTTGAACACCGCCGTCGGCTGGTCCAGGCTGTCCGACCCCTCGATCGCCACCGGCTCCAGCTTCAGCGCCGTCACCGCGCGCTCGATCGAGCGGGTCTGCTGAACCAGGGCATCGATGGCGGTGTTCAGCAGCGCCGCGCCGGCATCATTGCCGGGGGCGAGCAGCTGGTCGTAATGGGTGCCGGCCTCTGCCGTCGCCTTCACGGAGCCCAGCGCCGCCAGCGTCGCCGCCATATGGGCGCGGACATCGGCATCGACCTTCTGGTCCGCCGCGGCCACCAGCGACGACAGCGACGGTCCCTCGACCACCGAGCCGTCGATGCGGACATAATGGCCGGTATAGACGTTCCACATGCCCACGGCGTCGTAATAGTGGGAGTTGTGGGTGTTGTCCGAGAAGCAGTCATGCTCCTCTTCCGGGTCGTTGAGCAGCAGGCCCAGCTTCATGCGCTCGCCCGCCAGCTCGCCATAGGACAGGCTGCCGAGGCCGGTGAACATGGTGCTGAGACCGGCTTCGGGGGTGACATCGGCCAGCGCCTTGCGCGCCTCGCCATCCTTGCCCCACTGGGCAGCCATCCACGACAGATCCTCGACCAGCAGGTCGGTCGCCGCCTGGAGATAGGCGGCGCGACGGTCGCAATTGCCGCCGGTGCAGTTGGCGGTGTCGTAATCGGTCCACGGGCGGTTGCCGGCGCCCGGGCCGGTGCCGTTCAGATCCTGGCCCCAGAGCAGGAATTCGATGGCGTGATAGCCGGTGGCGACGTTCGCCTCCTCGCCTTCCGCCTCGTGCAGCGCGCGCAGCAGGTCGGGGGTGATCTTCGAAGCGTCGACCGTCTTGCCCGAAAGTGTGAAGCTCTTGTTGGCGATCACGTTCAGCGCCGCCGCCGCATTGCCCTCGGCACCCATATACGAGCTGTCGACATAGTCGATCAGGCCCTCGTCGAGCGGCCAGGCATTCACCTGCCCCTCCCACTCGTCGACGATGGCATTGCCGAAGCGGAAGGCCTCGGTCTGCTTATAGGGCACATTGGCCGCAATCCAGGCGGCCTTCGCCGCCGCCAGCGTCTCAGGTCCGGGCTTGGCGATGAAGGCCTTCACGGCCGTCTGCAACGTCTTCGCCGCGGTCAGGCTGTCGCCATAGGCCGCCTCGGCGATGTTCGCGTAATTGGTCACCACCGCGCGGGCGTCACCGCCCGTCGCCGCCAGCGCCGAACCGGAGGCGAGCAGAACGCCCCCCAGCAGCATGCCGCCCAGCCTGCCCGTCTTGCCCACCATCTGTCGCTCCCTCGGTCCATGGTGCCGTCCCGCACATGCCATTCCGCAAGTGCGAATGACTTGCATTCCTACACCGGAGGTGGGGGTGACGTCCAGAGCGGTGACGGCCGGCCCAGGGATTTCGGACCCGTCAGAGCGGCGGTCGCCGGTTTCGCATCGGGCTTTGGGCTTCCAGCTGACGGCCCACCGCAAGCAGCCGGTCTTCCCGCCACCAGGGAGCCACCAGCTGCACGCCGATCGGCAAGCCTTCGCGGCTCAACCCGAACGGCAGCGACAAGGCCGGCAGGCCGGTCAGATTGAAGGGCACGGTGGCGCGCATCACATGACGGGCCGGGACCTTTGCCTCCGCCACCTCGTACCCGGCCTGCCCAGGACGGGGGGCGGTCATGGGCAACACCGGGCAAAGCAGCAGATCATTGGCCCCGAACCAGCCGGCGAAGGCATCCCGCAGCCCCTGCACCACCTGTTCCGCGGCGACGAAATCCGCCAGCGACGGCTCGGCCCGGGTCATGACATGACGGATCACCGGATGCACCTCCTCCACCCGCCCGCCGACCACGGCCCGGAAGAGCGGGCCGATCTCGGGCGCGTGCAGCACCGCACTCGCCTCCGTCCAGTCGTGATCCGCCAGCGCCGGAATGCCGGCCGGCGCCACCCGGTGTCCGGCCGCGGCCAGGGCGTCGGCGGCCAGGGCGACCGTGGCGACGATTTCGGGATCCACCGGCCCGAACCCCTCTGCCGCCATCCAGCCGATCCGCAGGCTGCTGGCGTCGCCGCGCATCAGGGGTGCCGCCTGCACCGCATAGCCGTCGGCACCATCCGGCCCCGCCAGCAGATCGAGCGCCAGCGCGAGGTCGCGGACACTGCGCGCCATCGGTCCGACATGCCACCAGCGCCGAAGCCCCGGCCAGTGGCCGGTGACGGGGATCCGGCCATGGGTCGCCTTCAGCGCCAGGATGCCGGTCATCGCCGCGGGCCCGCGTACCGAGATCGCCACATCGCTGCCCAGCCCCAGCGGCGACAGCCCGGCCGCGATCGCCGCCGCTTCGCCCCCGCTCGATCCGCCGGGGATGCGGCGTCTGTCCCAGGGGTTGCGGGTCGGCCCCGACAATGGGTTGTCGGTCTCGGTCCAGTACGAGAATTCTGGCAGATTGGTCTTGATCAACGGAATGGCACCCGCAGCTTTCAGCCGTGCCACCACGGTCGCATCGCGCCCGGGCACCCGGTCGGCAAACAGCCTGGAGCCGCGCCGGGTCGGCACGCCTGCGGTGTCGATGCAATCCTTGATCGAGAACGGCACGCCGTGGAGGGGACCTGCCGCCTCCCCCGCCATCACCGCCGCCCCGGCAGCGCGGGCCGCGCCGAGCGCGCTGTCGGCCATGACCTCGACGGCGGCCCCCAGCAGCGGATCGATCCGCGCGATCCGCTCCAGATGGGCCGCGACCACCTCGACCGGCGAGACCTCGCGGGCATGGATCATCGCGGCGAGCGCGGTCGCGTCCAGAAAACAGAGATCGGTGGCGTCCATGGCGGGGCTCCCGGGCAGGTGGTCACGGCCTGCCGATCCTGGGCCCCGCCATATGTCGCCACAATTCGCTTTGCGGCCGCGGGCCTTCCGGAAAGCTGAAGGCGCCTGGCCGCTCAGGCGGCGCTGCGCGTCATTTCCGCCCGCAACCAGTCGCGCACCACCCGCACCGGCGGTGCCGGCCGGCTGCCGGTCAGCAGATGAATGCCGCGCGAACTCGCCACCCGATGATCCAGCGGCGCCACCAGCCGCCCGTTCTCGATCCAGGGCCGCACCAGGTGATCCAGCGCAATGGCCACACCCAGCCCATGGGCCGCCGCTTCATACAGCATCTGCAGGTTGTCGAAGCCCCGCACCGGCGGCAACAGGGCGGGGTCGATGCCGACCGCCCGCGCCCATTCGGGCCAGAATTCCGGGCGGTGGGCGGGGCCCAGCAACGGCAGATGCAGCAGATCCTGCGGCTGCCCCAAAGGCAGATCGGGGCTCGCCACCACCACCAGATGCAGCGGCATCGACGCCACCCGCATCACCCGCGGCCAGCCGCCCTCCCCCAGGCGAAGCGCCAGATCGGCGATACCGGCGCCGGGCTCGACGCAGTCGGCCGAGCCGTGCAGATCAAGCCGGATGCCCGGATGGGCCACCTGAAAGCCCGGCAGCCGCGGCAGCAGCCAGGTCATCGCAAGGGTCGGGATCAGGCTGATCCTGACCGCCCGGCGATCGGCCTGACGCGCCCGCTCGGTCGCCTGGCGCAGGGCATCGAGCGCCGGCAGCAGCTCGGCGGCATAGGCGGCCCCCCGGGCGGTCGGCACCACGCCGCGCGGCAGCCGCTCCAGCAGCGGCGCGCCCAGATGCTCTTCCAGGATCCGGATCCGCCGGCTGAGTGCGGGCAGCGACAGCCCCAGCGCCTCGGCGGCCGCGGTCAGGCTCCGCAGCTCCACGGCGGCGGCAAAGGCCTCGATCGATCGGAAGGGCGGCAGGGGTTTCATCGGCGGCATCCGGATGCAGGATCCCCGGACCTTAGCACCGCCCATCGGTTTATCGAAGCCCGGCCGGGCATGGACGGGCTATGCTGCGGGCACGGAAACACCAGGAGATCCCCCGATGGCGCTGAAGAAGACCGTGAAGCAGATGGTGGACGAGGCGACCGCCCGCATCCGCACCATCCCGATCGACGAGGCCAAAACCCTGCTCGACGACCCGGACACCCTGTTCGTCGACATCCGCGACGTCCGCGAGCTGGAGCGCGAGGGCATGATCCCCGGCGCCTTCCACGCCCCGCGCGGCATGCTGGAATTCTGGGTCGACCCCGAAAGCCCCTATCACAAGCCGGTCTTCGCCTCGGGCAAGAGCTTCGTGCTCTATTGCGGCGGCGCCTGGCGTTCGGCGCTGGCCGCCGACACCCTGCAGCAGATGGGGCTTGAACCCGTCGCCCATCTGGAAGGCGGCTTCGGCGGCTGGAAGGCCGCGGGCGCGCCGGTGGTGCCCCGGCCGGCCAAGGGCTGATCCGTCCCGGGGCGCGCGCGGCTCAGCTGCCGCGCGGCTTGGCCCGATGGGTCGCGACCGCACCGGTCGGATCCTCGGGCCAGGGATGTTTGGGATAGCGGCCGCGCAGCTCCGACCTCACCTGGGCGTAGCTGCCGGTCCAGAAGCCGGCGAGGTCGGCGGTCACCTGGACCGGCCGGCCCGCCGGCGACAGCAGGTGGACCAGCAGCGCCACCCGGCCGTCGGCGACCCGCGGGCCTTCGGCCGCGCCGAACATCTCCTGCAGCTTCACCGCCAGGACCGGCGGGTCGCTCGCATAGTCCACCGCATGGCTGCGGCCCGACGGCACGGTCACCCGCTCGGGCGCCGCCTGATCCAGCCGGCTGCGCTGGCGCCAGTCCAGCAGCCTGAGCAGCGCGCCCTTGAGGTCGATCCGGGCAAGATCGTCCAGCCGCCGCACCCGCCCCAGATCCGGCCCCAGCCAGTCGTCGAGCCTGGCCAGCAGGCCGTCATCCGACACATCCGGCCAGCCGGCCCCGGGCCCGTCGATCCGCGCCAGGAAGGCGATACGGGCCCTCAGCGCCTTCGCCGCCTCGCTCCAGTCCAGCCGGTCGAGGCCCAGCCCGCGCACCCCTTCGGCCACCGCCGCGGCATGATGCTCGGGCGCAAGCTTCGCCAGCGGCTTCGCATCGATGACCAGCTGGCCCAACCGCCGTTCGCGCACCGCCACCAGGCCGCCGGATCGCTGGTCGAATTCCACCCGGTCCACCGTGCGGATCTCGTCGGCAAAGCTCTCCACGATCTCAGCCGGGGTGATCCGGGCGGCAAGAAAGGCGCGAACGTCGCCCCCACCCTGTGTGCCGCCACCAGTCGTCGCGACCGCAAGCCAGTCCTCTGCGGCCAGCGGGTCGAGCGGATCAAGCGCACCCCCGCCGCCACCCATCAGCCGGAACACCGCGTCGCGCCCGCGCGCCTGCGCCAGCCGTTCAGGATAGGCCAGCGCCACGAGTTGGCCGAGCGAGGGCGGCTCCGCCCCATCCGGCGCCTCCGGCTTCGGCAGTCGCCGTTCCAGCGCCCGAGCGCCGTCACGCAGCCGGGCGAGCGTGCCGCGATCGACCACCGCCCCATCGGCACCGCCCATGGGGTCGCGGCCCTCCGCCACCAGGGTCAAGCGCCGGGCAAGATCGGCATCGGCGCGGGCGCGCTTGAACGGGTCGCGTTCCGCCAGGATCTGGGCCAGGCGCGCCGCCTCTCGCCCGGCCCCCCGCCTGGCCCCCTCGATCGCCAGATGGGCAAGCCGCGGATGCAGGCCCAGCTCGGCCATCGCCCGGCCATGGCCGGTCACGCGGCCGGCCGCGTCGAGCGCGCCCAGGCGGCCGAGCAGTTCCCGCGCCTGGCCCCAGGCCGCCGGCGTCGGATGATCGGCAAAAGCCAGGGCATGGGTGTCGTCCACGCCCCAGACCGCCAGTTCCAGCGCCAGCGGCGCCGGATCATCAACGGTGATCTGCGGGGCGGCGAACCCCGCCAGGGCACGGGTCTCCGCCTCGGGCCAGAGCCTGAGGCATATGCCTTCGGCGACACGGCCGGCACGGCCACGGCGCTGCTCGGCCTCGGCACGCGACACGCGCATCGTCTCCAGCCGGCTCATGCCGGTCGAAGGGTCGAAACGCGGCCGGCGGGCGAAGCCGCCATCGATCACCACGCGCACGCCCTCAATCGTCAGGCTGGTCTCGGCGATGGCGGTGGCCAGAACGACCTTGCGCCGGCCGGGCAGCGAGGGGCGGATGGCACGGTCCTGCGCCTCTGCCGTCAGCTCCCCCGCCAGCGGCAGGATGTCGACCGCAGGCCCGCCGCCACCGGCCAGCAGCTCGGCGGTGCGTGCAATCTCTCCGGCACCCGGCAGAAAGGCCAGGATGTCGCCCGGCTCCGCCGCCAGCATCCGCCGCACTGCGCCCGCCATGGCCGGGGCCAGGTCGCGCAACTCCGGCCGGCGATCGTCATGGATCACCGTCACCGGGAACATCCGGCCCTCGGCCCGCAGCCGTTCGGCCCCACCGATCAGCGCCGCCACCCGTTCGGCATCCAGGGTCGCCGACATGGCGATCAGCCGCAGATCGGGGCGCAGGGCCTGTTTCGCCTCCAGCGCCAGCGCCAGGCCCAGATCGCCATCCAGGCTGCGTTCGTGAATTTCGTCGAAAATCACCGCCGCCACGCCCTGAAGCTCAGGATCGCCCTGGATGCGGCGGGTGAAGATGCCCTCGGTCACCACCTCGATCCGGGTCCGGGGGCCGACCTTCTGGTCCAGCCGGACCCGGTAGCCCACCGTCTCCCCCACCGCCTCGCCCAGTATCGCGGCCATGCGTGCCGCCGAAGCGCGTGCCGCCAGCCGGCGCGGCTCCAGCATCAGGATGCGCCCCTCTGCCGCCCAGGGGGCATCCAGCAGCAGCAGCGGCACCGCGGTGGTCTTGCCGGCACCCGGCGGCGCCTCGATCACCAGATCGCGGCCCTGATGGAGAGCCTCGCGGATCGGGCGGGCAAGCTCCGCCACGGGCAGCGACCGGATCGCACGGGCGATCCGGTCGGGCAATGCGGGATCAGGCAGGGGGGCGTCCGACGTCAAGGCGGGGTTCAGTCTTCCAGGAAGAAGTCGATGGTCGTCACCACCCGCACGGTCTTGGTCACCTGGCGGTTCTCGGGCATGTTCGGGATATCGGTCGCCGGCAGAATCTGGAACAGCCCCTGAGAGGCATTGCGGATCGCGCCGACATGGCTGCCGCTGTCGGTTGCGAACTGGGCGGCACCGTCGCGGGCATTGGCGGTCGCCTCGGCGATCATCCCGGGCTTCAGATCGTTGAGCTTCGTGAAGATATAGGACGGGCCGCTGCCCCAGGCGCCCATGTCGTTGGACAGCACCACCCCGGCCTCGACCAGATCGCCCACCTTCTGCGATGCGGCCTCCACCTTGTCGACATCGGTGGTCCGCACCGACACCGTCTGCGCCACGATATAGCGCACCTCGACCGGGCCCGAGCGATAGAGCTGCGCGTTCTGGTCGGTCACCTCCAGGCTCAGCATCTCGATCGTCTCGGCCGGCAGGCCGGCATCGGTGAAGAAACGCTTCACCGTCTCGGTATCGCGCTTCAGCTGGCCCAGCACCTCGTTCAGATCGTTGCCGGAGGCGACATAGCGCAGCGACCAGACTGCCAGGTCGGCCTTCACCTCGCGCTCGGCCAGGCCCTTCACCTGGACGGTGCGGTTGCCGAGCCGCGCCTCGACCACACCCTGGCCGACCAGCCAGCCGCCGGCGGCAATGCCCACCGCGATCACCGCGGCACCGGCCAGTCCCAGAACGTCCATACGCATCGGCAGATCTCCTGCGCAGAAATTCGGCCCCGCGGGGGTTGCGGGCAGCCGTCGTCCCTCCTGCGCCGGAGCCTGCGACGCGCCGCGGCCGGCGTCAAGCACGGCCGCGACACCATGCCGACACGGGGGAGGCCCGATCCGGCCCTTCTGACATCGCCCGCTCACAGCCGGGGGGGCTTCATCATCTTCTACCAGTATTCGAAGACCAAACCTCACATGATTATGCCACAGCGCAGCACTTAACAATTTTCGCTCAAGTTCCCAGATCATTGAGGAAGGCAAGAGAACTTGCCGGATCGCCGAACACAGGAGTAATTGACCATGTTCAAGTCCATGCGCGGCACGACCTCGGCTCTTGCGATCATCGTCGGTCTGGGTGCCGCCCCCCTCGCGGCCGGCAGCGCACTGGCACAGGCCGCCTCGCCGGGTGCTGCCCCCACGGAACAGCAGGCCCCGGCCGGCAGCGGGATGGGTGCAGGTGCCGGCAGCACGGCAGCCCCGTCGGGCGCCATGCCCGCGACCCCGCCGGCTGGCGGTGCCGACACCGCCGAGGCCGAGGATCCGCAGCCGGCCGATACCCTGCTGTCGAACGACACCGTGGTCCGGACCCCCGACGGTGAGGAAGTCGCCTCCCTTCAGGGCGTGATCTTCGGTACCGACGGTCAGATCACCCATGCGGTGCTCGCCTATGGCGGCGTGCTGGGCTTCGGCGCCAAGGAAGTGATGGTGCCCTGGGATCAGCTTAAGGCCGAGCCGGCCGAACAGGCCCTGGTCGCCTCGGTGACGCCCGAGCAGCTGGAGCAGATGCCGGCCTTCAAGTCACAGGAAGCCGTGAAGAGCGACGCTGATGCCGCCACCGGCGCCCAGCCGATGAGCACCCCCGCCCCCACCACCGCCCCGTCGGGCGGCTGATCCGGGCCGACCATGAACGACGACCATGACTGACTGACGACGGTCTTCCCCTGGACCACCGACCTTCCCCTGGACCACCGACGTTCTCCTCCCGAACGTCTCCCTGCCTGATCACTTCGGGCGCCATCCTCCCCCCGCGAGGATGGCGCCCTTCTTTCGTGCCGCTTGCCCCAGGGCATCCCGGTCTTTATGGTGCGGGGCGACGGTTCCGTGCCGCCTTTCCTCGGAAAGGCGGCCGGCGAAGAGGGAACGCGGTGCGGCGCCAGGGCGCCCAGGCCGCGGCTGTACCCGCAACTGTAGGCGGTGAGCCCACCCCCATGACAGCCACTGGCGGTAACAGGCCGGGAAGGCCGGGGGCCCGGGCCTGGACCCGCGAGCCAGGAGACCTGCCGTCGCACCCCCGCGTATCGCGCGGTCGCCGGGCGGGCATGACCGGCGGCAGGGAGACCCGGACACGCGCCGGCCATCCCGTTCGCGTCGGTGCGCCAGCCATCGCGGGACCATAACAGACCCATGACCGCCGCCGTCCGCCTGTTTCTGCTCGGCACCGCCCTTGCCGCCACCACCGGTGCCGTCCCGGCATTCGCCGATGACGAAAAAACCCGTCAAACCCTGACACCTCTGGTGGTGACCGCCACCCGCACGGCCGTCGATCCCGCCACCGTCGGCAGCTCGGTGACGGTGATCGACGGCGACGACCTGCGCCGAGCCGGCACCGTCTTCGTGGTCGATGCGCTGCGCCGGGCGCCGGGCGTATCGTTCAGCCGCACCGGCGGCCCCGGGGCCGCCACCAATCTCAGGCTGCGCGGCACCGATGACAGCCAGACCAAGATCCTGATCGACGGCGTCGAGGTGAACGATCCCGCCAGCGCCAGCGGGGCTTTCGATCTCGGCCGCCTGCTTGCCGACGACGTCGACCGGATCGAGGTGCTGCGCGGCCCGCAGAGCGCGCTTTACGGCGCCGATGCCATGGGCGGCGTGGTTAACATCGTCACCCGCCGGGGTCTGCGCAATGGCGGCACCGGGGTGGAGGGCGACGCCTCGGCAGAATACGGCGCCTATCGCAGCCGTCGGCATTCCGCGGCGCTGCGCGGTGCCGGCGAGCGCTGGGACGGCGCCGTCTCGATCGTCGATTTCCGCACCCAAGGCTTCTCGCGCCTGGAAGGCGGGCGGGAGGATGACGGTTTCACCGGCACCCAGATCGGCCTCAGCGGCGGGCTGACCCTGAGTGATCAATTCGCGATCGAAGCCACCGGCACGGCCGCCCGCACCTCGGCCGATTTCGACCCCTCGCGCAAGCCCGAGGCGCCGGGCGAGAACGAGGCCGACAGCCTGAGCGGCCGGGTGACCGCCATCGCCACCCTGTTCGACGGCCGGGTTGAAAACCGTACCACCCTCTCGGGCTCGCGGCTCGACCGCAGTTCGAAGGACCCGACCTCCAGCTTTTCGGTCCGCACCGATTTCGACGGCCGGCGGACCGGGATCGAGAACCAGACCGACATCACCGTCGACGGTCACGACGACGTGGCCACCGTCGGCCTCTCGCGCGAGCACGAGGCCGCCTCGATCGGTGATGCGAAGGCCCCCGGCGATCCGGTGATCAACACGCTTTCGGCCAATGCCGATACCACCGCGATCTTCGGCCAGTACCGGGCCGGGCTCTGGGACCAGCTCTATCTGACCGCCGGTGTCCGCCGCGACGATCATTCGGCCTTCGGCGCCCACACCACCTGGCGCTTCACTGGTGCCTGGATCGTGCCCGGCACCGGCACCACGCTGCGCGGCAGCTGGGGCACCGGCTCCAAGGCGCCGTCGCTCTACCAGCTCTATCACCCGACCTATGGCGATGCGGATCTGGAGGTGGAGAAAAGCCGGGGCTGGGATATCGGCATCGAACAGCGCCTCGTCGACGACGCGCTGACCCTGGGGCTCACCTGGTTCCGCAACGACATCCGCAACATGCTGAGCTTCGATTCCGCCGCCAGCCGCTACCGCAACACCGCCCGCGCCCGCACCGAGGGGCTGGAAGCGACGGCAAAGGCGGTGCCGGCCGACTGGCTGACGCTTCAGGCGGCCTATACCTATCTCGAGACGACGGATCTGGAGACCGGCACGGCCCTGCCGCGCCGTCCGCGCCACACCCTGTTCGCCGCCGCCGATGTCTATCCGCTGGACGGCACCCGGATCGGCATCGAGGCGTCCCATGTCGGCGCGCAGGTCAATTCCGCCAGCCGGCCGACCAAGATCCGCCGCTATACCATCATGGGAATCAATGGCGACCACCGCCTGACCGACGCCGTCACCGCCTATGCCCGGCTCGACAACGTCTTCGACGTGGACTATCAGGAAGTGGACGGCTACGCCACCCCTGGTCGAAGCCTCTATCTCGGCCTGCGGGTCGCCTTCTGACATTGGGAGACGCCGCCGATGGCAAGCTGCCTGATGGTGATGGGCACGGGATCCGACGTCGGCAAATCGCTGCTGGTGGCGGGGCTTGCCCGCATCGCGGTGCGCCGCGGGCTGAAGGTGCTGCCGTTCAAGCCGCAGAACATGTCGAACAATGCCGCCGTCACCGCCGATGGCGGCGAAATCGGCCGCGCCCAGGCACTGCAGGCCCGTGCCGCCGGCGTGCCGCTTTCGGTCGACATGAACCCGGTCTTGCTGAAGCCGCAGACCGATATCGGCGCGCAGGTGGTGGTGCAGGGCCGCATGGCCGGTACGGCGCGCGCCGCCGAATATCGCGGCTGGCGGGACCGGCTGATGCCGAAGGTGCTGGAGAGCTTCGCCCGCCTCGCCGCCCGATCCGATCTGGTGCTGATCGAAGGGGCGGGCTCGGTCTCGGAGGTCAATCTGCGCGCCGGCGACATCGCCAATATGGGCTTCGCGACCCGCGTTGGGGCGCCGGTGGTGCTGGTGGGCGACATCGATCGCGGCGGGGTGATCGCCCAGATGGTCGGCAGCCATGCGCTTCTGCCGGAAGATGAGCTGTCGCTGATCAAGGGCTTCATCATCAACCGGTTTCGCGGCGATGTCCGCCTGTTCGACGGCGGCCTGACTGAAATCGAGACCCGCACCGGCTGGAAGAGTTTCGGGGTGGTGCCCTGGCTGCCCGCCGCGGCGCGGCTGCCGGCCGAAGATGCGGTGGCGCTGGACACGCCGCGCGATCCGGGGCCCGGGGGCCTGAAGATCGCCGTGCCGATGTTCGCCCGCATCGCCAATTTCGACGATCTGGATCCGCTGAAGCTGGAACCGCAGGTGGCGCTGACCATGGTGCCGCCCGGCCAGCCCCTGCCGGTGGCCGATCTGATCGTGCTGCCCGGCAGCAAGGCGACGATCGCCGATCTCGCCTTCTTCCGCGCCCAGGGCTGGGATGTCGATCTTGCCGCCCATGTCCGCCGCGGTGGCCGGGTGATCGGCATCTGCGGCGGCTATCAGATGCTGGGCCGGGTGATCGAGGATCCGGACGGCATCGAGGGGCCGGCCGGCGCCGTGCCGGGCCTCGGCCTGCTCGACGTCGAAACCCGACTCGGCGGCGACAAGGCGCTGATCGAAACCACCGGCACCGAAATCACCACAGGCGCGGCCGTGCGCGGCTATGAAATGCATGTCGGTGTCACCACCGGCCCCGGCACGGCGCGGCCGATGCTGCGTCTGGCCGACGGCCGCCCCGACGGCGCCACCGGCCATGACGGCCGGGTCGCCGGCTGCTATCTCCACGGTCTGTTCGGCGCCGACGGCTACCGCGCCGCCCTGATCGAGGCGTTGACCGGCCGGCGCCCGGTACCGGTCGATTACGAAGCCTCGGTCGAGGCCGCCCTCGATGCCCTCGCCGACCATCTGGAAGCAGCACTCGACATCGAGGCCCTGTTCGCGGCCGCAGCCCGGCCGGTGCTGCCATGACCGCCGCACACCGCGATCACGGCGGCCGGCTTGCAGCCATGGCCGCCAGCCATCCGGCGGCGCCCAGGCCCTGGATCGATCTCAGCACCGGCATCAACCGCGACCCCTATCCCTTTGATCCAAGAGATATCCCGGCCGATGCCTGGACGCGGCTGCCAGATGGCGACCTGATCGGCCCCTGCCTTGATGCCGCCGCCCGCTTCTACCGCGCCCCCGGCCCCGACCATCTCTGTGCCGGGCCGGGATCGCAGGCGCTGATCCAGGCCCTGCCTTTTGCCGTGCCCCGGGGTCGGGTCGCCGTGCTCGGCCCCACCTATAACGAGCACGGGCCTGCCTGGGAACGCGCCGGCCATGCCGTCACGGTCGAAACCGACCCCGACCGGCTGACGGCGCCCGGGATCGACACCGTGCTGATCGTCAACCCCAACAATCCCGACGGCCGGCTGACCGGCCGCGACGAGCTGCGCCGGCTGGCACGGCTGATGGCCGATCGCGGCGGCCGGCTGGTGGTCGACGAGGCCTTTGCCGAGATCACGCCCGACACCTCGGTCGCCGATCTGGCCGGGCCCGGGCTGGTGGTGCTGCGGTCTTTCGGAAAATTCTTTGGTCTTGCGGGCTTGCGGCTGGGTATTGCGATCGCGGATCCGGCAACCACCCTGCGCATGACCGATCATCTTGGCCCTTGGGCCGTCTCGGGCCCGGCACTTGCGGTGGCGGCACGGGCCTATGACGATACGGCCTGGATCACTGAGACCCGGACCCGTCTGGCCGCCGGGGCCGACCGGCTCTCGCGCCTGCTTCATCGCAGAGGACTTGCCCCTGTCGGCCAGACCGATCTTTTCGTGACCGTCGATGCCGGCAGCCGGGCCCGTGCTGCGCAAATCCTGGAGCGGCTGGCCGCCCGTCATGGCATCCTGATCCGCGACTGGCCGGGCCCCGTCACCATTCCGGCCCAGGCCGGCTGGCTGCGCTTCGGCATCCCGGCCGAAGACAACGCCGGCGGACGTCCCGGCGAATGGGCGCGGCTCGAAGGCGGGCTCGCCGATGCCGCGTCACACACGGAAGGCTGACAAGACACCCGGTTTCGGCTAACGATGTCCGGTCGGGGCGTATGGTCGGTCCTGCTCCCCGCCCTTTAGGAGAACTGCCGAGCGATGTCGTCGCGCCTGATCGGACTGGTCGCCTTTGTCGTCACCGCCGCGATCGCCTGGGGCTTCTGGTCATGGGCGAATGCGCCCGTGGAGCTGCCGGACGTTCCCAACGCCCACGTCGCCTGCCCCTCCTATGCCCCGTTCCGGGGCCGCCAGACGCCCCATAACGAAAGCTTCGTGGCCCCGCCCGAGCAGATCGCCGAGGATATGGCGATCCTGAAATCGGTCACCGACTGCGTGCGCCTCTATTCCGCCCGCCAGGGGCTGGAAGAGGTGTCGGTGCAGGCCGCCCAGCTCGGCATGAGCGTGCTTCAGGGCATCTGGATCGGCGCCAACCCTCAGAACAACCAGATGGAGATCGATGCGGCGCTGGACGTCGTCGCGCGCAATCCGCAGGCGGTCAAGGCGGTCATCGTCGGCAACGAGGTGCTGCTGCGCCGGGAACAGTCACCGGAAAATCTCCGCAAGCTGATCCGCGAGGTGAAGTCGCGCACCGACAAGCCGGTGACCTATGCCGATGTCTGGGAATTCTGGATGAAAAACCGCGACCTCGCCGACGAGGTCGATTTCGTCACCGTCCACATTCTGCCCTATTGGGAAGACGAACCCGTCTCCATCGATGATGCCATGGCGCATCTCAGCCGGATCATCGACGAGGTCAAAGCCGCTTTCCCGAACAAGCCGATCATGATCGGCGAGACCGGCTGGCCGAGCGAAGGCCGTACCCGCGGCCCCGCCGTGCCGAGCCTGGTCAATCAGGCGAGCTTTGTCCGCGACTTCATCCCCCTCGCCCGCAAGCTGGGCGTCGACTACAACCTGATCGAGGCCTTCGATCAGCCCTGGAAGCGGGTGCAGGAAGGCACGGTCGGCGGCCATTGGGGGCTGGTCGACGAATATCGTGAGCAGAAATTCCCGCTGACCGGCCCGGTGGTCGAGATGCCCAACTGGCACTGGCTGGCAGCCGGCGGCATCCTGGTCGCCGGCCTGCTGATGATCGCCGCCGGCCGGCGCATCCCCGATCACGAAATCGACGAGCATCTGGGCCGCGAAATCGCGGGCTGGGTATCGGCCGTCACCGCCGCCCAGCTGGCCGGCGCCACGCTGCTGCTCTCGATCGATCATCTGTCGCTGGTCAATCGCGGCCCGGTGGAATGGGCGATCGGCATCGGCCTCTGGCTGGTCTCGGCGGTCACCGCCGTGGTGCTGGCGCGCCGCTGGGCCGGGCCGGCCGAAGCCCGGATCCAGCCGGCCCCGGTGATCGAGGTGCTGCGCGCGCTGCGCCGCCCGCTCGGCATCGACTGGCTGGGCGCGGGCGACGGCCCCCGCGGGCTGCGCCTCGGCCTGCTCAAGGGTCTTGCGGCGGTGGCCGTCGCCATCGCCATGATCGGTCTCGCCCTCGATCCGCGCTATCGGGACTTCCCGATCGTCACCTTCCTGATCCCGGCGATCGGCTGGGCGGTGGATGCGCTGATGCCGGTGGCCGGCCGCGCGCGCACACCGCGGCTGCGGCTGAAGATCGAAGAGGCGCTGCTGGCGCTGATGATCGGCGGCGGCGCGCTTGCGATCGCCATCGGCGAAGGGCCCGAGAATGGCGAGGCGCATCTCTGGGCGTTGATCGGCCTGGTTTTTGCCGCGGCGGTTGCCGTGGCGCCGCGCCGCAGCCAGTCCGACAGCGTCTGAACCGCACCCGCCGGGCGGGAAACAGTCATCAACCCGTCGCACTTCGCGCTTTCGCCCACCGCGCCTTTTGACGCATCATCGGTCCGGATGGCAGGGGGGCCATCCGCCGGGGCCGGTTCGCCGGCACCGCAGGGGCCTGCCGGTGGGGATCGGCATCCCCTGGCGGCCGGAAGAACAACGACCCGTTCACCGGGAGACGTCAGTATGTCTATCATGTCGCCAGCCGAGCGGGCACGCGAACGCGCGGTTGCGATCGCAGTTCTGGCAGACCTTGCCCTTTGCGGGCCGTTCGTGGCGGTTGCGATCTGGTCGGGCTCGCTCACCATGATCGCCGACGGCGTGCGCGGCACGCTGCTGATCTGCGTGGGGCTGGTATCCTATGCCACGCTGCGCAACATCAACCGCCGCCGCACCGGCAATTTCGAATACGGCACCGCCAAGCTGGAACAGGCGGTCTCCATCCTGATCGCGATGATGCTGGTCGTGGCGGCCTGTTTCATCATCTACAAGATCGCGACCAAGGTGCCGGCAGCGTCGGAAACCGGCAATGCCGCCTATCTCGCCACCTTCTTCGTGACCTTCAACCTGTTTCTGAACACCGCCCAGATGCTGTCGCTGCGCCGCGCGGCCCGCGATGGCGCCTCGATCATCGTGGTGTCGCAATATCGCGCCCGGATCGCCAAGACCATCGGCTCGGTGGTGGTGGTCGGCTGCGTGGCACTGGACCAGCTGGCCGGCGACATGATGCTGTCCTACTGGGCCGATATCGTCGGCTCGACGGTCGTTGCCGTCATCATGCTCACCACCACCTATGGCATGCTCAAGGAAGCCATGCCCGACCTGCTCGACCGCTCTCTGGCAGAGCCGATGCAGATGGAGATCAACAAGGTCCTGGCGCAGTTCTTCGACGAATATGACGACATCATCCGGGTCCGCAGCCGCCGGCTCGGCAATGGTGCCGAGGTCGAGATCACGCTGACCTTCGAAGGCGACCGCCCCTTCTCGCAGATCGCCGGCATCCTGGACCGGATGCGCGCCGCCCTCGCCCAGGCCCTGCCGGGCGCGCAGATCGTTCTGGTGCCGCAGCCGGCCGGCCATCACGTCATGGCCTGATCGCACGCCCTCGCCCATCCACGCCCGCTCGCCTGTCCGCGCCCGGCGGATGGCCGAAGAAGGCGGTATAGGCCCGGCCGAACGCCGCCTGGCCTGAGAATCCGACCAGGGCCGCCACGTCGACCAGACCATGGCGGCCCTCGCGGATCATCCGCCGGGCCGCCTGCATGCGGTGGCGCTTGCCATAGTCGTGGGGTGTGCAGCCGAAGCGCGCCACGAACCCCGCCGCCAGCCGGTTGTGGCTGATGCCCCCCCGTCGCACCAGGTCGCGAAAACCGGGCGGGTCGGCCAGTTCCCGCCGCAGGATGTCCGCCGCCCGTTCGATCTGCATCTCGTGGCGGGTCCGGGCCGGCACCCCGTCGGCGGCGCGGCGTGGCCCCGCCGCGGCCGCCATCACGCCCGCCGCCTCGATCATAAGTTCCTGCAGTTTCAGGCTCTCATAGGCCCGGGCCAGCGCCTGAGGCCGGGGCGGGCCGTCGATCAGCGCGTCCATCACCGCATGCATGGCGGGCGTCATCGCCACCGACAGGCCGAAGGGCGCCTCCAGACCCCCGTTCAGCAGATCGGTGAAAGCCGGCAGCCGGCCGGTGCGGTCGGGGAACAGCACCGCCGCCGCATGGGCGGGCGGAACCCAGAAGGCGGCATAGCGGATCGGCCGCCCTGCCCGCCAGCGCCGGATCTGGCGGCTGCCGGCCGGAAACAGCCCGATATAGAGCGTGCCGCCGCCATGGCGCTCGGTACCATGGGCGGTGATCCGCCGCCGCCCGCCGCCGGTCTGGACGAACTGGATGCTGACGGTGTCGTCCATCACATGGCGCAGGGTCAGATCCGCGGTCAGCCGTCCGTCCAGCCACCAGCCGACGATGCCGCCCGGCATGATCTCGAACCGGCTCCGCCCCTCGAAAGGGGCCGCGTCCATCAGCGGCGTGCCGGCCTCCAGCGCCGCCACCACCGCCCGCTGATCGGTCCAGGGCGTGCCAATCCCCGCCGCCATCCACCTTCTCCCGAAGAATTTTGCATCTGGTCTCGTATCAGCGCATGCAGAGGGACGAAATGCAAAATCTCCGTGCATCCCTGGAAAGACGCCGGGCCGGCCCGCACTCCACACTTTCCTCAACCCGCCATCAAGGCGGCAGACAGGGAGCACAACGACAATGACGGCATCAGACGGAGTTGCGACCGACAGGTCCGAGGGTGGGCCGACGATTGCACAGGGGGCCGGGCTCGCGCTTGCGCTGCTCGGCCTGATCAATCTTTTCAACTACATGGACCGGGTTCTGTTCTCGGTCCTGCTGGAGCCGATCAAGGCCGAGCTGGGCTTCAGCGACGCCCGGATGGGCCTGCTCGGCGGCTTCGCCTTTGCGCTGTTCTATGCCGTGTTCGGCCTCGCCATGGGCCGGCTCGCCGACCGGACCAACCGGGTACGGGTGATCGCGGTGTCGCTCGCCCTCTGGAGCCTCGCCACCGCCGCCTGCGGCCTGGCCCGCAGCTTCATCGGCCTTTTCGCCGCCCGCATGACGGTGGGCGTTGGAGAGGCCGGCTGCGTGCCTTCGGCCCATTCGCTGATCGGCGACCTGTTTCCGCCCGAACGCCGCGCCTGGGCGGTCTCCGTCTTCACCGGCATCGGCTCGCTCGGCAGCATGATCGGCCTGGTGGTCGCGGCCGCGCTGGTCGCGGAGCATGGCTGGCGGATGGTCTTCTTCTATTTCGGCCTGCCGGGCCTGGCGCTCGCCCTGATCATTCCGCTGGTTCTGCGCGAACCGCCCCGCGGCCGCTTCGACCAGGGCGGCAGCGCCCGGCCGCCCGCGCTCCGGCCAGCACTGGCCGAGCTGCTGGGCTCGGCCGCAGTGGTCCACCTGCTGATCGCGATCCCCTTCTTCTACGTCACCGTCGGCCTCGCCACCTGGATCCCGGCCTTTTTCCAGCGCGTCCACGGCGTCGGTATCGCAGACTTCGGCCGCAGCGGCGGGCTCGCCCTCGGGCTCGGCGTGCTGATCGGCACCTTCGCCGGCGGCTGGCTCGCCAACCGGCTGATCCGCCGGGCGCGATCGTGGGAATTCCGTCTGCCGGCACTGGCGGGTCTGGTCTCGGCCCCGCTCTTCGCCGCCACCTTCCTGGTGGGCGATACCGGCCTCGCCTATGGTCTGCTCTTCCTGGCCTTCCTGGTTTCGGGCCTCGGCATGGGGCCGTCGATGTCCTGCATGCAGGTCGTGGCCGGGCCCCATATCCGGGCGACCGCCATCGCCTTCATGGTCTTCGCCACCTCGATCATCAGCTATGGCGGCGCGCCGGCCCTGGTCGGGCTGATCAGCGATCTGGCGCTCGCCCATGGCCTCGCCACCGATGCCGGCGCCTCGCTGCGCCTGGCGCTGATCGTCACCCTGCTGCCACCCCTGATCAGCGGCCTGTTCTTTCAGGCCGCGCTCAACCGCCGCCGCCGCATCGATCCGGAGCTTTGAGCCTCATGACCGCCGACGCCCGCCCCGCCCCCATCACCGGCGCCCCGCCGCTCTCCGAGATCACCGGCCGTGTCGACCGCCTGCGCACCGCCATGGAGCTTGCCGGCGTCGACGCCCTGGTCCTCACCAACCCCGACAGCGTCTACTACCTCACCCATTTTGCGAACTTCGTCCACGAACGCCCGTTTATCCTTGTGGTGACGGGCCAGGGCCCGCTGCGCTTCATCGTGCCGGCGCTCGAAATCCCCCATGTCCGCATCCGCGGCCTGGGCGCGATCGACTGCATCGCCTATCGCGAATTCCCCGCCCCTGCCGGCCAGGGCTGGGATGACCGGCTGACCGGGCTGCTCGCCCCCGGCCTCAAGGTCGCGGTCGAACCCGACTGCCCGCTCTTCGTCGCCGGGCGGCTGTCGGCGGCCGGCCATGATCCGGTACCGGCCGCCCTGGTCGAGGATCTGCGGATGGTGAAATCCCCCTGGGAGATCGGCCGGCTGCGCCATGCCGCCGATCTGGTCTCCGACGCCCATGCCGCCCTTCTCGCCATGGCGCAGCCGGGGTTGAAGGTGATCGAGATCCACGGCACGCTGTCCCGGCGGATGACCGGCGCAGCCCTTGCCGCCAATCCGCATCTGAACCTGCTGGCCTGCAATTTCGCCGCGGTGGCCCAGCCGCCCGAGGTCTCGCACGATCCGCACAACTTCACCGACCTGTTCATGGCCCTGGGCCGGAGCGGCCCGCATGTCAGCATCGTCGCCTGCCGGGCCGACGGCTATGCGGCAGAGCTGGAGCGGACCTTCTTCCTGGGGGAGGCACCGGCCGCCGCCAAGCCCGCTTTCAACGCGATGGCAGAGGCCCGGGCGCTGGCCTTCGACCTGTTGAAGCCCGGGGCGTCGATGGCCGCGATCGACGAGGCGGTCAATGCATCGCTGATCCGCGCCGGCCATGGCGACCACCTGCTGCACCGCACCGGCCATGCCTTCGGCGTCACCGGCCACGAGGCGCCCTTTCTGGCCGAGGGCTATCACCGGATCGTCGAGGCCGGCCAGGTGTTCAGCATCGAGCCCGGCATCTATATCGAGGGGCTGGGCGGCTTCCGCCATTCCGACACCGTGCTGGTGACCGAAACCGGCTGCCTGTCGCTGACCAGCGCCCCGGACCGGCTGGAAGATCTTGTGGTCCCGGTGTAAGCCGCCCCGTCGCATCGTTTCCATCCGCGCGACGGAGCGTTGCAATTCTACGGTCTTCGGAAACAGTCTCCGACACCCTATCTTGAATCGGGAAGACAGGGCGGCGCCGGTGCGCCGCCCGCAGCCATTCGAAAGGGGGTGCCCGATGACCGCCACCACCACCCTCACCTCCTCGCCCCGGCCCGCGGATGCCACGACCGGTCGCCACGTCACGCAGGTGGTGGTCGGCCGTGCCGTCTCCGATGGTGACGGGGTCAAGCTCAAGCGGGTGATCGGTCAGCCGTCGCTCGACATGCTCGACCCGTTCCTGATGCTGGATGAATTCGGCTCCGACGATCCCGGCGCCTATATCGGCGGTTTTCCCGCCCATCCGCATCGCGGCTTCGAGACCGTGACCTACATGCTCGCCGGCCGCATGCGCCATGCCGACAATGCCGGGCACAAGGGCGTGCTGGTGCCGGGCGGCGTGCAGTGGATGTCCGCCGGTCGCGGCATCATCCATGAAGAGATGCCCGAGCAGACCGAAGGGCTGATGCGCGGCTTTCAGCTGTGGGTGAACCTCCCCGCGGCCGAAAAGATGGCGCGCCCCGCCTATCGCGAATTCGGGCCCGAGAGCATCCCCGCCGCCGCCCTGCCCGGCGATGCCGGCACGGTCAAGGTGATCGCGGGCGAGGTGTTCGGCACCACCGGCCCCGTGGCCGGCGTCGCCAGCGATCCGCTCTATGTCGACATCGAGCTGGTGCCGGGCGGCGAGGTGGAACTGCCGGTCCCTGCCGGCCACACCGCCTTCCTCTATGTCTATGACGGTGCGCTGATCGCCGGCACGGGAGAGGCGGCGCGGCCGCTCGGCACCGCACGTCTGGCGGTTCTGGGCGGCGATGGCGGGCTCGGCCTTGCCAACGCCTCGGACCAGCCCGCCCGGGCGATCCTGGTTGCCGGCCGCCCGATCGGCGAGCCGGTCGCCCGCTACGGCCCCTTCGTGATGAACACCGAGGCGGAGATCATCCAGGCGATCGAGGACTATCGCCGCGGCCGCTTCTGACCGGTCACGGCCGGTCGGACCGGCCAGCCAGACGCGCCGGCACCTGCTGTGTGATGCAATGAACGTTGCCGCCGCCCAGCAGGATCTCGCGCCCCGGCACGCCCAGGATCTCCCATCCCGGACAGGCGGCGGCGATTGCATCGGCCGCCGCCTGATCGCGTGCGGGATCCAGCAGCGGCATCACGATCCGCCGCCGGCCCGATGCCGCCCCGTGGGCCATCAGGAAATTTACGTAAGACCCGGCCAGGCGATCGCCGGCCAGGCGCGGCTGGCTGCCGGGCACGACATCCACCCCCGCCGCTTCTTCTGCGGTCAGGGCAAGGGGGCCCGGCTGATGCACCCGGTGCACGGTCAGCCGCCGGCCGCGTGCATCACGTGCTTCGGCCAGCAGCGCCTCGGCCTCGGCCGAGCGTTCCCATTGCGGATCGCCGCGATCATCGGTCCAGGTCAGGCACACCACGCCCGGCGCCACCACATGGATCAGGTTGTCGACATGGCCGGTGGTTTCGTCCAGAAACACGCCGCGCGGCAGCCAGATCACCCGTTCGGCGCCGAGCGCCTGCCCCAGCGCCGCCTCGACCGCCGCCTGCCCCTCAAGGCCGTTGCGGCCGGGGGATAGCAGGCATTCGGCAGTGGTGAAGACGGTGCCCTCGCCATCGCTATGGATGGCGCCGCCCTCCAGCACCACCGGCGCCCGCCAGCTGCCATCGGCATCGATCTCCGACACCTTGGCCGCCACCAGATCGTCCTGGTCCCAGGGGAAATACAGCCCGTCATGAAAGCCGCCCCAGGCATTGAACCGCCAGTCGATACCGAGTCGCCCGCCGGCGTCGTCGATCACGAAACTGGGGCCGACATCGCGCATCCAGGCATCGTTGGTGCTCATCTCCACCAGACGCACATGGCGGGGCAGCCGGGATCGGGCATTCGACCACTGCCGGGCCGAGACCGCCACCGTCACCGGTACGGCGTCGGCGATCGCCGTTGCAACCGCGGTGAAGGCCGCCTGGGCCGGCTTGGCGCCCAGCCGCCAGTTGTCGGGCCGTTCCGGCCAGATCATCCAGCAGCCATCCTGCGGTGCGAATTCGCCGGGCATGCGGAAACCGCGCGTGGCCGGCGTCGGAACTGTCTGATCGCCCGTCATGGCGCTCTCTCCCGCCTCTGGAGCCTGTCAGTCGAAAACCGGACCGGCCTCGCGCGCCGCCACCGCATCAGCGATGCCGGTCAGCCCTGCAAAGGCCAGATCGTCACCCGCCGGCGCCAGTTCCAGCGGCACATTGGCAAGATAGCCGGAAAACCTGCCCTTGGCCCTGAACCGCGCCGCTGCCCGACGGCGATCGAACAGCCCGCCCAGCCGATGTAGCAGATCGCCCGAAAGCACCACGCCGCCGCGCGCGCCGGTCGCGATCGCCAGATCGCCGGCCACCGCGCCGGCCCAGCCCGAGAACAGTTCGAACGCCTCCCGTGCCCCGGCATCGCCGGCAAGGGCTGCCTCCGTCACCGCCTCAGCTTCACCCTGGACAGGGGCCAGGCCGCGCACCGCGGCCACCGCCGCCGCCAGCCGCGGCAGGCCGTGGCCGGAAACGAGATCTTCGGCCGAGACGTGATCATTCACCCCGGCCGTGCCGGGCAGCGGCCGCGCCGCCTCGATCACCGCCCATTCGGCGGCAGTTTCCGCCGCCAGCGTCACATGCCCGCCTTCGGCCGGCACCACCTGCGGCAGCCCGCCACGCCCGGGCAGGATCAGCGCGGTGCCGAAGCCGGTGCCCAGCCCGATCAGCAGCCGCGGTGCCTCGTCGTCGGGCGTGCCCGGCGCCACCATCTCGCGCGTGCCGCCCGCCCCCAGTGCCAGCCCCATCGCCTGGGCCGCCAGATCATTGACCATCGCAATGCCGCGCAGGCCCAGCGCCCGTGCGATGGCGGCGGAGGAAATCGCCAGCGCCGGATGATTGGTCAGCAGCGCCTGTCCGGCCCCATGATCGATCGGGCCCGCCACGGCGATGGCCAGCGCCGCCGGCACCCGGCCGGCCGCCTTCAGCCAGACCCGGCGCAGCAGATCGGGCAGATCCCCGATCTCGTGGGTGGCGAAGCGGCCGAGCAGGACGGTCCGGCCGCGGCCGTCACGCCGGGCGATGCGCAGATTGGTGCCGCCCAGATCCGCGATCAGCAGATCGGGCTGCGGCCGCGGTGCCGCTGGCCGCTCCGTCTTCGAACCGCCCCGCTGCGGGCGCCCCGGCTGCGAGGGGCTGCCGTCGGGAAAGCGCATCGCATCAGATCCTTCTTGAAAGCGCCGCCACCCGGCCCTTCATACCCTGCCACCCCGGCACTGCCTAGCCCGGAAGGCCGTGGACCGGGTGATTGACGTTTACGTAAACGTCATTGACCACGCCGACGCCCCGCCTCTAACATAACCTTTGGTTGATAAAAAGACGCCGGACCCCTGGTCACGGCTGAGGAGGGGAAATGCCGATCTTCACCTATAAGGGCGAGGATGCCCGCGCCGATATCGAGACCGCCTTCGGTCTTGCCCGCAATGCCCAGTTCGCCGCCTTCAATGCCCTCGCCGGCGTCATCGGCGTGGTGGCCGAAGCCGGTGGCGGTGATCCCGACCTGCCCGCCGGCTGGCGCGCCGTCACCGCCGCCGAACTCGGGCTTTCCGCCGATCGGGTCGATGCCTATGGCAACTTCATCGGCCAGACCTCCAGCAGCCCGCAGGCCCGCATCCTGGCCGAGACGGCGGCTGACGGCAGCATCACCCGGCTGGCGGTCGCCTTCGCCGGCACCAGCGATGCGGGGGATGTGGTCGACTATCTGGATCTGGTCGATGCCGCCTATGTCGATGAATTCGCCTATCTTCTGGAGGCCACGGCCGGTTTCGCGGCCGATATCGGCCTGACGGGCGCCGACGTGCTGGTCACCGGCTACAGCCTGGGTGGCGCGGCCGTGAACAATCTGGCCGAACGCCGCGGGGAACTGGCCGATGGCTTCTATGCCGATGCCGACTATTTCGGCTTCTCCTCGCCGACGATCCATGACGACCCGGATGTGGTGCTCAATTTCGGCGCCGAGAACGACGTGGTCTACCGCATCATCGGCACCTCCGACGGCTCGGTCGGCGAAGGCCTGCTCGAAGCGCTGATCAACGAGGATCAGAGCTTCGCAAGTTCGGCTGACAACATCGTGCTGTTCAACGATTTTTACGCCAACCCGCTGTCGCCCTACGGCCCCTTCGGCATCCTGAACATCGCGGGCGGCTGGAACGCCCATGTCACCGGCATCCTGTCGGAACCGGCGGTGAGCGTGATCGGCCGGTCGAGCTTCTATGATCAGATCACGACCGACAGCGTGGTGGTGATCTCGCAATTGAGCGACCTGCTCCGCGGCACCGTCTGGGTGGAGGATGCGCCGCGCGCCACCTCGGATCACCACGGCGCGCCCGCCTTCATCCTGGGCACCGATCAGGCCGATCGCCTGCGGGACGGCCGGGGCGGCGACTTCCTCGACGGCTTCGGCGGCGATGATCTGGTGGCGCTGTCCACCGGCAACGACACGGTCGCGGGCGGCGCCGGGACCGACCGGGTGGAGATCGCGGGCGACGCGTCGGACATCACCGCGCTGCGCCTCGGCGACGGCACCGTCTTCCTCTATGACGAAACCGGCACGCTCGGGCTCAAAGAGCTGCGCTCGGTCGAGCGGGTGGATTTCGACGGCTGGTTCCAGTCCTTCGACCTGGGCGCGGACGGGCTCGACAACCGGTCGTGGTTCGGGGCGGATATCGCCTGGGCCGGCCATAGCGAGGGCAGCGGCACCGCCGACACCCTGGCGGGCACCGCCGGCACCGACCGGATCTTCGGCCTGGCCGGCGACGACGTCCTGGCGGGGCTCGGCAGCCGGGACCTGCTCCATGGCGGGGCCGGCGGCGACCGGCTCGACGGCGGCGCGGGCGATGACGCCCTGTTCGGTGCCGCGGGCGACGACGTGCTGATCGCGGGCACCGGCAATGACCGGCTGTCGGGCGGCACGGGCAGTGACCGTTTCGACTTTTCAGCCGGCATCGCGGGCGTCAACCGGATCACCGATTTCAACGCCCATGCCGACGATCACGATCTGATCGTGCTCGACGCCGATCTCTTCGCCTCGGCAGAGGCCGCCCGCGCGGCCTTCATGCGCATCGGCGGTGATGCCGTCCTCGTCACCGCCGCCGGCAGCATCATCCTCGACGGCGTGCAGCCGGGTGGGCTGACCGCGGCGGACTTCCTGCTGGCATAAGGGGTTATCCCCGGCTGCGGAACAGCCGCAACAGGGCGAAGACCGCGGCCGGGGCCGCAGCGCCGGCATTGTAGAGCGCGAAGGCGAAGATCGAGAGCACCAGCCCCGCCAGCGCCAGTTTCTGGCCCAGCGGATGGGCGATGATCAGGGCTGCGATCGACACCACAAGGGCGGCGCCGCCGATCACGCCCATGTTGAAGGCTTCCAGCAGCAGCTGCCGGGGGCCGCACCACAGCGGGCGCGCCTCGGCGGCGCAGGCCCACGTCAATGCCTCGGGCTGGACCACTTCCACCCTCAACCACAGGGCCAGAAGGATGGTTGCGGCGATCCCAAGACCAGCGAGGGGCAGAAACAGGGCGGAGGGATGTTCGCGGGACATATCTTGACACATGGCTATGCACGTTCCGCTGTTGTGTGGCCCGGGGCGGAGCATATATAACTCGTAACCGACGCGGGGCTGCGTCGGAACTAAAAAAGAAACGAGGACAGGTCGGGCGTGGCGAAGCCCGGTTTCCTTTGAGGTAAAGCTGGAAGTGGAAGGAACGACGCAAGCCGTCTAAAAAGACGCCTGTCGTTCCGTCCGGTGATCGAAAGAGATCAGCGGGCGCAGCCTTCAAGTGCACTCAAAAGACAAATGGTTGGCTCGTGGCGCACTCCATTCCGGGGCGCGCCGTTTTTCCGTGGCATCACTTGGGACGCAAGATCGTGCCGAACGACATGCCTGCTGAACCGACCAAGAAGACGCGCGGCAAGACGCGCGGCTGGATCGGCGCCATTGCCGTCACGGCCGTCATCGCGCTTGGCAACGTGGCCTTCTGGGCCCTCCCCAATCAGCACGAGCGGGAATTGCCCGCAGTGACCGAGCCCCTGCTCGGCGCCGCCTATTCACCCTTTCGCCCGGAGAATGATCCGAAGGCCGGCGAGGAGCCGACCGTCGATCAGGTCCGGGAAGATCTGGCGCTGGTCGCCACCCGGTTCCGCGAGATCCGGACCTATTCGGCCCTCGGCATCCAGGGGGCCGTACCGGCCCTGGCGCGCGAGCGCGGCCTGAAGGTCACCATGGGCTCGTGGCTGGACAAGGACGAGGCCAAGAACGATCGCGAGATCGAGGCCCTGGTCCAGGGCGCCCGCCGGAACCCCAACGTCACCCGCGTGCTGGTGGGTAACGAGGCGATCCTGCGCGCCGACCAGACGCCCGAACAGATCATCGCCCGCATCCGTCAGGTGAAGAGTCAGGTCCGCCAGCCGGTGTCGACCGCAGAGCCCTGGCATGTGTGGCTTGAACATCCCGAACTCGGCCGTGCCGCCGACTTCCTCGCGGTCCATATCCTGCCCTATTGGGAAGGCCTGACCGTCGAGCAGTCGATCGACCACACGGTCGCTATGTACAACCGCCTGAAGCGGATGTATCCGGGCAAGCCGATCCTGGTTGCCGAGGCCGGCTGGCCGTCGGATGGCCGTGCCTTCAACAAGGCCGTGCCCTCGATTGGCGAAGAAGCCAGGTTCATCCGCCAGCTGGTCGCGCGCGCCAGGAAGGAAGGCATCAACTTCTACCTGATGGAAGCCTTCGACCAGCCGTGGAAGCGGTATGACGAGGGTGGCGTCGGTGCCTATTGGGGCTACTGGAATGCCGACCGTCAGCCGAAATTCGACCTGACCGGTCCGGTCGATCCGCTGCCGGCCTGGCCTGCCATCGCGCTGGCCGCGGCGCTGATCGCCCTGCCGCTGAACCTCACCTTCCTGGCACGTCGTCGTGACATGTCGTGGACCGGCCGGCTCTCCTTCGTGGTGCTGGTGCAGGCTGCGGCGGCCTTGGTCGCCTGGGTCGGCTATCGCTTCGCCGTCCAGTACATGGACGTCTCGGGTGCGGTCGCGGGCGGCGTGCTCGCGGTGCTGATGGGCATGCTGGTCATCCTGCTGCTCTCCCAGACGCTGGAATTCGTCGAGGTCCTGTTCGCCCGCGGCCGTCGCCGGCCGAGCGAGCCGGTGGAAGCCGCTCCCGAAGGCTACCGCCTGCCCAAGGTCTCGATCCACGTGCCGGCCTATAACGAGCCGCCCGAGATGATGCGCGAGACCCTGGTCGCGCTCTCGCGGCTCGACTACCCGGACTTCGAGGTCCTGGTCATCGACAACAACACCAAGGACGAGGCCGTGTGGCGGCCGCTGGAGCGGATCTGCGCCGAACTCGGCCCCCGCTTCCGCTTCTTCCACGTCGCCCCGCTCGAAGGCTTCAAGGCCGGTGCGCTGAACTATGCGCTGCGCCACACGGCCGAGGATTCCGAGGTGATCGCGGTCATCGACGCGGACTACGTGGTCTCGCCCGACTGGCTGCGGAAGATGACGCCGCATTTCGCCGACGAGAAGGTGGGCTTCGTCCAGTCGCCGCAGGATCATCGCGACTGGCAGGAGCATCCCTTCAAGACCGCGACCAACTGGGAATATGCCGGCTTCTTCGACATCGGCATGGTTCAGCGCAACGATCACGATGCGATCGTCCAGCACGGCACCATGACCATGATCCGCCGCAAGGCGCTGGAGAGTGTCGGCGGCTGGTCGGAGTGGTGCATCTGCGAAGACACCGAACTTGGCCTGCGCCTGATGGAGAACGGCTGGAGCTCGGTCTATTCGAACCACCGCTTCGGCTGGGGTGTCACCCCCGACAGCTTCATGGCCTACAAGAAGCAGCGCTTCCGCTGGGCCTATGGCGGCATGCAGATCATGCGCGGCCATCTGGGCTATATCATGGGCCGCAAGCGCTCGGCGCTGAAGCCGATGCAGAAGTATCACTTCCTGGCCGGCTGGGCCGGCTGGGCGGCTGATGCCCTGGGTCTGATCATCGCCGTGCTGTCGGTTCTGTGGGGTGCGCTGGCCATCGCCTTCCCGGCGATCGTGGAACTGCCCTCCTCGCTGTTCGTCGTCCCGGCGCTTGCCGGCTTCGCGATCCGCACCATGCACATCATCGGCCTCTATCAGGGCCGCGTGAACTGCACCATCGGCCAGCGGCTGGGCGCCTGCCTTGCCGGTCTCAGCCTCAGCTTCACCATCGGCACGGCCGTGCTCTACGGTCTGATCACCAGACATCTGCCCTTCTTCCGCACGCCCAAGGCGGAGAATCAGCCGGCGGTGATGCAGGCCTTCCAGATGGCCCGCGCCGAAACCATCCTGGCGGTGGCCCTGGTGGGTGTCGCCATCGGCATCTCGATCGTCTATGCGCCCTTCGTCGAAAGCCGGTTCTGGGTGGCGCTGATGCTGCTGCAGGCCGCGAATTACGGCTCCAGCCTGGGGATGGCGCTGATCGCCGCCCTGCCCGCCCGCAAGACCCGTGCGGCCCGCAAGGCGGCCAAGGCCCAGCTGCTGGCGGCCAAGACCGGCCAGCATGCCTGACCTCTGACCACCATCCCGGATCCCGTCCCCGCCGTCGCCGGCTCTCCCCGGCGGCCGGGGCCGGAGGCAGGAAACCCCCGGCAGAGCCCGTGCTGCCGGGGGTTTCGCTTGTCTGGTCGGATGGCGCGTCGGCGGCGCGGGAAGACCGCTCAGCGCAGCCGGAAGACGATCGGGATCACGAAGGTCTTGGTCCCGCCATCCAGCATCTCGGGCGGCGGTGCCGGCACGGGGGAGGCTGCCTCGATCATCCGCTCGGTCTCGCGATCCAGCGAGGAAATGCCCGAGGGCTGCACGATCCGCCACGACACCACCTGTCCGGCGCCATCGATGGTGAACTCCAGCTGCACCGTCCCCTGCTGGTTGCGAAGCTGGGCCGATCGCGGATAGCGCCGGTGCCGTTCCAGCCAGGCCATGATCCGGGCGTTGTAGAGGTCGACCTCCTTGGGGTCGGCCACGCCGTTGGAGCCACCCTGGCCACCGCCCGGCAGACCTGCCGCCCCTGCGACGCCGGCCGCACCGGCCAGGCGCCCCGGTATACCCGCCGCCTGAGTGCCCGCCGGGCCCGTCTCGGGCGCTTCGGCTTCGGCACCGGCGGCCGGCTTCGGCGCCTCGGTCGGCTGGGGCGCCGGCCGCGGTGCCGGGCGCGCAGGCTTCACCGGTGCCGGCGGCGGGGTGGGCTTGGCGCGCGGCATCACCGCCGCCATCTGCCGCACCTCCTGCGGGGTCGGCTGCGGCTCGGGTTCCGGTTCCGGCTCGGGCTCCGGCTCGGGTTCTGGCTCCGGTTCCGGCTCGGGTTCCGGCTCCGGCTCGGGTTCTGGTTCCGGGACCGGCTCGGGCTCAGGCTCCGGAACCGGGTCAGGCTCGGGCGGCGGGGTGACAGGCGCCTCTTCAACCGGCGGCGTCTCGGGCTCCGGTTCGGGCTCCGGCAGCTGCACGATCTCGGGCTCGGGCTCGGGCTCAGGCTCTGGTTCCAGTTCCTCGAGCGGCGGTTCTTCGACAACGGTGTCAGGAGGGGTGGCGTCGGGGGCGGCGGCCGCAGCCGGTTCGTCCGTGGGCGCGGCATCGGGGGCATCGGGCGTGGCCACGCCACCGCCCTCGCCGCCCTGGCCGCCATCGCCACCGGCGCCGCCGAAACCGATCACGATCGCGACCTCGCCGGGAATGCCGGCCGGCTCCACCGGCTGGTTCAGCAGCCAGATCGCGCCCGCGCCATGCAGGGCAAGCGCCGCCATCACCGCGGCGGTGACCGCCCGTCCGCCGGGCGCCTCCGCCGACTGCCGTTTGCGCTGCGTCATTTCGGCACCCGCTGCACCAGCAGCACCACGCCCGGGAAGCCCGCCAGCCTTGCCGCTTCGGTCGCGGCGATCGCCGCCCCCGCCGGTGCCGCGGCATCGGTCTTCACCGCCAGCGGCTGCAAAGCCTGGCCGCGATCGGCGGCAGCCTGCACCGCGCGCGCCAGGTGTTCGCCCAGCGCGTCGCGGTCGAAGGTCTCGCCATCGAAGGCATAGCGGCCGTCGGCGCCGACCAGCAGCACACGCCGCCCCTCGGCGGCTTCCTTGCGCGCCTCGGCCGCGATCCGCGCCGGCTCGACCCGGAAGGCATCGCCCGCGGTGATGGTGCCGGCGACCATGAAGAAAACCAGCAGCAGAAACACGACGTTGATCAGCGGGATCAGCGCGTCGTCGCTGTTATAGGGGGCGCGTTGCCGGCGCAGTCTCATCGCGGCCGCACCTCCACCGATGCCGCACCCGACTGTCCGGCCGCTTCAAGCGCCGAGACGACCGCCTGCATGGGGGCAGCCTCCACCGGCCGCACATGCACCCGAAGGGTGGGGTCGGCCGCGGCACGGGCGGTCAGGCGCTGGGCAAGGCTTTCAGGGGTGACCGCCTCGTCGTCGATCGACAGGCCGCCATCGGCGGCCACGGCAACCACCACCAGGTTGCGGACGGTCGACGACGGCGGCGGCGGTGTTGCCTGAGGCCGGGCCTCGGGCATCACCACCTCCAGCACCCGCCAGTCGGCCAGCGACGAGGCGAGCATGAAGAACAGCAGCAGAATGAAGACCACGTCGATCAGCGGCGTCAGGCCGATGGCCAGGCCATGACGACGGCGGCTGCGGGTCAGGCGCATGAGATGTGCTTCCCGTGCCGGCCGATCAGGCGGATGGGCCGGCCGCGCGGGCGGTCCGGAGATCGGGGGCCATGCCGCCGCCATGGATGGCCGCAGGCCGCCGGACGTCGCCCGCCTGGCGGATCATGTCGCGCGAGACGAACAGCCGCGTGGCGGAATCCTCGATCACATGGGCCGCACGCTCCACCCGCCGGTCCAGCCAGGCATGGGCGACGACACAGGGGATGGCGACGATCAGGCCGACCGCCGTGGTCAGCAGCGCCTCCCAGATGCCGCCCGACAGCTGCGAGGGGTCCACCGCCGAACCGGCGGTCTCCAGCGTCTGGAACACGGTGATCATGCCGAGCACGGTGCCGAGCAGGCCCAGCAGCGGCGCGATGCCGCCCATCAGCTCCAACGCCCGCAGATGGCTGCGCAGGCTTTCCACCCGCTCCAGGCCGATCCGCTCGGCCTCTTCACGCAGGGCCGGCTCGGGCACGCCATGCAGGCGGCCGTCGAGCACGGTGCGGATCACGTCGGTGCCGGGATGGGTCACCCCGTCCAGCGCCGCGCGCCCGGCCTCGGGCCCCTCGCGCACCGCGCGGTCGACCGCCCGGGCCAGCTTGCGGCCATTGCCGAGGCCGGCGCTCAGGAAATGCCAGATCTTGAGCAGGATGATCGCGGTCGCGATCACCGACAGCACCCCCAGCACGCCCACGATCGGGCCGCCGGCGATCAGCAGATCCAGCGTCGACGACCCGGTGCCGCCATCGGCTTCAGTGGTGGCGACGGTATCGCCGGGCTGGGTCATGCCCGGCAGGGCGGTAATCGCGTCGCCGGCGGCCGCGCCGTCAGTCGCGCCCGAGGTTGCACCATCCGCCCTGGTTGCACCAGTGGTCCCGGCGGTATCCGCACCCGGCATTGCAGCACCGGCAGGCGCGGCAGGGGCCGGTGCAGCCGGCGTCTGAGACGCGGGAGCCTGGGCTGCCTGTGTCTGAGTGACCTGTACCGGGACCGCCTGAACCGGAGCGACCGGCGGCGGCGCAGCCGGGGCCACCGTGCCGGCATCAGTGGCCGGCGCAGAAACCGGGGCCGCCGCCGGTGCGCCATCAGGCACCGCAGCGGTCGTCACGGATGCAGGAGCAGCGCTGTGCATCGCCCCCGGCGCACCGCTTCCGGGTTCGGATCCGGCCACGGGCGCAGGCGCGGCCGTTACGGCCGCCGGCGCAGTGCCGGGTGCAGCGGTCTCAGGGGTGATGGGTTCGCCGGTCATCGCACGGAGATCCTCCGGTCGTCAGGACATCGCGTGCGACGCTACACCGAGATTTAAGCGATTGCAAATCATTCGCGGAATGATCCTGCCGCAACGCACAACCCGCCTGCCCTGCCGGCCTCAACTCCGGGCCGGGCGCCGCAATTCCGGGCCGATGGCCCCCATCACCTCGCGCGCGTCATAGGCATTGGGATCGGCGGGCCGGGGGCCCGAGAAGACCAGGATCTCAAGCCAGGCGGTATAGCGGGTATCGGGTTCGGCCGTGCCGGTCGACAGGCCCAGGCCATATCCGCTGCCGCGCCCGCCCCAGCCATACCCATAGCCCCAGACCGGGGGCGCGTCATAGGTATATCGATTGCGGGGTTCCACATCGCGGTTCACGACCAGGAAATAGTCGTTGCCGGTGGTGGTCGTGATCTCGGCCGCCCGATAGAGCAGATAGTCCTCCACCACCGAACGCGGCGTGGCCGAATTGCCGGCAAAGCTGACCCTGAAACGGTTGGCTTCCAGCCGCTGATTGGCATAGCCCTGCCCGTGAAGCAGCGGCTGATAGGGCGTGGGCCCGGCGCAGGCGGCCAGCGCCAGACTAAGACCGGCGATCACGATAAGCGGCCGGACAAGGCGCCGGCGGCGGGTCTGCGGCATCATGGGATCGGTCATCCGCTGTACCTGTCGCCCCGGCATAACGGGTCGGGGCCGGACCGGGCGGGGTCGCGCCGGGTGCGGGCCGCACCCCCTCCGCCATCGCTGCATATATGGCACCCTGCCCGCCGGCTCACCAGTGGCAGAGATATGTCATGGTGCCGCAGCCGCCTCCCCCGGAGACGACGAAACCGCCCGTACCAGAGGCACGGGCGGTTCCGAAGCAGGTTTGCCGGCCGGGGCCGGACAAGCCGTCGTAACGGAGGGTGCGGATCAGAAGTTGACGCGCAGACCGACCATCACGTTGTGCGAGCCATAGCTGTCGCTGCTGGTGCGCGCGCCGTCGGCGGCGGTCGTGGTCAGCTCCACGCCCTGGGTGCCGAAATAGCGGTACTCGCCGATCAGCGACATCGACGGGCTGAGGGCATAGGACGCACCCAGCATCGCCTGATAGGCAAAGACGGTGTCGTCATCGTCCAGCAGGGGGGGCGAGCCGTCGGCCGAATAGCCATCGGCCTCAACATACGCGCCGCCAACACCCAGACCCAGATACGGGGTCAGGCGCGAGGCCGGCAGGTAGAAGTCATGATAGACGTTCAGCATGCCCGACCAGACCTTGGACTTGCCGTTGCTGTCCGGCTGGTCCACGCCACCGACGGTGTGGTTGTCGATGTTGTTCTGGCGATAGCCGATTTCGAGTTCGGTGCGGAAGCCGCCCCACTGGGCGACGCGCCCGAAATCATAACCGACCGCGCCAAGCACGCCGAAGCCGGTCTTGAACTCCTGCTCGATCTTGCCGCCGGCAAGGCCCGAGGTGAAGCTCGTGTCGGTTTCCATATTCGCGCCGCCGCGCAGCGAGCCATACCAGCCCGGCTCCCCACCGCGCCGGAGCGCGATCTCACTGGCGACATCCTGCGCATATGCGAAGGCAGGGAGGGCGCAGAATGCGACGGCCATCGCGGCCACCGTCAGCTTGCGGGTCATCGCTCGTCGATCTCCTGTAGACGGATCTTCGTCTTGGTGGAACCGATGCAGTCCGGTTTCCGCCGGCCTTTCACCGCCGTCGGCCACGTTCCGCCCCCAACCGCGCCACCCGCAAAGGTGGCACCACCGGTTCAGGGGGGGTCTGCAACCGTCATAGCGGCCGAAACGTCATACGGCAAGTGTCCACCGTATGGATCAGTCCGCGTCCGCGCAGTTGATTCAGCCGGCACCATCGTTGTGACAGATACCGAGCATGCATCTTCCGTCCCCTTTACTATGGGGGTTGACGGGGCGCCTGTCATCAGCTTGGGCATCAGCTTCCGACAGAACTGCCACAGTTGTGCATTTCATGCAACATATCATGTGGTAACCTTGTTATTGAAATCGACCACCTTGCACTGAAAAGCTGCACAACCATGTCTTCCGGATGACGAAAAGGTTTAACATGGTCCGGTCGCCTCCATCCGACATCTACCCTTCCGCTCTCCCCCTGGCATTCTGACCTTGCCGTCGGACTCTCCCGCGTCCTGCGAGGCATCATGGATCTGCTGCACTGGGTTCGAGATCTTCTGACCAGCGATACCGCCGCGCCGGCCCGATCGAGCGCGGCCGTCGCCGAAGCCGACGACGACCGGCAGAACCTGAAACGGCTGGAACAGGTCCGTCGTCAGGTGGAAGCAGAGGTCAGCCGCCTGCTCAAGGCCCGCCCGGCGGCGATGGCCGGCCGGGTGGTCCGGCTGTCGCTGGAACCGATCGCCGACCGGCTGGGCGACCGGTGGCCGGCGGCCGCCGCCAGGGTGCGCACCGCCGCCTCCGCAATCCTGGGCAGGCGGCTGGGCCAGACGGCGGTGATCCTGCCCCACGGCCCGCTGGCACTGATCGCTGTGGCGCCCGACCGCACGCCCGACATGGTTCTGGCCGCCACCGCCGGGGCGGCCGCCGAGATTACCCGGTTCGCGTTCGGCGGGGACGATGCCGGGCCCTGGCCCGCCATATCCGTCGCGGATGGGCTGGAGGGTGAAGAGCCGAGATTTACCGCCGTGCAGATTGCCGATCTCGTGGCCTCACTCTCCGAGCCCGATCGGACACGGTCTCCGGCAGATCCGCCGTCGAGCCGGGTGCCGGTCCCGCCATCATCGCCGCCACTGGCACCGATCCATGCTCCCCTGCCAGACCTGCGCGCCATAGCTGCCGAAACGGCACGAGCGGCACTCGGGCCGCTCTGGCAGCCCATGCGCGATCTCGACCAGCCGACGACGCCCCCACCCACCGAGATGCCAGCAGGGGATGGATCAAAGCCTGACGAGAGCGTGCAGGCCCATCTGGATTGCGACTATCGGCCTGTGGTCTCTCTGGTTCACGGCCGGGTCGCGGCCGGAATGCTCCGCCCAAAGCTGAAGCGCAACACTGCCGTCCTGCGGGGATATGCCGTTCTGGGACCGCAGGCCGATGCCGTGGACATCGCCCAGCTCGATCTCTATTGCCTGCAGCGGGCGACCGCCGACCTCACGGAGGCACAACGCCAGGGGCGGAGAACGTTCGTCACCCTGTCGGTGCATTTCGAGACCCTGGCCCCCACGGCGCGACGGATGGTCTATGCAGGCAGGCTGGCCGCCGCCGCCGATCAGAGCGGCGCACGGATCGCGCCCGAGATCGTGGGCTGTCCGCCGGATGTGGCACCGTCGATGCTGGAAGCGATGGTCGCTCCGATCCGCCCGCATTGCCGCATGGTGCTGATGCGCATCAAACTGGATCACCGGCGCTTCGAGGCGGCGACCGCGGCCGGCATCCGTCGCACGGGCATCCATCTTGGTCGCCACGCCGATGCAGCAGCCCGGCAGGCTGCCAGTCTGGTGACCGGCAGCCTCACGCCGGAGGTGCGCATGTCCCCGCAGGCGCTGAAAGCCCTGGGGCTGAGCGTGCAGCGCGCGGGCCTGCGCCTCTACATCCTGGGCGTCGACGATGACGAGCGGCTCGACATGGCGGCCGCGGCCGGCGCCGATCTGGTCGCAGGCGAGGCGATCGGCGCCGCCACCGCCACCCCGCCTCTGGTCGGCGTGCTCAAGGCACCGGGCTGATTGGGGCGCCGGGCTGATTGCGGCGCTGGGCGACGATTGAAGGCCGCTCAGGGCTTTGGCTGGCCGCGCTCCGACGCCAGCAGATCGCGGATCTCCTGCAGCACCAGCAGTTCCGGCGCCGGCGGCGGCGGGGCGGCCGGAACGGTCGGGGCGGCTTCTTCCTTGCGCTTCAGGCGGTTCATCTGCCGGACCAGCAGGAACAGCACCCAGGCGACGATCAGGAAGCTGATCACCCGGTTCAGGAAGACGCCGACATTGATCGTGGCGGCGCCCGCTTCCTTGGCGGCCGCCAGGCTTGGATAGTCGCCGCCGGACAGATTGATGAAAATGTCGGTGAAATCGATGCCGCCGGTGAGATAGCCGATCGGCGGCATGATCACATCGTTGACCAGCGAGGTGACGATGGCGCCGAAGGCGGCACCGATGATGACGCCCACCGCCAGGTCGAAGGCATTGCCCTTGACCGCGAAGACGCGGAATTCGTCGATCAGCTTCATAGGCAGGACCCCTTTTCGTTCTACGACGTCTTTCGACGACGTCTTTCTATGACTTTCTTCCCGTCGGCCGCAGGCGGGAGGGCGGTGTCCGCAGCGACACGCCTGCCCTGATTAGGCAGCGGCTGCCCCGCAACGGCAAGTCCCGGGCGCAGGCCGGCCCATGACAGTTCAATTTCCCGGCCGCACGGCTCCCCGCGACGTCACGTCCTCTGGCGGGCCGATACGACCACCCCATATGATGACCGATGGTCCCACGCGTGTTGCGATGCGGCAGTTCATGCTAGTCTTGAACCATGACGGGGGATGAAAGATCCGTGCGGGGGCACCGATGACCATGATCGGACAGGGCAATAAGGCCGGAAATGGTGGCCAGGCCGAGCCGATCGATTTCGGCAGCGCGGCTTTCCGCACCGATCCCTGGCCGGCCTATGCCAGCGCCCGCCGCGACCGGCCGGTCTGGTGGTCGGACCGGCTGGGCCAGCTTTGCGTCGTGCGCCATGCCGATGTCATGCGGGTGCTGACCGACCCGGTCTTCACCGTCGAATACCCGTTCAAGCGTACCCGCCAGGCCTTCGGGGAAACCCTGCTCGACATCGATGGCGCCCGTCATCTTGCCCAGCGCCGCGCCGCCCAGCATCTGCTGGGCTTCGAGGGCGTGGCCGCGGCGGTGGCCGGGCTTGCCCCGGGCATCATCGGCGCCACGATATCGGGCCTGCCGGCGGGCCGGCCGGTCGATGCGGTCGCGGCCCTGGCCGAGCCGATCGCCCGGGGCGTCATCCGCGGCCTGTTCGGCATCGATGCCGAAACCGGCGACCGGCTTGCACGGCATCTGTCGCGGGTCAGCCGCTATATCGAAACCGCCGATGTCGATCTGGGCGATGTGGTCGAAGACCGCCGGGCGCTCGAAGCCGAAATCGGCCGGCTGATCGACGAGGGGCTGTCGCCGCGCCCGGCGGCGCTGGCCCTCAGGGTACAGCGCATGGCCTCGGAACTGGAGCGCACCCAGCTGATGCGGCTGATGCTGCTGATGATGGCGGCCGGCGTCGAAACCCCGCTTTCGGCCATCGCCAATGCGCTGGCGGTGCTGCTGGATCATCGTCATCTGATCGACCGCCTGGCGGTGGAGCCCAGCCTGGCCGACAGTTTCGCGCTGGAGGTGATGCGCTTCCAGCCGCCCCAGCACGACACCACCCGCTTCGTGCGCGGCCATACCATGCTGGGCGGCATCGAGGTCCGGCGCGGCACCTCGGTCCGTGTCTTCCTGGCCAGTGCCAATCGCGATGAAAGCGTCTTCCAGGCGGCCGATCGTTTCGACCCGGAGCGTTTCCTGCCCGGGCGGCCGCCGGTGCCGGTGCTGTCCTTCGGGGCCGGGCGCCATGCCTGTCCGGGCCGGCCGCTCGCCTCGGCGATCATCGCCGAAGCCCTGCGCCGCCTGGCCGGCGGGTTTCAGGATATCCGCCCCGCCGAGGACTGCGACCCCACCATCACCGGCGAAGGTTTCCGCCGGCCGCAGCGCCTGACCCTGGTGCTGGACCCGCGCCGGCGCCCAGCCACCGCCAGCCTGCCCGGTGCCGCCGTCGCCTGAGGGGCGGCCCGGCTCAAAGCCAGCTGAAGCCGATCCGCGGCCTGCCGGTGGTGCCGTCCAGCACCACATGGGCGGTCACGTCATAGACGGCATCCAGCGCCGCCGCCGTCAGCACCCGGGCGGGCGCGCCGCGATCCAGGATCCGCCCGGCCCGCATCAGCACCCCCTCGTCGGCGACCGCCGCCGCCAGATCCGGATCGTGCAGAACCGCCGCCACCGCCAGCCCGCCATCGGCCGCCTGACGCATCACCCGCGCCAGATCGCGCTGGCGGGCGATGTCGAGCGCGGCATTGGGCTCGTCCAGCAGCAGGGCGCGGGTGCCCGGCTCGGCCCGGCAGCCCGCTGCCTGGGCCAGTGTCCGCGCCAGCTGCACCCGGCGGCGCTCGCCGCCCGACAGCCGGGTGACGATGCGATCGGCCAGCGGCCCGATGCCGGTATCCGCCATCGCCTGGCGGATCGCCACCGCATCCTCGTCCGGCGTCGCCACGCCGCGGAAGGGCGCCCGCCCCAGCGCCACCACCTCGGCCGCGGTGAAGGCGAAGCCCAGCATGTCGGCCTGCCCCATCACCGCCCGCCTCTGGGCAAGCTTCCCGGCCGGGATCCGCTCCAGCGACACCCCATCCAGCGCCACCCGCCCGCCATCGGGCCGGATTGCGCCGGTGGCGAGGCCGAGCAGGGTGGATTTGCCCGCGCCATTACAGCCCAGGATGGCGACCAGGCGCCCCGGCTGAATGTCCAGATCGGCTTCATCGACCAGGGTCCGGCCGCCACGGCGGCAGGTGACGCGGGTCAGGCTCAGCATCGGGGCCCTCCGGTGGATCAGATGCCGCCACCGCGGATGCGGGCGCGCAGCAGATGAATGAAATACGGCCCGCCGATCAGGGCGGTGACGATGCCGATCGGCAGTTCGGCGGGGGCAGCCACCAGCCGCGCCGGCAGGTCGGCGCCGACCAGCAGCACGGCACCGGCCAGCACCGACAGCGGCAGCACGCCGCGATGGGCGGGGCCCACGGCCAGCCGCACCAGATGCGGTACCACCAGCCCCACGAAGCTGATCGTGCCGGAGACCGCGACCGCGGCACCGACACCCAGCGCCGCGCCGATCACCGCCCGGCGCCGCAGCCTTGTGCCGTCGATCCCCAGATGATAGGCGTCCTGGTCACCCAGCGCATGGGCATCCAGCGGCCGGGCCAGCGGCAGCAGCAGCCAGGCCGCAATGGCGATGGCGATGGCCGGCGCCCAGATCAAGCCCCAGCGTGCCCCGCCCAGGCCACCCATGGCCCAGAAGGTCAGTTCCCGCAGCTGCTGGTCGTCGCCGATATACGAAAACAGGCCGACGCCGGCCGCCGCGATCGCGCTGATCGCCACACCGGCCAGCAGCAGCAGCGACATGTCCTGCCCTCCCGCTGCCCCATCCAGCGCAGCCCCGCCGGCCAGCCGCCAGACCAGCATGGTGGCGGCGATAGCACCGCAGAAGGCGGCCACCGGCACGATCGCCGCGGCCGCCCAGTCGGGCAGCGCCGGCACCAGCGCATGGCCAAGCACGATCGCCGCCACCGCGAAGAGTGCGGCCCCCGACGACACACCGATCAGCCCCGGATCGGCCAGCGGGTTGCGGAACAGCCCCTGAAGCACGGCACCCGACAGGCCCAGCACGCCGCCCACCATCAGCCCCAGGATCAGCCGCGGCAGGCGGATATCCATCAGCACCGCCGCCTTGACCTGATCGGCCCGGGCGATGTCGACCGCGGCCGGATCGATCCAGCCGAAGCGGACCATCAGCGCCTGCGCCACCGCCGGATAATCGGCCGGCGCGATGGCGAGCGGCCCGGTCGCGAGTGCCGCGACCGCCACCGCCAGAAGCGCGATCACCAGTGCCGCGCCCATGCGCCGCCGGGCGCGCGCCCGGGCATCGACGATGCCGTCGATCGCCGGCGGCACGGCCGCCTGGTCGGTCACGACCGCCACGATGTCAGACCCCTGCCCTGTCGAGCCCGGCGGCGAAGCCGGTCGCGATCCGGGCGGTAGAGGGGCCGAGCCCGGCGAGTGCCCGGCCGTCGATCGCCAGCAGCCGCCCCGCCAGGGCGGCAGGCGTCAGCCTGAGCTGCGGCAGGTTCAGAATGGCCTCGCGGCCGCCCATGCGGGCGATGGCATGTTCCGGCATCATCAGCACCTCGGGCGCCGCCGCCGCTGCCGCCTCGGCCGAAACCGGGGCGTAGTCGGCCACTTCGTCAAAGGCATTCCGGCCGCCGGCCAGCCGGATCACGGCCGCGGCCGCGGTGTCGCGGCCGGCAGCCATCAGCCCGGAATTGCCGATGCCGATCACGCACATCACCGACGGGTGATGCGCGCGGGTCTCGGCCGCCGCGGCCAGGCTGGCGAGTTCGGCGGTGACCGTCCGGCCGAGTTCGGCCGCGGGGCCTTCCAGCCCGACAGCCTTCCCCACGGCCATGATCGCCGCCTCGACCTCGTCGATCCGGGTCGCGGAATGGATCATCCGCACATCGATACCGGCCGCACGCACCTGATCGAGCGTCGAGGCGGGGCCGGCGCCGTCATCGGCGATCACCCGGGTCGCACCGGTGGCGATCAGCCCTTCTGCGGCCAGCGTGCGCATATAGCCGACCTTGGGCAGTTTCATCACCTCGGCCGGGCTCTGGCTGGTGGTATCGACCGCGACGATGCGATCCCCTGCCCCCAGCGCCCAGACCGTTTCGGTCACGGCGGCACCGATGGTCACAAACCGGTCCGATGCGGCGGCATCTGCTGCAAAGGCGGCCCGGCCGACCAGGCCGGAGACGGCGCCGCCGGCCCCCAGCGCGGCCAGGCCCGCCAGGAACCACCGCCGGTTCAGGTCGGCCGGGCGCATCAGCCGGTCACCCCCGGCAGGGCATGAACCAGGGCGCGCCATTCGGGCAGCTCCGGCACGCCGGTCTCGCGCACGCCGACCATGATCAGGAACAGCTCCCCCGCCTCGTCATACAGCTCGACCGCGGTCACGGTGCCGTCGACGGTCGGCTTGTCGACCTGCCAGGCGGCGGCGATATGGTCCTCGCGGACATGCAGGTTGAAGCCCGGATCCAGGATGTTGATCCAGGGCCCGCGCGGCTCCACGCGCTGGATGGTCCCGCCCGAGATCTGGATGCAGCCCGGGTTGGGCACGAAGATCATGATCTTCACCTGATCGCGCGCCGCAGCCTCCAGCGCCGCGCGGAAGGCCTCCTGGCTCAGCCGGCGGGTAAAGCGGCCTTCGGCCAGCTTCAGCGCCGCCGGGCGCGACACGCCATGGCGCTTCAGCATCGGCAGGAAGTCGTGGGTATCGGCCAGATGTTCCCAATCCGACAGGAAGGAACCGGCATCGAAGCCGGCCGGCGCCTCGGCGGGGATCCCGTCGGCCTCGGGCGCCGGTTCAAAGGCGGGCGGCGCCTGCACGGCGGCACGCTTCGCCTCGATCAGCGCCGCCCAGGCCGCACGGTCGCTTTCCGGGCGCAGATAGATCTTGTGCATGGCGACGCCATGGCGGTCGAAGAACTGCAGGCTGGACAGCTTCGTGTCGCCGCGGGCTTCCTCGACCACCAGGCTCGCGAACCAGCGGTTCAGGAACAGGCGCAGGTCGATCGGCTTGTTGATCACCAGGCCGGCATGGGCGCCGAGCGAGACATTGCCATAGGTGCCGACGATCTCGTGCACCGCATGCTCGTTGCGGGTCAGCGCCATCACCGGGCCCAGGCTTTCCACGGCGCGGATCAGATCACCCGGCTCCGCATCCAGCAGGATGACGTTGCCGCCGATGCCGGAGGCCACGAGTTCGCCTTCCGACACGCCCAGACGGGCCGCCTGGTCGCGGACGCGCAGCCCCGGCTCGGCCGCGGCAAGGGCCGCGCGGCGGGCGGCAAGGTCGGCGCTCTGATCGATGGAGGGCATGGTCATCTCATTCGCCTCACTTGGTCAAAATCAGCTTGTTCTGTCTTGTACGGCGCAGACGGTAGGTCTCGCCGCAATGCGCGATCAGCACCTCCCCCGCGGCGCCGAGCAGCGCATGGCTGTCCAGGCTGGCCGGCCCGCCCGGGCCGGTACGCGGTTGCGAGCGCTGGCCGCTCTCGGCCTCGATACGGACGTCCGCGGGTTCGGTGTGCATGATCGGCGGTCCTTGTCGGGTCGTTCCGCTAAGAACGGCGGGTCGGATCAGAAGCGATAGGCGGCGGTCAGCTTGACGGTCCGTCCCGGATCGTCCAGTTCCGACAGCGCCTGGCGATAGGTCTTGTCGAAGACATTGTCGACGGCCAGGTCGAAGCGCGCCCCGCGCAGCCCGCCATCCGACGGCTGGAAGCTGATCCAGGCGTCATGGACGGCATAGCCCGGGGTCACTGTCTCGCCATTGGCGATCCGGTCCTGGCGGTCATGGGCGACCATGCGCCAGCCGGTCACCACGTCGCCGCCCATGAACTTCAGGCCGCCGCCCAGCGACACCTTGTCGCCCGGCAGCCCGCCCAGCGGATCGCCCTCGGTCCGGTCGTCGCCGCGGATGCGGGCGGCGCCGAAGGTCGCGAACCACAGCGGGGCATCATAGGCGAGTTCGAATTCCACACCTTCCAACCGCGCGTCCTGGACATTGCTGCGGGTGGTGGTTCCCGGCCAGCTGTCGAACCGGACCTGCATCTCGATGAAGTCTTCCACATCATTGCGGAAGGCGGCAACCCGGCCGGTCAGCCGGTCACCCGAGGTCAGGACATCCGCCTCAGACAGGGTCAGGCCGATCTCCTTGTTCTTCGCCGTCTCGGGCCGCAGATCCGGGTTGGCCACGAAGTTGTTGCCCGGGAAGTGTTCGCCGGTGGCATAGAGTTCGGTCAGCGAGGGCGCGCGGAAGGCCTCGGCATAGCTGGCATAGGCCTTCAGCCAGGGCGTGACCGCATAGGCGACCGAGATCGACGGGCTGACGGCATCGTCGGACTTGCTGTCCAGGCCATCGGCCTCACGGTCGAAGCGATCGTAGCGCACGCCCGGCGTAAAGGTCAGGCGTTCGAAGAACACGATCTCGTCCTGGATGAACAGGCCGAAAATATCCTGCTGCGCATCCGGATATTGCGGCCGCGCATCACCATTGCGCTTGCCGTCCTGCTCGTCGCGATAGGCCTCCACACCATAGGTCACGGCATGGCTGCCGAAGCCGCCAAACTGGAAGCGGCTGGTATTGGCGATGTCGATGCCGGTGGTCGCAAGATCGGTCTCGTCGAAGCGGCCGGTATCGGTCCGGCGCTCTTCCAGGGCGGTCTCTGTCCGGTAGACCTTCGCATCCAGGTCGAACCAGGGGTTGCCGTTGCCGTCGAAGCGCCAGCCGAGCGTCATGGTCTTCTGGTCGGTCTTGCGGTCGACGATGATGCTGTTGGTGTTGGTATTGGCCGCCGACGGGATGATGTGGTCGTCGTGGAACTGCAGGTAGGAGGCGGTCAGCTCGTGGCCTTCGGCCGGCCGGAAGACCAGCTTGGCCAGGCCGCTGCGAACCTCGTCGGCGGTATAGGGGATGGTCTCACCCGACCCGTTCTCAAGATCGTCGGCATCGAAGCCGGTGATGCCGACCAGGGCTTCGGCATTGGCACCCAGCCGGGTCGCACCGATCGCATGGGCGCCGAAACCGTCGCCATTGCTTTCCCAGCTGACACCGACCTCGCCGCCCCAGGGCTCACCGTCTTCCAGGAACCGGCCGGGGCTGAGGGTGTCGACCTCCATCACGCCGCCGATTGCGCCGCTGCCATAGAGCGAGGAGGCGGGGCCGCGCCGCACTTCCACCCGCTCCAGCAGCGAGGGGTCGATGAAGATCCGGCCACGATGGCCGCTTTCAAAATTCTGGCGCGCGCCGTCGACGCGCAGCACCACCCGCTCTCCGGTCAGGCCGCGGATCACCGGCTGCATGGCGGTGCGGCGCGGGCCGCCCGACATCTCCACGCCGGGCATGTCGTCGACCAGATCGCCCAGATCATCGGCCTGGCGGATCTTGATCTCTTCCTGCCCGACGACACCGATCGAGGCCGGCACCTCGCTCGCGGTCTTTTCGGTGCGGGTGCCGAGCACGGTTACCGGATCGAGTTCGATCGGCGCCCGGCCGGCGGCAAGCTGGATCTCGTCTGCCGGGGCGGCAGCATCGGCGGCACGGGCATGATGGGGCACGGTACCGGCGGCAAGCGCGGTGCCGGCGGCAAGCACAAGGCCGAGCGCCGACAGGCGGCGGCGGGCGATGCCCTGATTGGTTAGAACGTAGAACGACACGGGGCCAAGCCTTCTCACGGCGGTTCTTATGACCGGACGGGCGCAGTGCCGCTCCCGAACGGGGCGCGGCGCCACGCCCGGGAGCGGGCACTGGCTGCCTGGCATGGGGGCCACCCCGGCCGCAGCGCGACCAAACGGCGGAACGGCCCCCATGCTGGGTGGCTGGCTCTAGGGGGGGCGGTCGCGACCTCATGTCGCAACCGCCTCACACGCCGAAACCTAAACGGAGTCTTACGCAATTGCAACTCATTCTCATTACCAGAAAACCAATCGCCTGACCCGGGATGGCATTCACCATATGCGGTAATTTTCAGGATGATATCTTCCCATTCCCACAAAATACGAATACAATCCCGATTAATATGAATTTCTCAGGACGTGATCCGATGCTCGACGACGCCGACCGGAAAATCATCGCCCGGCTCCAGGCCGATGCCCGCACGCCGATGGCCGAGCTGGGGCAGGCTGCGGGCCTCTCTACCTCTGCCGCCCACGATCGCGTGCGCCGGTTGACCGAACGCGGGGTCATTCGCGGCATGACGCTGCGCGTCGACCCCGCGGCCATCGGCCGGGGTGTGCTGGGCTTCGTGTTCGTGGCGCTGGGGGGCCCTGCGGTCGAAGCCGCCTTCGTCGAGATGCTGAAAGCCGATCCGGCGGTGCTGGAATGCCACCACGTCACCGGTGACTGGTCCTATCTGCTGAAAGTGAGGGTCGCGGACATCGCCGGCCTCGAAGCCCTGCTCGGCCGGCTGAAGGCGACCGGCGCGCTCGTCCGCAGCCACAGCATGATCGCCCTCTCGTCGCCGAAGGATGACGGCGCCCCCTCCCCCTTCCCCGACATGCCTCTCTCCGATCTGCCGCCCGAGGTGACGCCATGACCCCGCTCGATGCGCTCTTACGCGGCATGGCGCTCGGCCTTGCGGTCGCGGCCCCGGTGGGGCCGGTCGGCCTGCTCTGCCTCAGACGCGCGGTGACCGGCGGCTTCACAGCCGGCCTCGCCTCGGGCTTCGGGGTGGCGGCGGCGGATCTCGTCTATGCGGTGATTGCGGCCTTCGGCCTCGGCGCGGCGCTGGGGGTGGCGGCGATCGATCCGCTCTGGCCGCGGCTGGCCGGGGCCGCGCTGATCCTCTGGATCGGCCTGGGGGCGGTCCGCCGCGGCTGGGCCGTGCTCGCCAGTGGCGATGCCGGCCCTGCGGCCAGTACCGGCCGGGCGGGGCGCGATGTGCTCGGCGCCTTCCTGCTCACCCTCTCCAACCCGATGACCATCGCGAGTTTCGCGGGCCTCTTCGCCGGGCTCGGCCTCGGTGCCACACCGGCGGGTGCCGGGCCCCTGGTGCCGGCCGCCCTGGCGACGGGGGTCTTCCTCGGCTCGCTCGGCTGGTGGGTGATGCTGTCGGCGGCCGGCAGCCGCTTCGGCCGCAGGCTCGGCGCCCGCAGCCTGGCCCGCATCGATATCGGGGCGGGGCTGGCGCTCATGGCCGGCGGGATCTGGCTGGCGGCCGAAGCCGCCGGCTGACCGGCTCAGGCTGCCCGGCTCAGGCTGCCCGGCTCAGGCTGATCGACTCAGGGCAGGCTGCGGACCAGCGCCAGCACCGCCGCGGCCGCCAGCGGCACCAGAATGGCGGCAAGCGCCAGCCAGGGGCGCCGTTTCGGCCGCCGGCGGGCCCTGGGCCGGCTGTCGTCGCGATGAGCGGTCTTCATCCGGGCCCTCAGAACCCGTCGAGTGCCAGGCGCAGGCGCGAGGTCAGCGCCTCGACCTCGCCGGCCGACAGCGCCGGCTCGGCCGGCGGCACCAGCGACGGCCAGGCCCGGGCCAGCTGGCGCAGATCGCCCGCCACCGCCTTCCAGCGATCGGGATCGGCCTGCTGAAAACGCAGCTGGGCCTGGCGCAGGATGCCGATCACCACCTGCATGAAGCCCAGACTGTCCTGATAGCCGGCAGCATTGGTGATCCGCCCGCCGCTGATCGCCTGGCCGTATTCGGCGGCGATGGTGTCGAGCATCAGACTCGCGACCTTAAGCCCGGTATGGATGTCGCGGCGCTCTTCGACCGGCACCGAACCGGCGGCCGCCTTCAGCTTCGCCATCACCGCGTCGATCGCCGCCGAAACCTCGGCCGCAGGCTTTTGGGCTTCGGCCGCCGCGCGCACCGCATCCAGTTCGGTATCGAAGCCGGCGATGCCGCGGGCTGCGATCGACGGTGCGATCAGCGGATAGATATGCGCCGCCGGGTGGCGGAAATGAACCAGGGCCTCCTCGCGCCGGCCATCGGCGTAAAGCGCGCCGCCGACCCGCAGATGGCCTTCCACATAGCCCAGCTGTGCCACGAAATCGGGGGTCTGGAGCACCGCTGCCGCCGGCGCCGATGTCGTGGTTGCCGCTGCCGCTGCCGCCGGGGCCGGCGCACCGGACAGCATGGCACCAGAAACCAGGGCGGCGCCAAGAACCAGGGCTGCGCGAGGGGCGATCCGGCGCGTGCTGCGGGTGTCGGTCATCCTGATGCTCCCGAAGGTGACGATCTTCGGGAAACATACGCTGCACGGCGGGGTTTCGTCGATGTCGGGTTTCGTCGCAGCCGCAAGCTCCCGGCCGGCACGGATCACAAGCCGGTTGTATACGGCCCCCGCACGGGTGCTATGCTTTTGCCCCCGACGCGCACCCGGCTCTTGGCGCGCCACTCCGGACCTGCCATATCCGACGCCTGAACCATTCCCTCCCGTCCGAGGACCTCATGGAAAAGATTCCCGTCACCGTGCTCACCGGTTACCTGGGTGCCGGCAAGACCACGCTGCTCAACCGCATCCTGACCGAACAGCACGGCCGCAAATATGCCGTCATCGTCAACGAGTTCGGCGAGATCGGCATCGACGGCGACCTCGTCGTGGACGCGGACGAGGAAGTCTTCACCATGAACAATGGCTGCCTGTGCTGCACGGTGCGCGGCGATCTGATCCGGATCGTTGGCGCTCTGCTCAAGCGCTCGGGCAATCTGGACGGCATTCTGATCGAGACCACCGGCCTTGCCGAACCCGCACCGGTCGCCCAGACCTTCTTCCTGGACCGCGACATCGCCAGCCGCACCCAGCTGGACGGCGTGGTGACGGTGGTCGACGCGCTGAACCTTGAAAAGCGCCTGGTCGATGCGCCGGAAGCGGCCCAGCAGGTCGCCTTCGCCGACATCATCGTGCTGAACAAGACCGATCTGGTCGATGCCGACACGCTGGCGCGGGTGGAAGCCACCATCCGCCGGCTGAACCCGCTGGCGCAGATCCACCGCACCGAGCGCAGCAATGTGGCCCTGGATGCCATCCTCGGCCGCGGCGCCTTCGACCTGAAGCGGGCGCTGGCGCTGGAGCCGGACTTCCTGACCGAGGGCGACGGCCACCACCATCATCACGATCATGATCATGGGCACGATCACGGGCATGACCACCATGATCATGACCACGATCACGCCCCCGCGACACCCGGCGTGCTGGCCCACGACCACGACCTGTCGATCTCCAGCCTGTCGCTGACCACCGACCAGCCGCTCGACAAGACGCTGTTCGAAAGCTGGCTCAGCATGCTGCTGATGACCAGGGGGCAGGACATCCTGCGCTTCAAGGGCATCCTGAACTTCGCCGGGCAGAACCGGCGCTTCGTGCTGCAGGGCGTGCACATGATCTCGGAAGGCACGCTCGACCGCCCCTGGGCGGAGGGCGAGACCCGGCGCAGCCGTCTGGTGATGATCGGCCGCGACCTGGATGCCGCCGAGCTGAAGCGGGGGTTCGATGGCAACGTTGCTTGATACCCCCGCACCCGACAGCTATTTCAGCCGCCTGGCATCGCGCCGGCGCAGCGAGGATCTCGACGCCCCGGCCGTGGGTCTCGCCTTCGATCGCAAGGGTGAAGCCCTGGCCGTGGCGCTGGGCGACGGCAGTGTGCGGATCTTCCGGCGCAATGACGGCTTCACCCTGGGCTCGGCGGTTCAGGCCCACAAGGGCCAGGTGCTGTCCTTCGCCCGCGACATCGGCGCCGGCGCCTTCCTGACCGGCGGTGATGACGGCAAGGTCACCTCGGTCTCGGCCGAGGGCAGCGTCACCGTGCTGGCAGAGCTGGGGCGGCGCTGGGTGGAAGCCGTGGCGACGTCGCCTCAGGGCGGCCTCCGCGCGGCGGCGGCGGGCAAGCGCGTGGTGCTGATCGACCGCCAGGGCCGGATCACCGGCGATGGCGACGATCATCCGCGCACCGTCACCGGGCTGGATTTCCATCCCAAGGGCAAGCGGCTGGCCGTGGTCCATGGCGACGGGGTGACGCTCTGGTGGACGGCCTCGTTCGGCAAGTCGCCCAAACGGCTGCCGGTCGAGGGTCAGCTGATCGGCGGGCGGATCTCGCCCGATGGCGACTGGCTGGTCGCCGCCACCGGCGATTCCACCCTGAATGCCTGGCGCCTGGCCGATGGCCACAAGCTGCGCATGGCCGGCTATGACACCAAGGTGCGCAGCCTCGCCTTCACGCCCAATGGCCGGATGCTGGCGACCAGCGGCTCGTCGAACGTGATCGTCTGGTCCTTTGCCGGCCGCACCGGCCCCGAAGGCAAGGCCCCGACCGAAATCCCCCAGCCCTATGGCACGGGGGTGACGGCGGTGCTCTGGCATCCGAAATCGCCGACCCTGATGATCGGCTATGATCACGGGCTGGTGGTGGCGGTGCCGGGGGCCGGCACCGGTGCGCCGATCACCGAACCCTCGGGCAGCCCGGTCGTCGATATCGCGATCAGCGACGATGGCGACTGGCTGGCCGCGGTTACCGAAAACGGCCGGCTGACCGTGCTCGACATGCGCGCCCGCCAGACCGCCTGACGGCCTGCCACCGGATCACTCAGAACGAAGGGCCGGACGATCGCTCGTCCGGCCCTTCGTCTTGTCGTCGTCGCTGAACGTCCGCGATCACCAGGTGATGCGCACGCCCACCGTACCGGCCTGGTCGGCGACGCCGTCGCCAAAGCGGCCACGCCACGAAGCATAGGCGCTGGTCGACCCGTCGACCGCCAGCACCGCCTCGACCACGGGGTCGAAGGTCAGCTCGTTCTCGCGCGCCAGATCCAGGTTGTAGGCACCCGCCGCCGTGCCGCCCAGCACGCCGGTCATGCTGTCGTCACCGGTGGGGCTGCGATAGCCCATGCCCAGCGTCACCGCCGGCATCAGCACCGGGCCACCCAGGTCGAAGCCGCGGCCGACCGTGACGCCGAGGCCGGTGCCGACCTCGCCCAGCCACAGCTCGTCGACCCGCGCATTCAGGCTGCCGGCGCCGGTTTCGGTATAGCCCTTCTGCTGCAGGCCGGTATAGCCGACCCAGGCCTCGGGACCGACCGACCAGCCGGAGACGTCGTAGGTGGCGCCCAGCGCGATCCGGCTCTGCACGGTCAGACCCTCGGTCTCACCCTTCGCGGTGCGCAGCAGGCCCGGCAGGGCGATCACGCGGTCGGTCTCGCTCCAGCCATAGCCGACCGAGAGCGACCCATCCAGGTGGTAGCGATCCTTGGTATAGCCGCCATAGACGCCGAGGGTGGCCAGATCCGCCGTGCCCTCGCCCAGGCCGCCATCGGTCTTCGTGCTGCTGCGGCCATAGGCGGTGAAGCCGCCGACCCGCCAGCCCTCGCCGACGATGGTGTCGATACCGGCGATCACACCGCCGCCGCTCGCCCGATAGCCATAGCGCTCTGCCGTCGCGTCCCGATCCAGCCACTGGCCGAAACCGCGCACCCAGCCGCCGGTCTCACCACCCTCCATGCCCGGCAGGCGGGCGAGCGAGGCCAGGCTGGAACTGCCCGAGGTTACATCGGCCATCACGGTGGCGGCGGCCGCGAACTGGCGCGGCGCATCCATGGCTGCGGTCACGCCCGCACCGCCCTGGCGCACGGCGCCGAGGCGTGCCGACACCGTCCGGCCGATCTCGCCCAGCAGGGCCAGCGTCGCCTCGGCGGTGGCGGTGTTGCGGTCGGGGCTGAGCTGCGACAGCGCGCCGTCCATGCCCGAGCGGCCGACCACGTCGAGCGCGCGATAAACGGTCAGCGGATCGGTGGCGAAATCCTCGCCGACCAGGTTCCGGAAGGTCGTGCCCATCACCCGGCCGCGGTCGGAGGTCGCCGCCAGCGTCATGGCGTCGGCCCGGCTCGCGATCAGCAGGAAGGCCGCCTTGTCGACCTGGATCAGGCGGAAAACCAGCTTCTCGGGCAGAGGCTGGCCCTGCTCGTCCACCCGCTCGGTCAGGGTCGCATCGTCATAGGTGACCTCTTTGCCGGTCAGCGCCAGGGCCTGATAGATCTCGTTGACCGAGGCACCGGGAGAGGCCGAGGCCAGCAGCGCGATCGCGCCCGCCACATGCGGCGTCGCCATCGAGGTGCCGTCCATCTCGTCATATTCGCCGTTGAACACCGACGAGACGATCCCGACGCCCGGCGCCATCAACTCCACCAGTTCCGACTGGTTCGAGAACACGGCGATGATCTCGTCGCTGTCCACCGCGCCCACCGGAATGGCCCCGGTCAGGCAGGCGGGCGTCGAGACGGTGGTGGTGTGGTACTCGTTGCCCGAGGCCACGACATTGGCGATGCCCGAGGCCTGGGCCGTCTGGAAGGCTTCGGAAAGTGCCGCACCGCCGGGGGTCTGCTCGTCGCAGACGCCGGAATATTCACCGGCCCCCAGGCTCATATTCACCGCAACGACCCGGTACTGCTGCGCCAGCTCCATCACGTGGGAATAGGCACGGGTCAGGCCGTCATTGAGCGCGCCGGTGCAGTCGGGGTCGCCCTCGCCGCAGCCGTCTTCCTCGTCCCCGCCATCCGGGCTCTTGATCAGGATCGCCGCGATCTTCGCATCGGGCGCCACGCCATAGGCCTCGCCATTGTTGCCGGCGATCGTGCCGGCGACATGGGTGCCGTGATTGGCGTCCGGATCGTCATAATCGGGGGTCGCCGTCCCCTCGCCGGTCGCAAAATCGGCACCGCCGCCGCAATCACCGGTCTGGCCACCGGCTGAAATGCCGACGCAGGCCTCGTCGACCACCTTGCCCTCAAGGAAGGGATGGCTGGTCTCGACGCCGCTGTCGATCACCACCACCACGGTACCCTGACCGGTGATGCCGCGCTCCCAAAGCGCGCGGGCGCCGATCATGTCCACCGAATTCATGATGCCGCCCGGCTGGTCGGCGCGGGCGGGGCCGGCGGGCACCAGGGCGGCCAGCCCGCCCGCCAGGGCGGTGCCGGCCACCAGGGCCGCGGTCAGACGGGAAGCAGGCAGACGGGAAGCAGGGCGGCGGCTCCGGCGGCCGCGGATCGATCCGACATTGATCATGGTCAGAGCGTACTCACACTCGCGAGGTGCACGGGCGGCGCTGCCACCCGGCCCCCGCATTTCGGGGGGTGTCACGCTCTCGTCATAGCGGATTGATGTAAACGGCGTGTAAACGGCGATCAACCGCGGTTTACCCGATACACGTGCAGTCCCGGGTGACACATTCTAGCAACAGTCACCCGGCTCGGCCGTCGGCGCGCCCGGCTCAGGCCAGGCGCTTCTCCAGGCGGATCTTGCCGATCATCATGTGCAGATCCCGGTCGCGGACGGTCGACCGGCCGACCGCCTGATAGCCGCGACGGCGGCAGAAGCCCAGCCCCCGTTCGTCGCCTTCCAGAACGTCGATCACGATCCGCTTGCGGCCGCGCTCTCCGGCCGCCTGTTCGAAGGCGGCCAGCAGGCGGCTGCCCAGCCCCCGCCCCCAGGCGCGCGGATCGACCCAGAGATCGGGCAGCTGTTCGCCATCCGCATCGCCGACCGCCAGGCCCAGAACATGACCGCCGACATCGGCGACCAGGATCCGCCCGGGTGTCTGGCGCAGCAGCGTCTCCAGCATCTTGCCGTCGGCCATCGGCGCACGGGCCGACGACGGCAGCACGCTGCCGGGCCCCTTTTCCCACGCGGCAACCCCCACACGGGTCGCCGCAGCGGCATCGGCCAGCCGGCCTTCGCGGATGGCCACCGGCAGCTCGCGCTGGGGCGGACGCGCTGCCCCGCTCGTGTCGGATGAACCGGCTCGTCTGTCCATGGATAAGATCGCCTTCGTCCCTGTCTCGTTCCTGGCCCGTATCCAACCGGGCCTGACCCGTTTTCCATCGGGTGGCCCATGCCCGTCGGGCGTCGCGGCATGCGGGGAAGCCGGCCGCCTCAGTGTCGCAGATTGCCTGCCCGTGGATCAAATGAAGCTTCTATCCCCAACCCCGTTCGACGGCCAGTGTCGATTTGCCTGAGCCAACGACCGTTCATTCGAAAAGCATCTTTTGCGCGAACGAACGGTCTCTCGTCGCCGAACCGTCATCAAATGAAAACCGAACCTTCCTTTGAACCGATGACGTGGCGCGGACAGGATCAGGCCCATGAACACGACCCGCCGCCGCACCGAAATCCTGTCGCTCGTCCGCGAGACCGGCTATGCCGGCATCGACGCGCTGGCCGCCCGTTTCCGGGTGACGCCCCAGACCATCCGCCGCGACGTCAACGCGCTGTCCGATGACGGCCGGCTGAAGCGCATGCATGGCGGGGCGGCCTGGCCCGACCGCAACATCGCCTATGGCACCCGTCAGGTTCTGAACCTGGATGCCAAGCGCCGGATCGGGCGCGCCGTGGCGGCACTCATCCCCGACGGCGCCTCGGTCTCGCTCGGCATCGGCACCACGCCCGAACAGGTCGCCCGCGCGCTGGCGGAGCGGGAGGCCGCCTTCACCGTCATCACCAACAATGTCGCCATTGCCGCCCTGCTCTCAGAAACGCCCCGGATGGACGTGACCATTGCAGGCGGCCGGCTCAGCGATCGCGGCGTCACCGGAGAGGCGGCCGCACGGGTCTTCGCCGCCTATCGGGTCGATTTCGGTATCGCCGGTGCGGGCGGCATCGATCCCGACGGCACCCTGCTCGACTTCACCCCTGACGAGGTGATCGCCCGTCAGGCTATCATGGCCCATTGCCGTCAGCGGGTGCTGATCGCCGATGCCACCAAATTCGGCCGCGCCGCCAGCGCCAGCGGCGGACGGATCGAGGACGCCCATCTTCTGGTCACCGATGCGGCCCTGCCGCCGGCGCTCGCCCGGCTGCTCGACACTGCCGGCACCCGCGTGATCGTCACCGCCGCGGAGACCGCCGCATGACAGCGCCTCAGCCCTCCCCCACCGGTATCGGCCTTGATCTCGACGGCATCACCCGCCGCTGGGCGGGGGTGACCGCACTCGACGGCGTGTCGGTCCGGGCAGAGCCGGGCGAGATGCTGGTGCTGCTCGGCCCCTCGGGCTGCGGCAAGTCGACCACGCTGCGGATCATCGCCGGCCTGGACCAGCCCGACGAGGGCCGGGTGCTGATCGGCGGCCGCGACGTCACCCGCGACGGGCCGGCGGCCCGTGGCCTGGCCATGGTGTTCCAGTCCTATGCCCTGTTCCCGCATCTGGATGTCGCCCGCAACATCCTGTTCGGGCTGGAGGTACGCGGGGTTCCCGCCGCGGAACGTCGCAAGCGTCTGGCCGAAGCGGCCGATCTTCTGGGTCTCGGCCAGCTGCTCGACCGCCGACCCTCTCAGCTCTCGGGCGGGCAGCAGCAGCGTGTGGCGCTGGCCCGCGCGCTGGTCGCCCGGGCGCCGCTCTGCCTGATGGACGAGCCGCTGTCCAATCTCGATGCCCGGCTCCGGGCCGAGATGCGGCGAGAGATCCGCGCCCTGCAGCAGCGCCTGGGCCTGACCATGGTCTATGTCACCCATGATCAGGCCGAAGCAATGAGCATGGCCGATCAGGTGGTGCTGATGAATGGCGGCCGCATCGAACAGGCCGCCCGGCCCGACCGGCTCTACGACCGCCCCGAAACCGTCTTCGCCGCCCGCTTCATCGGCCAGCCGCCGATCGGGCTCATCAGCCCGGCCCGGGCGCCCGGCCTGCTGGCCGGGGCACGGGCCGAAGACATCTGCCCCACCCCGCTCGACACACTGGTCGCCGCCGCCGATGCCCTGGCCGGCCGGGTCGCCGAGCGTGAATATCTGGGGGCGGATGCGATCCTCGGCATCGATCTCGACGGCTACGCACCGGGCGCCGGCCGTCTCACCGCCCGGGTTCCGGGCCACCATGCCATCGCGCCCGGCACCGCCGTGGCGCTCTCCATCGCACCCGGCCGGCTGCACGTCTTCGACGCTGCCACCGGCCGGCGCGTCGACCCGCCGGCCGGCACCGCGGCCGACCTGCTCAGACCCTGATCCTGCCTGCTCACCGGAGAACCGCACCCATGTTCCGCACCGTCACCGGCACGCTGGCTGCCGCCCTGCTGGCCTCGACCATGGTCGCCGGCAGCGCCTTTGCCGCAGACAAGACCACGCTCGACTTCTACTACCCGGTCGCCGTCGGCGGGCCGATCACCAAGATCATCGACGGCTATGTCGCGGCCTTCGAAGCCGAACATCCCGAGATCGACGTCAACCCGATCTATTCGGGCAGCTATCAGGACACGGTCACCAAGGCGCTGACCGCCTTCAAGGGCGGCGATGCGCCCGAGGTCGCGGTGATGCTGTCGACCGACATGTACACGCTGATCGACGAGGGCGCGATCGTCGCCTTCGACGACATCGCCGCCACCGACGCCCAGAAGGCCCTGCCGTCCAAATTCTATCCGGCCTTCATGGCCAACAGCCAGGCCGGCGGCAAGACCTGGGGCATCCCCTTCCAGCGCTCCACCATCGTCGCCTTCTGGAACAAGGAGGCCTTCCGCGAGGCCGGTCTCAACCCCGAAAAGGGCCCCGACAGCTGGGACGAATACGTGGCCATGGGCCACAAGCTGACCCGCACCGACGCCTCGGGCAATGTCACCCGCTGGGGCGTGCAGATCCCGTCCTCGGGCTTCCCCTACTGGCTGTTCCAGGCGCTGACCACCCAGAACGACGTCGAACTGGCCAGCGATGACGGCACCGTCACCCATTACGACGACCCGAAGGTGGTCGAGGCGCTGACCTTCTGGCGCGACCTGTCGGCCAAGGAGAAGATCCACGCCCCCGGCATCGTGGAATGGGGCACCACGCCGCGCGACTTCTTCGAAGGCAAGGCGGCGATGATCTGGACCACCACCGGCAACCTGACCAATATCCGCAAGAATGCGCCCTTTGACTTCGGTGTCGGCATGCTGCCGGCCAAGGCACGCCGTGGCTCGCCCACCGGCGGCGGCAATTTCTACGTCTTCTCCAGCGCCACCGACGCCCAGAAGGCGGCCGCCGCGACCTTCGTCACCTGGATGAGCACGCCCGAGCGCGCTGCACAATGGGGCATCGACACGGGCTATGTCGCCGTGCGTCCCGATGCCTGGCAGACCCCGGCGATGCAGGATTATGTGAAGGGCTTCCCGGCCGCCGCGGTCGCCCGCGACCAGCTGGACTATGCGGTCGCCGAGCTGTCGACGCATGAAAACCAGCGCGTGACCACCGCCCTCAACAACGCGCTGCAGGCGGTGCTGACCGGTGCCGCCGAGCCGAAGCCGGCGCTGGAGGCGGCCCAGGCCGAAGCCACCCGCATCCTCCGCCCCTATCGCTGAGCTGCCGTCCCGCGGGCCCGGCCCCTGCCTGCGCGCAGGGGCCGGGCCGGCTCCGTTTTTCGACCGCCACCGGATCGCCGCCGATGACCTTCCGCCGCACCCATCTTCTGCCCGCCAGCCTGATGCTGCTGCCGGCGGTCGTCCTGCTCGCCGCCTTCACCCACGTGCCGGCGGTGCAGACCTTCGTCACGGCGCTCTATTCCACACCCAAGGGGGCGCGGCCGTCGAAATTCATCGGCCTCGACCATTATCTCTGGCTGCTCGACGATCCGGCCTTCCTGAAGGCACTCTGGAACAATCTGATCTTCGCCCTCTGCACCGTGCCCGCCACCATCCTGATCTCGCTCGGCATGGCGATGCTGGTGTCGTCGAAGATCCGCGGCCGCGGCCTCGCCCGGCTCGCCTTCTTCACGCCCACCGTGCTGCCGATGATCGCGGTCGCGAATATCTGGCTGTTCTTCTACACCCCCTCCTACGGTCTGCTCGATCAGCTGACCGGGCTTGCGGGCTTCGGCGCCACCAACTGGCTGGGCCAGCAGGAAACGGCGCTGGGTGCGGTGATCGTGGTGGCGATCTGGAAGGAGGCCGGCTTTTTCATGATCTTCTACCTGGCCGCCCTCACCCAGATCCCGCCCCAGCTGATCGAGGCGGCAACGCTGGAAGGCGCCGGTCCCTGGTCGCGGTTCCGGCGGGTGATCTGGCCGCTGGTCGCGCCCACCACGCTGTTCGTGCTGGTCAACGCCATCATCAATGCCTGCCGCATGGTCGATCATGTGATGATCATGACCCGCGGCGGCCCCGACAACGCCACCATGCTGCTGCTGCTCTATGTCTATGAAACCGGCTTCCGATTCTGGGATACGGGCTATGCGGCCGCGATCTCGGTGGTGCTGCTGATCATTCTGGCGCTGGTGGGCATCGGCCAGTTCGTGCTGCTCGACCGGAAGGTGCATTATCGATGACCGCGACCACGCCCCCGCCCTCGTCCCGCGTCCCGGCCGGACCTGCCACCCGCCTGCCCCGGCTGGTCGCCCGCCTGCCCCGGCTGGTCGACCTCGGCGCCTGGCTGCTCGCCTTCATCTGGGCGGCGCCCCTGCTCTATGCGGTCTGGACCGCCTTCCACCCCGGCGCCTATGCCACCCGCTTCGACCTGACGGCGCCGCTCACCCTCGACAATTTCCGTGCAGCCTGGGAAGCGGCCCCCTTCCCGCGCTACATGCTGAACACCGTGATGCTGGTGACCGGCACGCTGGCCGCCCAGCTGGTGATCGGCACGCTGGCCGCCTTCGCCTTCGCACGGCTGCGGTTTCCGGGCCGCAACCTGCTGTTCCTGGGCGTGCTGGTCCAGCTGACCATCATGCCCGACGTGCTGATCGTGCAGAACTACGCAACGCTCGAGAAGCTTAGCCTGGTCGACACCATCACCGGCATCGCCATTCCCTATGTCTCTTCGGCCTTCGGCATCTTCCTGCTCCGCCAGACCTTCATGACCATCCCGAAAGAGCTGGACGACGCCGCGCGGCTTGAAGGCTGCAGCCTGCCCGGCCTGCTCCGCCGGGTGTATATCCCGCTGGCGAAGCCGGTCTATGTCGCCTATGGCCTGGTGTCGATCAGCCACCACTGGAACAATTTCCTCTGGCCGCTGGTCGTGGCGCGCTCGGTCGAAACCCGGCCGCTGACCGTGGGGCTCGCCGTCTTCGCCTCCACCGATCAGGGCATCGACTGGTCGATCATCACCGCCGCCACCCTGCTGTCGGCCGCCCCTCTGCTGATCGCTTTCCTGATCTTCCAGCGGGCCTTCGTGCAGTCGTTCATGCGGGCGGGGATCAAGTAAACCGGCTGCGGGCATTCATCATATCTTCACCATAAAAATCGCATCCGGCTGAATCTCCGTCAGAATTTCATAACATACGATCGCGTCATTCGATCTTGATCATCGTATGATTGACCGCCCCCCCGATCACATATCAGGATCTGCATACCGACGGCACGAGGAAGCGCGACCGCCGAAGCCTGGGGCCGCGCTGCGAAGATGTGATGGGGAGATCGACCTTGACCGATATCATCGGCACGGCAGGCAATGACACGCTGACCGGCACCACCGCGAACGAAACCTTCTATGGCCTCGAGGGCCAGGACGTGATCACCGGCGGTGGCGGCAACGACACCTTCGACGGCGGCGCCGGCAATGACAGGATTACCGCCGGCAGCGGCACCGACATCCTCGATGGCGGCGACGGAGACGACATCCTCGTGGGTGGCGCCGGTGCCGATGTGATCGACGGCGGCACCGGCTATGACCGGGTCAGCTACGCCGATTATACGACCAGCCTGACCATCGACCTCGCCGCCGGCACGGCCTCCGACGGCGACCAGTTCACCAATGTCGAAGGCGCCATCGGCGGCAGCGTCGACGACACCATTATTGGCGATGGTGGGGCAAATATCATTGATGGCGGATTTGGGGCCGACATAATCAATGGTGGCGACGGCTTCGACACCCTCACCTTCACAGATCTTTACGGCAATCCCTCCACGACCCGGCAAACCAAGGTCACCGTCACCCTGACCGTAGACCCCGTGACCGGTATATCCATCGGCACCACCAGCGATGGTGACCAACTGACCTCGATCGAAGGTGTGATCGGCGGTGACGCCAACGATGAGTTGACCGGCAACGCCTATGACAATGTCCTCGACGGTGGTAAGGGCCAAGACAAACTGGATGGCGGCGACGGCAACGACTATGTGAGCTATGCCTACCGCACCGATCTGGAACCCGTCACCGCCAATCTCGCAACCGGCGCCAATAGCGACGGCGACATCTTCATCTCCATCGAGAATCTGATCGGTGGTGCGGGCGCCGACCAATTGACCGGCAATGACCTCAACAACATCCTCGACGGCGGCCTGGGTGCAGACACCCTCGACGGCGGTGACGGCGTCGACACCGTCAGCTACTCCGACCGCACCACCACCGTCACGGCCAACCTCGCGACGGGTGCCAATACGGACGGAGACACGTTCATCTCGATCGAGAGCCTGACCGGGGGTTGGGGCGACGACGCCCTCACCGGTGATGCCGGCGCCAATGTGCTGGACGGCGGCGCCGGCGACGACACGCTGAACGGCGGTCTCGGCGACGACTTCCTGAACGGTCGTGATGGTGCGGACACCATCGATGGCGGCGCCGGTTTCGATACCGTCAGCTTCTTCGGCGCCGGCGCCGGCATGCGCATCGACCTCACCACCGGGCAGGCGGGTGAAGGGAATTATGCGGGATTCTCCACCGGCACGCCGGTCGATCAGCTTCAGAATGTCGAAGCCATCCTCGGCAGCGACCATAACGACGTCATCTTCTCGATCGACGGTGCCCGGATCGACGGTGGCCGCGGCAACGACATCCTGATCAGTTCGGCCGGCAGCGACACGCTCATCGGCAATGAGGGCCTGGACGGGGTCGCCTACCTCGAGGCTGCAAGTGGCGTGACGGCCAGTCTTGCCACGGGCATGGGCACGGCCGGTGAGGCGAATGGCGACATCTATACCGGCATCGAAAACCTCTACGGCAGCCAGTTCGACGACGTGATCACGGGCAATGACGGCGCGAACACGCTGGTCGGTTATGCCGGTGACGATACGATCAGCGGCGGGCTTGGCGACGACATCATCTATGGTGGCGCAGGCGTCGATCAGATTGACGGCGGCGACGGCACCGATACCTTCGTGGCAACCGATGCCACTGCCGGCATGACCATCGACCTTGCCAGCGGTACCACTTCGGACCAGGACACCCTCACCTCCATCGAGAACGTCACCGGCACCACCTTCAACGACACCATCATCGGCGATGCCGGCGACAATCGCCTGAGCGGCAGCGGCGGCGACGACATCCTGATCGGTGGCCTGGGTGAAGATGCCCTGATCGGCGGCGACGGCTTCGACTTCGCCAGTTATCAGGACCGCACGACGGGCGTCACCGTCTTCCTGGGCGCCACTGAAGGCAACGAAGATCGCTTCGCCTCGATCGAAGGGCTGATCGGCGGCAGCGGCGACGACATCTTCAACGGCACCAGCATCGACAACATCTTTATCGGTGGTGACGGAAATGATCGGCTGGCCGGTGCGGATGGTGACGACGTTCTGACCGGCGGCAATGGCGACGATCTGCTGCGCGGCGGCAACGGCGCCGACACACTGGATGGCGGCGCGGGCACTGACACCATCAGCTATGTCGAACAGCATGTCGATCTGACCATCGACCTCTCAACCGGCACTGCGCCGCATGACGACACGCTGATCTCGATCGAAAACGTGATCGCCGGCACCGAGAACGACACCGTCACCGGCGATGGCGGCAACAACCAGCTTGACGGCTATTCCGGAGATGATCTGCTGGCGGGCGGCAATGGCGACGACATTCTGCTCGGCAACACCGGCAATGACACGCTGTCGGGCGGTGACGGCGACGATGTCCTGATCGGCGGTTCAGGACGCGACATCATGACCGGCGGCGACGGTGCCGACCGCTTCGTGTTCCAGTCACTCACCGACAGCAACGCCGGCACCAGTTCGCGTGACCGGATCATGGATCTCGATATCGCCGCCGGCGACCGGATCGACCTCTCCACCTTCGATATCGATCCGTCAACCAGCGCTCACGAGACGATGACCTATATCGGCAGCGGCGCGTATACGGGCACGGCCGGCGAAGTGCGCATCACTGCCTCCGTCAATGCCGGCTATACCAGCGTCGGCATTGACACCGACGGTGATGGGACGAGCAACTTCCTCTTCGAGGTCGCCCTGCCCGTGGCGGACTTCTCGGCCGACGCCTTCCTGCTCTGACCTTCGGCAGGCAGCGCAGACCCGGCGGCCCGCGGTTGTCATCAGCCGCGGGCCGTCTTCCTGTCTGCGCACCATCAGAACCGGGCGTGCGCGCTGCCGCATCCCATTCCGCGCAAAAAGTTCATTAAACTCTCGTTAACCATGACATGATCACCTGTTTGATCTGTCAGCGCATTTTTAACACCATTGGTATTAACGTAAAATTTCCATCTTTCCTTGTAGTTGACTGACCATCCAGACACACATCAACATGCCCGCATCATGTGCCCCGCAGGCGAGGGAACGGCGGCATGGCGACCTACACCGGTACCGATGCGAACAACATCATCAACGGCACGTCCGGCGACGACACCCTTCTGGGCCTGGGTGGCGACGACACGCTCAGGGGCCGTGCGGGTAACGACATCATAGATGGTGGTACAGGCGATGATCGCCTCCTCGGGGAAGCCGGGGACGATACGATTTACGGCGGCGACGGCGCCGACGAGATCGAGGCCGGAGACGGCAACGACACCGTCTACGGCGACCAGGGTGACGACAGCATCCTCGGCGGCGAAGGCGACGACATCATCGATGCCGGCGCCGGGGCGGATTTCCTTGAAGGCGGCATGGGCAACGATACCCTCGCCGGCGGCGCCGGTGCGGATCTGATCGTCGGCGGCGAGCTGGCCCTGCCCGCCGACACCACCGATCTCTACGACCCTGCCGAGGATGCCGACACGGCCTCTTACGCCGGCTCGGCAGCGGGGGTGACGGTCGATCTGGCCAACCGCCAGACGATCGAGGGAAGCTGGGCCGGCTTTGCCGGCGGCGCGACGGTCACCGTCGCCGAGGCCGTCATCGGTGCGGGGGGCGATGCCGAAGGCGATGTGCTGGTCGGTATCGAGAACCTGGAAGGCTCCGCCCATGACGACGTGCTCGGCGGCGATGACGGCGCCAACACGCTCTCGGGCGGCGCCGGCGACGACATCCTGCGTGGCGGCCTCGGCGCCGATACGCTCGACGGCGGTGACGGTATCGATACCGCCAGCTATGCCGGTCGCACCACCTCGGTCACGGCGGATCTCGCGACCGGTCTCAACACCGACGATGACGTGTTCATCGGCATCGAAAACCTGACCGGTGGCGGCGGCAACGATGTCCTGACCGGCGATGACGGCATCAACACGCTTTCGGGCGGCGACGGCGACGACGTGCTGCGCGGCGGCCTGGGTGCCGACACACTCGCGGGGGGCGATGGTACCGATACCGCCGATTACGGCGAGCGCACCACCACCGTGGTCGCCAACCTCGCAACCGGTACGGCCCCCGACGGCGACAGCTTCAGCAGCATCGAAAATCTGACCGGCGGCAGCGGCAACGACAGCCTGACCGGCGATGACGGCGCCAACACGCTCATCGGCGGCGATGGCGACGACGTGCTGCGCGGCGGCCTGGGTGCCGACACACTCGCGGGCGGCGACGGTACCGATACCGCCGATTACGCCGAGCGGACCACCACCGTCATTGCCGATCTCGCGACCGGCACGGCCTCCGACGGTGACAGCTTCAGCAGCATCGAAAACCTGACCGGCGGCAGCGGCAACGACCAGCTCGGCGGCGATGACGGCGACAACGTCCTCACGGGCGGCGCGGGGGACGACCTTCTGCGCGGTGGTCTCGGTGCCGATACCCTCATCGGCGGGGACGGCACCGACACCGCCAGCTATGCCGACAGCACCACCAACATCACCGCCGACCTCACCCAGGGCACCGCCACGGGTGGCGACAGCCTGACCGGTATCGAGAACCTCACCGGCGGCAGCGGCAACGACACGCTGATCGGCGATGACGGCGTCAACACGCTTGCGGGCGGCGACGGCAACGATGTGCTGCGCGGCGGCCTCGGTGCCGACACGCTCGATGGCGGGGCGGGTCTCGACATCGCCAGCTATGCCGACCGCACCGAGGGGATCGAAGCCACGCTCGGCGGCACCGTTCCCGACGGCGACACCCTGATCTCGATCGAGGGCCTGGAAGGCGGTGCGGGCAATGACCGCCTGACCGGCAGCGACAATGACGACATCCTGATCGGCGGCGCCGGCGACGACATTCTCGACGGCGGCTATGGCGCGGACGAACTGGCGGGCGGCGACGGTTTCGACATGGTCAGCTATGCCGACCGCAGCGATGATCTGACCGTCGAACTGGATGGGGAGAACCCGGATGGCGATCTGCTGACCGGGATTGAGGGCGTTATCGGCGGGTCGGGGGCCGATACGCTCATCGGCGATGCGGGCGACAACAGGCTCGAAGGCCGGGATGGCGACGACACCCTCGACGGTGGCGATGGCGATGACGAGCTGACCGGTGGTGACGGCGATGACGTTCTCGCAGGTGGCGCTGGCGCGGACAGTCTCGAAGGCGGCAGTGGTTTTGACACGGCAGACTACGGCGGGGCGACCAGCGGCGTACATGTCGACCTGATCTCCGGTGGATCGGGCGGAGACGCGGCGGGTGACCAGTACTCGGGCATCGAAGCGATCATCGGCTCCTATCACGCAGACATCATCGCCGGCAGCAATCAGTCCGACACCATCGACGGCGGTAGCGGCAATGACATCGTCGAGGGCCGTGATGGCGACGACGTTCTCATCGGCGGCGCCGGCTCCGATATCCTGATAGGCGGCCGCGGCGCCGACCGGCTGGAAGGCGGCTCGGGATCCGACACCGCCAGCTATGCCGATGCGGCCGCGGGCGTTTCCGTCAGCCTGGTGTCGGGTGGCATCGGCACGGCCCCGGATGACGAAGCGGTCGGCGACGTGCTTGTCGGCATCGAAAACCTCACCGGCAGCGCCCATGACGATCTGCTGATCGGCAATACCGGCAACAATCGCCTGACCGGCGGTGCCGGCGACGACCTGCTTCAGGGCGGGCTCGGCCGCGACACCCTGGACGGCGGCGACGGTATCGACCTTGCCGACTATGCCGATCGCACCGGCCCGGTCATGGTGAACCTTGCCACCGGAGCCAATCCGGACAGCGACACATTCATCTCGATCGAGGGCGTGCGCGGCGGCAGCGGCAACGACACCCTCACCGGCGATGCCGGGGACAACCGGCTCGACGGCGGCGATGGCGACGACATCCTGGCGGGCGGCGCCGGCGCCGACCCCCTCGACGGCGGCGCGGGCGTCGATACGGCCGATTACAGCAGCGAGACCGGCAATCTCACCATCGATCTCGCCAGCGGCACCGGGCCGGATGGCGATACGCTGATCGACATCGAGGTCGTCATCGCCGGCAGCGGCAATGACAGCCTGACCGGTGACGATCAGGACAACAACCTGGCCGGCGGCGCCGGCGACGACACGCTGAACGGCGGTGCGGGCGCCGATATCCTCGATGGTGGCGATGGGCTCGACACGGTCAGCTATGACGGCCGCGACAGCGGCGTCGCGGTCGATCTCGAAACCGGCGCCAACCCCGATGGCGACACGCTGATCTCGATCGAGAACCTGACCGGCACGGCCTTCGACGACATCCTCACCGGCTCGGCCGGGGCCAATGTCATCCGCGGTCTGGGCGGCAACGACCTGCTGGCCGGCGGCGCGGGCGACGACACGCTCGACGGCGGCGACGGCATCGACACCGCCAGCTATGCCGCAGCCGCCGCGGCCGTGACCGCGAACCTCTCAACCGGCACCGCCACCAGCGGCACCGAACAGGACACGCTGATCGCGATCGAAAACCTGGTCGGCTCCGATTTCGACGACAGCCTGACCGGCGATGCCGGTGCCAACAGCTTCACCGGCGGCCTCGGCAACGACAGCATTGACGGCGGCGACGGCACCGACACCGTCAGCTATGCCACCGCCGCGGCGGCGGTCTCGGTCGACCTCGCCGCCGGCAGCGCGGATGACGGCAGCGGCGGAACCGACAGCCTGACCGCGATCGAAAACGTCATCGGTTCCGATTTCGACGACCTGCTGGCCGGCGATGGCGGTGCGAACCGGCTGGACGGCGGCGACGGCATCGACACGGTCAGCTATGCCGCGGCCGCCACCGCGGTGACGGTCGATCTGGCCGCAGGCACGGCAACCGGCGACGGCGCCGACATGCTGACCTCGATCGAAAACGTCACCGGCTCGGCCTTCGACGACACGCTCGGTGGAACGGACGGGAACAACATCCTCGACGGCGGTCAGGGCCTCGACACGGTCAGCTATGCCGCAGCCGCAGCCGCGGTGACGGTCGATCTGGCCGCGGGAACCGCAACCGGCGACGGCACCGACACGCTGATCGCGATCGAAAACGTCATCGGCTCGGCCTTCGACGACATGCTCAGCGGCGATGCCGGGAACAACGTCCTCGACGGCGGCGACGGCAGCGACACCGTCAGCTACGCTGGCGCAACCGGCGCCGTGACGGCGGATCTCGGCACGGGTACCGTCACCGGTGCCGATGGCACCGACAGCCTGACCGGGATCGAGAACCTCATCGGTTCCGCCTTCGACGACACGCTTGCCGGCGATGCCGGCGCCAACACCCTGGATGGCGGCGACGGCATCGACACCGTCAGCTATGCCGCGGCGGCCGCGGCTGTCTCCGTCAGCCTCGCCGCGGGCACGGCAACCGGCGACGGCAGCGACACGCTGATCGCCATCGAAAACGTCACCGGCTCGGCCTTCGATGACACGCTCGGCGGCAATGCCGGCGACAACATCCTCGACGGCGGCGCCGGCACCGACACCGTCAGCTATGCCGATGCCACAGGCGCCGTGACCGTGGATCTGGAGGCGGGCGAAGCATCCGGCGACGGCGCCGATACGCTGATCTCGATCGAAAACGTCACCGGCTCGGCCTTCGACGACACGCTCAGCGGCACGGCCGGCGTCAATGTCATCGACGGTGGCGCGGGCTTCGACACGGTCAGCTATGCCGCCGCCTCGGCCGATATGCGCATCGACCTCACCACCGGCCAGGCCGGTGCCGGCAATTTCGCCGGCTTCACCGCCGGCGCGCCGATCGATCAGCTCTCCAATGTCGAGGCGGTGATCGGCAGCGCGCAGAACGACGTCATCCTGGCCATCGACGGTGCCCGGCTCGACGGCGGCGATGGTGACGACCTGCTGATCGATGCCGCCGGCAGCGAGACCTTCATCGGCGGCGCGGGCATCGACGGGGTTTATTACCGCGACGCCGCCGGCGGCATCGCGGTCGATCTCGCCACCGGTACCGGCACGGCCGGCACGGCGACCGGCGACAGCTACAGCTCGATCGAGAACGTCTACGGCAGCAGCTTCGACGATGTCGTCATCGGTGATGACGCGGCGAATCTTCTGGCCGGCTACGACGGCGACGACGACCTTCGGGGCGGACTCGGCGACGACGTCCTTTATGGCGGTGCGGGCGCCGACCGGATCGACGGCGGCGACGGTATCGACACCTTCGTGGCGACCGATGCACAGAGCTTCATGACCATCGATCTGGCCGGCGGCACCACCTCGGACCAGGACCAGTTGATCTCGATCGAGAACGCCACCGGCACGGCCTTCGACGATGTGATCATCGGCACCGACGGCGAGAACCGTTTGAGCGGCAGCACAGGCGACGACCGGTTGATCGGCGGGCTGGGCCAGGATGCCCTGATCGGCGGCGACGGTTTCGACACCGCCAGCTATGAAGACCGCACCACCGGCGTTACGGTCAATCTGGGCGAGACCCAAGGCAATGAAGACCTCTTCTCCTCGATCGAAGGTCTGATCGGCGGCAGTGGCGACGACGTCCTGAACGGCACCAGCATCGCCAACACCTTCGACGGCGGCGACGGCGACGACCGTCTGGCCGGCGCCGATGGCGACGACATCCTGCGCGGCGGCGCCGGAGACGACCTGCTGCGCGGCGGCAACGGCGCCGACCGCCTGGAAGGCGGTGCCGGCAGCGACACTGCCAGCTATATCGAACAGACCACCGGTCTCACCATCGACCTGGCCGCGGGCAGCAGCAGCGAGGGCGACCAGCTGATCGATATCGAGAACGCGATCGGCGGCCAGGGTGACGACATCATCGTCAGCGGCGCCGGCGCCAGTCTCATCGACGGCCACACCGGCACCGACACCGTCAGCTACCAGGCCTTCACCACCGACCTTACCGTCACGCTGGGCGGCCCCAACAGCGTCGGCGATACCCTGACCTCGATCGAGAACCTGATCGGCGGCAGCGGCAACGACATCCTGACCGGCGATGCCGGCGACAACAGCCTCGCCGGCGGCCTGGGCGACGACATCCTGGCCGGCGGCGCCGGCAACGACGCGCTCGACGGCGGCGACGGCCTCGACACCGCCAGCTATGCCGGCGCCGCAGCCGCCGTGGTCGCCGACCTCACCACCGGCACCGCCACCATCGGCACCGAACAGGATACGCTGACCTCGATCGAAAACCTGATCGGCACCGATTTCGACGACACGCTGACCGGCGATGCCGGTGACAACACCCTCGACGGCGGCGACGGCACCGACACCGTCAGCTATGCCGCCGCCGCAGCGGCTGTGACCGTGAACCTCGGCGCCGGCACGGCGACCGGT